>JBGTKC010000120.1:0-3762 GCA_041744755.1 Saprospiraceae bacterium
GATGTCGCAGGTCAACCCTACCGACAAGATGTGCGGCCACGGCAAGATCGAGAAGCACATCCTGCGCGAGACCTTCGGGGAGCTACTCCCCGAAAGCGTCGCCTGGCGCCAGAAGGAGCAATTCTCGGACGGCGTAGGCTATGGCTGGATCGACGCTATCAAGGCGACGGCCGAGCAGGAGGTGAGCGACCAGCAGATGGCCAATGCGGCCTACAAGTTCCCGTACAACACGCCCGCCACCAAGGAGGCCTACCGCGCGCGCGCCATCTTCGCCGAGCACTTCCCGCTGCCCGATGCGGCCAAGTGCGTGCCCGGCGGCAAGTCGGTGGCTTGCTCGACGGAGCGCGCGATCGAGTGGGACGAGAGCTTTAAGGACAACGCCGATCCGAGTGGGCGGGCGGTGGCGGGGGTGCACAGCGATAGCTACGCGGGGAAGGTGTAGGAAATTGGATCGCCTTGAGCGGGAAGGGGCGCAGAGAGCATTGGCGCCTGCATCTCATCACACCAAGCATGGTCACGAGTATAAATCTCACTGAACAGCCATGCATCGAAAACTTTCCACCCGCCGAGTATCGCTACTCGTCCTCCTAGACTTGCGCTTTAGCCGCCCGCGGTTTGTGCCCACCGTACTTTCGTTTGTCTTCGTAGGGTTGGCGATGATTGCCCTCGGCTCCTGCGCGAGTCAGAGCTTCGTGAAGGAAGACGGGGGAGCTCTCGTGGCGGTCTCGGCGACCTCTTCGGGCATGATGTCGAAAGGTTTCGGAATGCTGGTGACGATCCAGAACCTAGACACTAAAGCTGTTTACGCCTCGAGATCTCTCTCGCCCATATCGCCGCACAGCGTTATTCAGAACGTCCCGGCGGGGCAGTACCTCGTCCGCAAGGTGGTCGTCCCGGTGGGGAATATTACCTTCTCGAATTGGTCGGAAGACATACCGGCCTTCTTCGGCGAGATCACCATCCAGGCAAACGCTAAGCACTACCTCGGGAATTTCAGCGGTAAGCAAAAGATTGGCTTCAAGAATATCCTCCGCATGGAACTCGCCGATGAGGCGGTGCCGGAGAAGTTGGTGGAGATACTCAGCGCCAAGGCTGGAGGATGGAGCTCAGGGGAGTTTGTGAAGTCCTATCCCGTGGGGATCGGAGAGCTAATCGTGTATTGAGCTAATGCCCAGGGCTTTACGTACACCTCGATCGCCGGGCCCCTCAACACTATCCGCGCCGACGGTTGAACCTTTGTCGAAACTTACCGCGTAGGCACCGATGAGACGCTCTGTACAGCGTGCGCTGGATCATCCGCCGGCGGGAGTAGGTTCTGTCCTCAAGCGTTTAGCGTATTCGGTACGTGATGCCGTCTACCTACGAGACGACAACCGATCTCGCCCCCCCCCCCGCCTTGACCTCCTTCCACGCCGCCTTCACTCCCGAGTTGCTCGCCTTCGCGATGGGCCGCGGCGCTACGCGTGAGGATGCCGAGGACATGGTCCAGCAAGTGTGGACGGCTTTCGCCAAAACCAGCGAGAGCCAGGCTATCGGGGCCCCCCGCGCCTGGCTCTACCTGGCATTACGAAACGGGATCACGGACGGCTACCGGCGCCGCGCCACGCAACCGCTTATCATTCCCCTTGAGACCAACGGTTTTGGCGAAAGCCGAACGGAAATACGGCTCGAACTCGGGGCAACAGCTTTTCACAGGCTCGGTAGCTCCTCGCAAGAGATTGATGTAGCTGCAGGTGACCTTGACGCAACAGAATTCTGGTCGCGCGTGGATGCAGCCCTCGCTGAACTCCCACGCCTTCAAGCCGAGACTTTCCGCCGCAACGTGATCGTCGGCGAGAGCCTCTTGGTCATTGCCGCCAGCCACGGCGTACCCGTCCGCACGGCGATCTCCCGCAAGCGCTACGCCCGCGAACGGCTCGAAGGCCTGCTCGGCGATTTGTACGAGGATTATTTCGGCGAGCAATAGCGTATCGCGTCGCTCTCCGCGTCTACTTCGTTATGCAACATCAACACAAACGCGGCCGCGGGCCCCGCCCAAACTACCGCCCTGAAGGCTGGCGCCGCCCCGCCCACAATGTCCCCGTCAACATCGCCGACCACGGTGCCTACTTCACGGCCCACGTCTACGCCGTCGGTTTTGCGAAAGCGGACATCAAGGTCATCGTCTCCGACGACACACTTTACATCCACGGCGTGCGTACCCCAGCGGAGGAGCCGCCGGACTTCTTGCTTCAGGAGTTCCCCGTGCGTCACTTCGAGCGCTCCTTTCAACTTAGCGAGCACGCCGATAAGACCGCGATTACGGCCGAGGTCGATGCCCACGGGGTGCTCGTTATCACGGTCCCGAAGCTCGCCAGTGCGCAGGCGAAGGACATCGAGGTGGAGGTGCGGTAAGTACGGACGGTGGCGTACCTCCACCTCGGGCATGCAACTACAGCAACTCAAACAAGAGCTCGTGCACCTCATTAGCGCCGGCGATCACGAGCGACAGCTCGCCGCCATCGTCGCGCAGCTCAAGTTGTCTGACCCGCTGGCGCCTCGTGAGCCCTTCGTGAGCTTCGACGCCGACGGCACGGGCTTCACCGCCGATCTCTCGGCGACTTACTCGACGCCCGCGTGGATGCGATGCGGCGGGGGGAGGGCGTGCTAACGCGGGATCAGTTCAACGAAAAGATTGGATCGTGGCGCAGGCGTTTCGACTAATCGTCGCCGATGGGGCTGCCGAGCAATTCCTCGACATCATCAACTTTGTCGCCGACGAGTTTGGCTTCGTCTACGCCGATCCCTTGGAGACTGCTATTAAAGCGGGTGTCGATTCGACGCTGGAAATGCCCCGCCGCCATACACGCATGCGCGAACTGCTCAACCGCAAGTACGAGTATCGTCGCGGGCTCGTCGGGAGGCACGGGATCGTCTTCACGATCGATGACGGGGCAGGCGTGGTAGAGGTAGTCCGTGTCGATTTGGAGAGTGCCGACCCGCGGACGCTTACCGACCTGCCGTAGACCGTATTGATATTAGAGGGCTTCTCGCAAACCCGCGCTAATAAGCTCAGACCTCGTGTTCGCGCACTTACCCCTTCCCCCGTCGCCAGATCGCCCGACCGAGCTTGATCAAGCCGCTGTCTAGCTTGCCGTCGAAGTGGCCGAAGCTCCCGTTCATCTCGCCGTCGTTGTCCTCTAAGTAAGCTACGATCCGCTGGTAGTCCGCCGCGGCAATCACGCCGTCGGCGTCCGTGGCGCCGGCTTCCGCGGCCGCCGCGAGGTGGTTGTAGATCGTACTCAAGGTGTAGCCGCGCCCGTCCGCGATCTCCTGGACGGTTTGTCCGTTGCGGAACATCGATAAGGTGAGCGAGGAAGTGGAATTCAGATCGGAGACTACTTCGCCCGATGCCTTGCCGGATGGCTCCCCCGTGGCAGGTTTTGGCGAAAGCTCACCCCTGGCCTCCATGTCCGCATAGGTGCCAATGATCTGGAGCAATTCGGCGCCGTGACGCCGGGCGGTGGTGGCGCCGATGCCTTGGACGAACAAGAGTTGTTTGCCCGTCATGGGTCGCGCCGAGGTCAACGCGCGCATGGCCTTAGCACTCAACACATCGGAAATGGACACCTCGTCCACCTTGGCCTGCCTGGCGCGCCAGTCCGTGAGCATCGCGTAGAGGATTGGGTGCGCAACCTTGATCGGGCCCGCGCCGCCTGAAGTAGTCTTGCTGCGCGGCGGCCCACCGAGGCTAATCTTCGCGCGCTCCGCCACGATGGCATT
>JBGTKC010000121.1:0-3272 GCA_041744755.1 Saprospiraceae bacterium
AGCGGCGACAGCAAGCTTGCCTTTGCTCTTACCGTTGGCGCTCGGACTACCGTCGCCCTCCGTGGGAGCGATAATGGCCTTGATCTTGAGTTCGATCTCGTCGGCGATCTCGGGATTGTCCTCGAGGAAGCGCTTCGCGGCATCTCGCCCCTGTGCGATCTTGGCGCCGTCGTAGGCGTACCAGGCGCCGGACTTCTGGATAATGTCGTGGTCGACGCCGAGGTCGACGATCTCGCCGGACTTCGAGATCCCCTGACCGTACATGATATCGAACTCCGCGATCCGGAATGGAGGTGCGAGTTTGTTCTTGACCACCTTGACCTTGACGTGGTTGCCGATGACGTTGCCCTCCTTGTCCTTAAGGGCCGAGCCGTTCTTGCGGATGTCGAGGCGGATCGAGGCATAGAATTTCAGGGCGTTACCGCCGGTGGTCGTCTCGGGGTTGCCGAAGAGGACACCGATCTTCTCGCGGAGCTGATTGATGAAAATGCAGGTGCAGTTGGTCTTCGCGATCGAGGCAGTGAGCTTACGCATGGCCTGCGACATAAGGCGGGCGTGGAGGCCGACCTTCGAGTCACCCATCTCGCCCTCGATCTCGGCGCGGGGCGTGAGCGCGGCGACGGAGTCGACCACGACAATGTCCATCGCGCCGGAGCGGATGAGGCTCTCGGTAATCTCGAGGGCTTGCTCGCCGTTGTCGGGCTGGGTGATGAAGAGGTTTTCGGTGTCGACGCCGAGGGCTTCGGCGTAAGTGCGGTCGAAGGCGTGCTCCGCGTCGATGATGGCGGCTAGGCCACCTTTACGCTGAACCTCCGCGATGGCGTGGATGGCGAGCGTGGTCTTACCCGAGGACTCCGGCCCGTAGATCTCGATGACGCGACCGCGGGGGAAGCCGTTAATCCCGAGGGCGATGTCGAGTCCGAGCGATCCGGAGGGGATGGTGTCCACATCCGAGCGAGCCTTGTCACCCAGTCGCATGATGGTCCCCTTGCCGTAGCTTTTCTCGAGCCGGTCGACGGTAAGTTGGAGGGCTTTTAGTTTCGATTCTCTGTCGTTAGCCATGATATTGGTGTTGGCGTGTAAGGTGTTTCTGTCGGACCAAAAGTAAACAATCTGTGTTGATTGTACTAGCGTGTTGACAAAAAAAGTTGGAAAAGTTTTGGCGTTAGCCGGTCGCTTCCCTGAGAAGGTCGGAAGGGACAGGGAAGTTGGGGCACGGCTGCGTGGTGCTGCTCTCGTACAGTGGGGCTCCCGCGGCCCGCCGATCATCTGACGCCGGGGCTTTACGGCCCTCCGCGCGCAGGCCGCCCCCGAAAGCAAAAGCCCCCCCGTGGGCTACGGGAGGGGCTTTCAGCCTTGATGCCTCCCGTCTGGGGACACCTAGCGCCGAGGAGTTCAGCAGCTGGGCTCCAGGGAGGGCTTGCGGCTGTAGGCGAGGATGGCGTCGATCGTCGACGACCGCGGCGAGAACAGCACCTGCGGCAGCTCCCGCTTAGCGGCGACGATCTCGCGGTAGGCCCGTTGCGCCTCGCGGTCTTGCGTGAGGGCGTACTCGGTCTCGAGACGCTCGCAGGTCGGCAGCTCGCGATAGGCGAGGCGCACTAAACAACTTTGTGTATGGGCTCGTGTCATGGGCGTACGATTAAGACTTAGGTTTGTTAATGATCAAGTTCTCACATTAACTAGGCCGTCCGCGTGGATATTGCTTAACCATCGTGTGGTTTCTACGGTTAGCAGCGGTGTATGGCGACTTTTATTTCCGAGGGTAAGGTCGTGACCCTCCGCTACGACTTACACGAGGGCGGACCGGGTGGCGAGCTCCTCGAGCGCATGGACGTCAACTACCCGCTCACCTTCCTGTTCGGCGTCGGTAAGATGCTCCCGGCCTTCGAGGCGCACTTGCGGGACCTGAGCGACCGCGGGGAGTTCGCCTTCACGCTCCCGCCCGACGACGCCTACGGCGCCAAACGCGCCGACCAGGTCCTCACGCTGCCGAAGTCGCTCTTCGCCGAGCGCGACGGCGCAGTGCCCCCGGGCCTGCTGACGCCCGGCAACCACATTCGCCTCACCGCCAACGACGGCGTCGTCCACACCGGCCGCGTCGTGCGGCTCGACGGCGCCGAGGCCATCATCGACTTCAACCACCACATGGCCGGGCGTACGCTTTACTTCACCGGCGCCGTACTGCACGTCAGGGAGGCGACGGCGGACGAAGTGGTGAGGGGGCACCATTTGGAGGAGACGGGGGTCAGGCGTTAGATTTTCAATTTCCAATTGACAATTTTGAATATACCCGTGACACCGTCCGCCGCATCTACCTACCTCGTCTCCTCTCGCCAGCGTGCTCTACGCGGCAGCGCATTGAAAATTGTCAATTGAAAATTATTCCCCCAATCCGTCAGCGCACCCAGGATTTACTTATTGGCCTTACGGCAAAACTCCACGAACGCGAGCAAGCCGTTGCCCTCTCCTTACTCACGGCCCTCGCCGGCGAGAGCATCTTCCTCCTCGGCCCCCCGGGTGTCGGCAAGTCCCTCATCGCCCGGCGCCTCAAGCACGCGTTCTCGGACGGGACAAGCTTCGAGTACCTGATGTCGAAGTTCTCGACGCCCGACGAGATCTTCGGACCGGTCTCGATCCGGAAGCTCAAAGACGAGGACAAGTACGAGCGCCTCACGGAGCGCTATTTGCCGGGCGCCAACGTGGTCTTCCTCGACGAGATCTGGAAGGCGGGTCCGGCGATCCAGAATGCCTTGCTCACGATCCTCAACGAACGCGTCTACCGCAATGGCGAGCAAGAAGTAGCCGTCGACGTGCGCGCCATCATCTCGGCCTCGAATGAGTTGCCCGCGCCGGGGTCGAGTCTAGATCCTCTCTGGGACCGTTTCCTCGTCCGCCTCGAGGTCGACAACGTTCGCAAGTTCGACAGCTTCGTGAAGTTGATTACCGATACAGCGGACGTCTACGAGGTCGTTTTGCCGCAAGGCGTCGCGCTTTCGCAAGACGAGCTCGACCAGCTCTCCCTCGATATAGATCAGGTCGAAGTCTCGCCCGAGGCCCTCAACACGATCCAGGTTTTGCGGACACGCATCGACCACTACAACGCCGAGCGCCCCGACCCCGTCGACCAGATCCGCGTCTACGACCGCCGCTGGAAGAAGGCCGTGCGACTCCTACGCACCTCGGCCCACCTCAACGGCCGCGACACGGTCGATCTGATGGATTGCTTCCTGCTCGAATTCTGCCTCTGGTCCAAGCCCGAGCAACGCGAC
>JBGTKC010000122.1:0-5532 GCA_041744755.1 Saprospiraceae bacterium
GCAACCGATAGAGCTCAAGGTCGGCACCCGTAGCTACTAATTGCGCCCCCTCGGGGAGCCGGACCTCGCCCGGCCTCCGCAGCAGGTAGTCGGTCCGCGGATCCGCTCCCTGGCCGAGGGTCCGCACCCCACGTTGATCCAGGAGGTAACGTGCGTGAGAGCTCTCGTCACTACACCACACCGATGCCACTGGAGGTATTTGTTTGAGCAACAAGTTCTCCTGGTAGTTGACCGAATTGACGTCGTAGTAGTAGAGGCGGATGTAGAACTCCCGCGGTCCGGTGTACGCCAGTCCCACCGCCGCGAGCGAGAGGATCCCGAGCGCGAGACGATGGGCGACGGGCCTGCGGGAGAGGCGCTGCACCCCCCACACCCCGGCCACGATGACCGCGGCAACCGCATACTGGATTTGGAAAAGTAGGGTCCGGTAGAAGGGCGTCACCCGCATGAGCAGTACGACCACCAGGGGGGCGGCCAGCGACAGCAAGCAAAGCACCGCGATTCGGCGCCCCTCCGGCCGTAAGCTCAACCCCGCCAGTACCAGGAGTACTGCGGCCGGTGACACCAGTGCCCCCCAGGCCGCGACCACCGGCGAAACCTGGTTCACGTAATCCGGCAGCGTGGGCAGAAAGCCCGCCGCGAACTCGCGGTAGCTGCTGCCGCTCACCACGTAGCGGTTGCCGGTGATGGCCCCGAGACCGGAGAAGGTCACGGCTGGCAGGTAGAACATCAACGAGGCTACCCCGGCGATGGCCTGCGTCGCGACGATGCGCCAGTCCCACCGCCGCCGCCACATCAGCGCCGCCGCCAGTCCCGACAGCAGGCCCAGGTGCACGTACAGAAATACGGGCACGGTGGCGTACCCCAAGGCGGTACACACCGCGAAAGCCGAAAGCCCGCGGGTACCCGCGGCGCGGAACAAGTACCACCACAGAGCCACGAAGGCACCCCAGCTAAACGTGAGCAGGAGCATGTAGCCCCGGGCCTGCGCCGCGAATCCCCAGATGGGGAGGAGTGCAGAGAGTACGAACACGGACGCCACCGCGAGATCACGTTGCCTCAGCACTGCTCGCAGCCACGTGTATTGCAGCGCACCCGCGAGTACAAAAGCAAGCAGCGAGATGAACCGCCCAGTCGTCACCAAGTCTCCCGCCCAGCCGAAGAGACTGGCGTTGAGGACGTTGAATAGGACGTGGTTGTTGGGTAGCATGTAGTAACTCAAGGCGGTAAACCAGCCAGCCCCAGAGGCGTGCACCGCAGAGAAAGCCTCGTCGTACGCGACGGGAATCACACGTGTAGCGTACGTCCACAGGCCTCCGAGCCCTAAGGCGATGCATCCGAGCGCAAGCACGTCGGCGCGCCCCACATGGAGAAGCGACCGCTGACCCATTTGCGTTGGCCTTCGCCTGCCCCAGACGAGCAGGTAGCCCGCCGTAGGCAGTCCGAGGGCCAGCGCGAGTATCGCGAACCGATCCCCGGCCACTTTCGTAGCGGGTGTAAAAAAGTCGCTCGCCCAGTGTGCCTCGCGGTAGAGTCCAGCCTGCGCCAGGTAGAAGTCGCGCAGCTCGGCGTAGTCGTACGCCAGGTACCAGCCGGCGAAGGTCGCGCCCGCCAGACACCAGAGCACCGTAAGCAGACCGAGGAGGCGCATAAGAACGATTGATTGCCAGGCGTCCGGCCGAGCCTATAGGTACCCCACCACCGCATCCCCCACCGCCGTCGTGCTCATCGCCCTGCCGCCGGCGATGTCCTCCGTTACCTCACCCGCATTTAGCGCCGCCGTGACGGCCTCCCGAACCGCCGCAGCCGCCTCGTGCGCCCCAGAGTGATCCAGCAGCATCGCCGCACTCAAGATCGTCCCGAAGGGATTAGCGATCCCCTTGCCGGCCGCCTGCGGGTAGCTCCCGTGGATCGGCTCGAACATGGCGATGCCGTCGCCCACCGACGCCGAGGGCAGCAGGCCTATAGAGCCCGTAATCACCGAAGCCTCATCCGTCAGGATGTCCCCGAACATATTCTCCGTCAACACGACATCGAACTGCACCGGCCGCTGGATGATCTGCATCGCCGCGTTGTCGACGAACATCTTCTCTAGCGTCACATCAGGATAGGCTTTCGCCAAAACGTCCACTACCTCGCGCCACAATCTACTCGTCTCTAGCACATTGGCCTTGTCCACGAGCGTGAGGTGCTTACGCCGCGACTGCGCGGCTTTAAATGCCATGTGCGCGATCCGCTCGATCTCCGACCGCGAGTAGCTGATCGTGTCGAACGCGGAGTCCGCCCCCGTCCGACCTTTCTCCCCGAAGTAGGCCCCGCCGGTCAGCTCGCGGTACACCACGAAATCAACCCCGCGTACGCGCTCGGTCTTGAGCGGCGAGGCTTCGTAGAGCCGCTCATAGGTCGCGATCGGGCGGATGTTGGCGTACAGACCAAAGGTTTTGCGTAAGCGTAATAACCCTTGCTCCGGGCGGACCTCGGCCGATGGGTCGTTATCGTACTTCGGCGTGCCAACGGCGCCGAGGAGGATGGCGTCGCTCGCTTTACAGACCTCGATCGTCGCCTCCGGCAGCGGGTCCCCGGTGGCGTCGATGGCGCAGGCGCCAATCAACGCTTCGGTAAACTCGAAGGAGAGGTCGAACTTTCGCCCGATGGCCCGCAAGACCTTGATCGCCTCGGCCACCACCTCCGGCCCAATCCCGTCGCCCGCGAGGACGGCTATCTTCTTGTGCATGTCGCTACGTACTGCTTAAGCCACAAAGCTGCTCGCCCGCTGCGATTCGAAGGCCTCGATCTCGCCGCGGACATTGAGCAGATAATCGATGTCGTCGTAGCCGTTGATGAGGCACTCCTGCTTGTAGTCGCTGAGTTCGAAATGCTCGGCGGTGCCGGTGAGCGGCAGCGTGATGGACTTTTCGCGCAGGTCGATGCGGAGCTCCGTGCTCGGATTCGCAGCAATGGCAGCGAAGATCTCCTGTAAGAATCCCTCACTGACCTGCACCGGGACGAGACCGTTGTTGAGGGCATTGCCCTTGAAGATGTCCGCGAAGAAGCTCGACACCACGGCCTTGAAGCCATAGTCGTAGATCGCCCAGGCCGCGTGCTCACGACTCGACCCGCAGCCGAAGTTGCGTCCGGCCACGAGGATCTCGCCGCTGTAGTCAGGATCGTTGAGCGCAAAGTTCTCTACCGCCCGTCCCTGCCCGTCGTAACGCCAATCGCGGAAGAGGTTGTCACCAAAACCCACCCTGTCGGTGGCCTTCAGGAAGCGCGCCGGGATGATCTGGTCGGTATCGATGTCCTGGATGTTGATCGGGACGGCGGGAGAGTGGACAATTTGGAGCTTCTTCAAAGCAATTTTGAATTTTCAGTTAGCAATCTTCAATGCGCTGCCGCGCCTACACCATCAGCTCCCGTACATCGGTCACCCTACCCGTTACCGCCGCCGCGGCCGCCATCGCCGGACTCGCCAGTATCGTTCGGGCCCCAGGCCCCTGCCGCCCTTCGAAATTGCGGTTCGAGGTAGACACGCAGTACTCGCCCGGTGGAATCTTGTCGTCGTTCATCGCGAGACATGCCGAGCAGCCGGGCTGTCGCAGTTCGAAGCCGGCTTTTGCCAAAACCCGGTCCAGGCCTTCCGCCTCGGCCTGCCGCAAGACGGCCTGAGACCCGGGTACGATGTAAGCGTTGACGTGATCAGCTTTCTGGCGTCCGTCGACGACCTCGCAAAACGCACGCAAGTCCTCGATGCGGCCATTCGTACAAGAGCCCACGAAGACATAGTTGATCGGCAAGCCGAGCAAGCTCTGCTCCGGCGCCAGGGCCATGTACTCGAGCGACTTGGCCAAGGTTTTGGCGGAAGCCTCGCCGACCTTGATCCCTGGCGTCCGAGCCGTCACGCCCATCCCCATCCCCGGAGTCGTCCCGAAGGTGACCATCGGCTCAATGTCAGCCGCGTCGAAGTGGAACTCTTTGTCGAACGTGGCGCCCTCGTCGGTGACGAGCTGGCTCCAGGCTTCCACGGCCTGTGTCCAGTTTTGCCCTTGAGGCGCAAACTCACGGCCTTCGAGATACTCGAAAGTCGTCTGGTCCGGCGCGATCATGCCGCCGCGGGCGCCGAGTTCGATGGACATGTTGCAGACCGTCATGCGGCCCTCCATCGACAGCCCGCGGAAGGCCGAGCCCGCGTACTCGACGAAGTAGCCCGTGCCGCCGCTCACGGTTACTTGCGAGATGACGTAGAGGATCAAATCCTTGGCCGTCACGCCCGCGCCGAGTTCACCTTCGACGTTGATGCGCATGGACTTCGGCTTGGCCTGCATGAGGCACTGCGTCGCCATCACCATCTCGACCTCCGAGGTTCCGATCCCGAAGGCGATCGTGCCGAAGGCCCCGTGCGTGGCCGTGTGCGAGTCACCACACACGATCGTCATGCCGGGCTGCGTGATGCCCAACTCCGGGCCGATGATATGGACAATGCCTTGCTTCGGATGCCCGAGCCCCCAGAGCTCGACGCCGAACTTGTCGCAGTTCTCGACCAGGGTCGCTACCTGCGTCCGAGAGAGCCGGTCGCGGATCGGCAGCTCCTGGTGGAGCGTCGGCACGTTGTGATCGGCCGTGGCCACGATCTGCCGCGGGCGGAAGACCGGGATCCCGCGCTTCTCGAGTCCAGCAAAGGCCTGCGGACTCGTGACCTCGTGGATCAGGTGCCGATCGATGTAAAGTACGTCCGGGCCGTGGGCAATGGACTTGACGACGTGCGCGTCCCAAATTTTGTCGAAAAGAGTTTTGGCGGGCATTATCGAGGTCTAAAGCTGCTTGATGGTCTCGGTGATCTCCGCCTCTGCATTGGTGCGGAGGATGTTGTAGAACTTGGAAATCGCATTTAGGTAAGCCTCCACGGACGCCGTCACGATGTCGGTGTCGGCGGAGAAGCCAGTGTAGATCGAATCCTTGTAGTTGATCGACACGTGCACCTTGCCCACGTCATTGCTGCCGCGGGTAATGGCCTGGATTAGAAATTCCTCGAGTAGGATTTCTCGGCGGATGATCTTCTTGATCGCCGTAAAGGCCGCATCGATCGGGCCGACGCCCGAGCTCGTCATCGTATGCAACTCCCCGTCGATCTCCAGCTGAATCGTCGCCGTCGGCATCACCTTCTTGCCGCACTGCACGCTGAGGTATTTGAGCTTGAAGGGATCGCGGCGATTCTTCGACACCTCCATGATCGTGAGGAGGTCCTCGTCCTGGAGTTCCTTCTTGCGATCAGCCAACGCGAGGAACTTCCCATACGCGCGGTCGAGCTTGTCCTTGTTGAGCTCGAACCCGAGTCGCTCGAGGTGGTGCTTGAGGGCGTGCCGTCCGGAGCGGGCCGTGAGGATGATGGACGAATCGTCGAGCCCGATGTCCTTCGGGTTGATGATCTCGTAGTTCTCGCGATTCTTGAGGTGACCGTCCTGGTGGATGCCCGACGAGTGCGCGAAGGCGTTGCGCCCGACGATCGCTTTATTGGGCTGCACGGGCATGCGCATG
>JBGTKC010000123.1:0-6955 GCA_041744755.1 Saprospiraceae bacterium
GGTGACCGTGGTGGTCGCTCCGGCGGCGGCGGTGGCTACGGTGGCGGCGGCGGTGACCGAGGCGGTCGCTCTGGCGGCGGCGGTTACGGTGGCGGCAGTGACCGTGGAAGTCGCGGAGGCGGCGGTTACGGCAACGATCGCGGCGGCAAGTCCGGCGGCGGACGTGGCGGCGACTCTGATCGCGGTGGATACAACGACGATTACTAGCTGGACGTAGCGCTGTAGGGCGCTACTGTCTTACAATAGCTCGGAGCCCGATTTGCTAAATGCAGGTTGGGCTTTTGGCGTTGTCGTGCGCGTCTGTGGAGGGCTCAACGCAAAGGCGCGAAGTCGCAGAGGGCGCAAGGTCATTTCGAATGCGTTAAAATGCTCGCCTCGCGGTCGAGAGGCACACGGGCCATGCACCTGTCGGCAACTGTTTGTGTCGAGGCTTAGCTTTCGGCCATGCCCAACCCTCCGCAACAAGATGCTCGGCCCGGTGAGGACTTAGACCTCGACGCGTTGCGGCGATTCCTCCAAACAGCCACGCCAACATTTGGTGAACTCACTTACGTCCGCCAATTCAAGAGTGGATACTCCAACCTGACCTACCTGCTCGAAGCGGAGGGTCGCAGGCTCGTCCTGCGGCGCCCGCCTTTCGGACCGCGTGCGGCCAAAGCGCACGATATGGTGCGGGAGTACCGCGTGCTAGAAGGTCTGGCCGAAGTCGGAGGTACGCTTCCGCAAAACGGGGGGCAGCCGTCGCTGGCGCCCCTGCCGATTGCGCTCTGCGAAGACGAGCAGACGCTGGGTGCACCTTTTTACCTAATGAGCTTCGTCGAGGGGCAGATCGTTCGTGCAGCGACGGGTGGCTCGCTGTCGGAAGCGCAGTTGCGTCAGGCCTCACACGCCCTCATGGAGACGCTCGTGGATCTGCACCGCTTGCCAGTTGGAGATTCTTCCCTCGCGGACCTCGGTTCCTCCGTGGGTTACGTCGAGCGTCAAGTCGAGGGCTGGATCAAGCGTTTCGAGCGCGCACGTACGCCAGACGTCGGTGAACTCGGAGACCTCGGTGAGTTTTTGCGAAAGCAGATGCCCGCCGACCACGCCGGATGCCTCGTCCACAACGACTACAAGTTTGATAACGTCGTCTTTGCGCCAGGCGTTTTCACGAAAGTGGCCTGCGTGCTCGACTGGGAGATGTGCACGATCGGCCACCCGCTCATGGACCTCGGGCTTACGCTGGCGTACTGGGCGCACGCGGAAGAGGTGGCGGAGATGCCGTTCCTCGGGATGAACGCGACGCATCTGCCCGGTTGTCCACGACGAGACGCGCTCGTGGAGTATTACTTCAACCACATTGGCCACGGCGTGGCGCGCGAGGACCTCCTGTATCACTACGTATTCGGCAACGTAAAGATCGCCGGCATCGTCCAGCAGATTTATGCGCGCTACGTCGGCGGATACACACAGGATCAACGCTTTGCGAAGCTGGGGGTCGTGGTCGAGTATCTGTTGCTGAGGGCTCGTCGCGCAGTCGAGAGCGGAAGCATCAGGTGAGGTTAGCGACGTTTGGCAGATTGTGTCATACGTGTTTTTTGCGTTCAGCGCAACCCCCGTTTGCAGACGGCCGTAAGAAAAGGTCGCGTTACCGTACCCGGATCACGGTAATGTGCCTTTGAGAACACTCGTTAGCAAACACAGATATGAGAACATTAATCACCGCGGGCTGCCTCCTGGCAGGGACGCTCGCCACTGCCGCCGCCTCCCAGGGAGAGACCAACGAACGCTACCGTGACTACGTCGCGACCTACGCCCCGCTGGCCGTCGCCGAGATGCAGAACGCTCGTATTCCCGCGTCGGTCACGCTTGCGCAGGGACTGCTCGAGTCAGGCGCAGGGACCAGCGATCTGGCGCGGGAGTCCAACAACCACTTCGGCATCAAGTGTAACAACGGCTGGACCGGCGCCACGCACCACGCCGAGGACGACGACTACCACGGCGGTCGCCTGGTCCACAGCTGCTTCCGCGCCTACGATCACGCCGCCGAGAGCTACGCCGATCACTCGGCTTTCTTGGTGGGCTCCTCGCGCTACGCCGACCTTTTCGACCTAGACATTCGCGACTACCGCGGCTGGGCGCGAGGCCTCAAGTCCGCTGGCTACGCCACCTCCTCGAGCTATGCTCATCGCCTCATCGAGATCATCGAGACCTACGAGCTCTACCGGTACGACCAGGACGTGAGCATCCTACCCGCAAACCCAGACTTGTACGCTTCCGGGACGAGATCACCGAAGCCAACGTCGTCCCCCGACAGGCGCCCAGTGCTCACGGGCGCAGCCCACGGGAAGGCTTCGGGTAGGCCAAGTAACACGTCGGGTAGCGTTGCCGCAAAACCTACCGCAGTCACCACGACTACCGCGGTCCAAACCATCAACGACGTCGACTACGTCACGGCCCTCGACGGCGAGACCATCGCCCAACTCGCCAAGCGCGTCGACCGCACTACGGGTGAACTCACGCGCTACAACGAGACCCTCAACTCTCGCCGTAGCGGTCTTACGGTCGGCCAGCGCGTCTACCTCCAGCCGAAGCACGACAACTTCCGCGGTCGCGCGAAAAATCACCGCGTGGCCGCCGACGAGGATTTACAGGCCATCGCCGACCTCTACGGCATTACTACCTCTGGACTGCGCGAGCGCAACCACATCGCCGTGGGCCGCGAGCCCAACGTCGGACAGGAGATCGCGATCCGCGGCCGCCGCCGCACCAGTGACGTAGTGGCCGTGACGCCATCGGCGCGCCGCCGCCAGGAGATCGAAGGCCTGCGGCGCCCGCGTCAGCGGGACGCGACCTTACTCAGCGAGGCGAGTGGTGGTCCTGCGCTCACCGCCGGCACAAGTACGGCATCCACGTCGACTACCTCCCGCACGTCGACGGGTGAAGATCGGATCGAAGTAATTGAGTTGCCGCCGGTATCGCGGACCAATGCATCCAGCGGCGTCGACAACTCACCGCAGACCACTGCGCCAGCTAAGACCCCGGCCGCTACCCGCCCACCGACGCCCGCGCGTGCCGCGAGCCTGCCCACGGGGCGGACGGCAGCAAGGTTCGTGACCGTCGGTACGGGCGACACACTCTACAGCATCAGCCGCGCCAGCGGGGTCGCCGTGCCGGAGATCAAGGCGCTCAACAGCCTACGCGACAACGTCATCAAGCCGGGGCAGCGACTGCGGTTGAGTCGCTAGCCTGGCGTGGCCCGCGCGCCCATTCGCTCTGGCGTAGTCGCAGTCGAAGCTCACCGGACAGGCTTCACAGTTGGGACGGCCGTAGTGACACACGCGCTGCCCGAGCTTGAAGAAGAGCTTGTGGAAGTTGAGGATCTCGCCGGCGTCGACCGGTAGCATCGCGAGCAGCAAATCGTGCGCCTTCGCCTGTGACACTTTCGGTCCGATGATCCCGATGCGCGAGGTGGTCCGGTGGACGTGCGTGTCGACCGGCAACACGGGCCGCCGCATACTGAACAGCTGCACGAAGGTGCTCGTCTTCGGTCCGACGCCCGGTAGACTGCGCATGTAGGTGTTCGCTTCCTCGATACTCATCTCGTACAAAAAGTCCATGCTTGTCGCGCCCTTGTCCGCGATTAGAAACTGCAACAGCTCCTTAATGCGGGGTGCCTTGATCTCCGGATATCTCGTCGTCTGGATCTCGGCTTCGATATCTTCAGTTTTGGCGGAAGCCACCCCGTCCCAGTCCCCAAAACGCTCCAGGAGATTATTGAAGGCCGTGCGCTCGTCGGCGTAGTTGGTGCGCTGCGAGAGGATCGTGGCGATGAGTTGGTCCATCGGCGACTTCGCGCTCCACCGCTGCTGGCGGCCGTAGGTGTCCTCGAGGACGCGCGTTAGTCTGCCGAGTCGTGCATTGGGGTATTCGAGTTGGGGCACGGGCGTTTCCATGACTTATCAACACCTGATTTCCGCCTACATGTTCCCGCCGCCGCGCCGCAGGTGATTGCGCCAACCATAGAGGTACAGACAGGCCACGCTGCGGTACGGTCGCCAGGCCTCGGCGATGGCGGTCATCTGCGGTTTGAGTTGGCGCGGCTTGGCGGTCGGGTCGAGGCCGTAGAGTTCGACGATGGATTGGTAGATGGCGAGGTCGTCGAGCGGCAGTAGGTCCCGGCGACCCATCGCGAAGATCAGCACCATCTCCGCGGTCCACCTTCCGACGCCCTTGACGGCGGTGAGCTCAGCGACGGCGGCCTCGTCGGTCATGGCGCGCAGATTGGATTCGGCGTCGGGATTGGCGAGGAAGTAATCGGCGAGGGCTTGGAGGTAGACGGCCTTGCTCCGCGAGAGCCCTGCACTGCGGAGGTCGACGAGATCGGCTTTCGCCAAAACATGCGGCGTGGGTTTCGCGAGCGGATCGTCTGCGTCGAGGTGGAACAGCTGTAGGAACCTGCGATAGATAGCCGCCGCGGCCTTCGTGCTCACCTGCTGCCCGACGACCGCCCGGAGGAGAGAAGGATAAACCTCGCTGAGGTGCACGCGATCTTCCGGGAAGGGCAACTCATCGACGATCGGTCGGAGGATGGCGTCGCGGCGGAGGTGGGCGATGATGGTGTCGCGGTCGGCGGGGATTACGTTGTGGGGCATGGGCGACGGTTTAGGACACGACAAGCACGGAGGAGGCACAGCGAGTCGACTACCTAACTCCGGTCCGCTCGAGCGCCTCCCGCTCCGCTCGTACGCCTCGCGTCCCCGCCGTACGCCTTGTGTATCCATCGTGACCCTTGGGTCCGACCAAGGCAGAACACGCCTCCTCTGCCAGACGTTGCCCCACCCATGAAACAGATGCACACCGACCCTCACCAAATTATGATCTTCTACAACGAAGGCAACACCACGCACGAGAAGACCGTGGCCCACGCCAAGGGCACCGGAAAGGACGTGTTGGCGATCCCCTTCGACCAGGCCCCGAGCGCTTACAACATCTGGACGCAGATCTTCGAGGGCCTCGGCGAGGGCGGTCGCGACATCTTCGACCCGAACGACGAAAACTACGACAAACTGATCGCCGGGCGCACTTTCGAGTTCGAGGACTGGCGCAATATCGTGCTCCACAACACCGAGATGATCCGCTGCCCGATTGCGATGAGTGGCACGAAGGTGATCGCCATCGAGCGGCCGGGGGAGGTGTACCGCCTGCAAGAGCTAGGACCGGAGATGGGGGAGTCGCCGCTACCGGAGGCCGATCAGGCGCACAACGACGTGGATGAACTGGGGATGATGCTCAACCGCTAAGGATCTCGAGTGTCATCGGCGTAAGTAAAGTTTGGCCCGGGCTCGTTAACTAGCTATTTAATTCTAGTTATACCTTAGGCGCCAAACTTACTGCTTATGAAGACCCACGATCGCGAAATTCAAATCTACTACAGTTCCGAAAGTTCGTCGGCCCGCAGTTGCGTTGCACACGCGCAGTCGCTCTCGAGTTCGATCAAGACCTACGATTACGCCAAGACCCCAAGCAACTCGACGAGTTGGCGCCAGATCCTGAAGGCGCTCGACATCCACCCAAAGGAGTTGCTCGACAAGAGCCACCCCTACTACCGCGAGCACATTAAGGGCCGTGACTTCAACATGACGGGGTGGTTGGAGATCATTCGCAAGAATCCGTTCTTGCTCAGGGCACCGATCGCGATGCGTGGGGACCGAGCTATCTTTTGCGAGCGGCCGACGGACATTTATAAGCTGACGCAAGAGGGCGTGGCGGCGTAGCCTCAAGACTACCTCTCGCCTCTCTCTCGACTACGCCGCCAACGCTTTACGCAAGCCCAGGCACACCCCGAAGTGCATGCCTTCGTGCATGTTGATGTAGTTCAGGCCCTCGGCGGCGTCGAGAAGTTCGACGCCCCACATCGTGGTCCAGGTGGTGTAGCGCTCGGGGAGGAGGAATTCGGGCCGCAGGGCGTCAAACCAGGCTTGGTCGTGGAGCTGGGCGCAAATTCGGTCGACGAAGGCCTGGTCGACCTCGCCGGTGGGCCGGGTACCTTTACTGTATTCCGCAATTTGGTCTTCGGGTGGTGCACAGTAAGCCATGACCGCCATTTCCTGGTCGGAGGCACTGTTGCGTCGAAAGACGACCGAGTGCATGCTCGGCGCGAGGTGCGCCGCATTCCAGATGAGATTGTTGGAGAAGCCCGCGGGAGTGCGATTCACCTGCGCGAGCGTATGTCCCTTCAGGAGATCGACCGTCAACCGACGCGTGGCCCCGATGACGGCCAGGTTGTGCCGGGCTTGTGCAAGAACCGCTGTCATGTCCAGTGAACCACTCATGTCTGTACGCTTTAGTAAAGTGTGCAAGATGTGGAGGGATTGTGGATTGCGCGAGGCGCGCCACGCTCACCCCGATCTGTGACAATCCTGTTAATTTGCGGTCCCACTACCGGGATTCCCACAAACCCTCTCCACTATGAGCTACGATTTCACCGGCAAGATCTTCCGGATGTACGACACCGAGCAAATCAAGGACACCTTCAAGAAGCGTGAATTCGTCATCGAGCAGCAAGATGGCCAGTACCCCAACTACGTCAAGTTCGAACTGACGCAAGATCGCTGCGGCCTGATCGACAACTACAGCGAGGGCGACGAGGTGACGGTGTCCTTCGACCTCAGCGGTCGGCAGTGGAACGATAAGTTCTTCACGAACCTCCGGGCCTGGCGCGTGCAAGCCGGCGGTGGCAGCGGCGGCGGCAACGAGGGCGGCGGCAGCTACCAGAGCAATCAGGGCGGCAGCAGTACCAGCGGCTCGTCGTCACCAAATAGCAATAGCTCGCCGGCACAAGAGCCGACGTTCTCGGGTGGGGCGACCAATGACGATTTGCCGTTTTAGAGACCGGCCATTCACACAATGCTAACTCCGCTCGGCAGGGGCGGCACACAGCGCGCGCGGTGATACACCGCGCGAGCTGTGTGCC
>JBGTKC010000124.1:0-1795 GCA_041744755.1 Saprospiraceae bacterium
CTCGACGATGCGGTGGGCGGTGTCCGCGGCGAGCGGCTCGGAGTCCGGGAAGACGGTCTTGAAGCTCGTCATCGGCACCAGCGGCTCGCGCTCTTGTTGGCGCGCGGTGCGCCTGCGGCGCTGGTGCTGCTCGCGGTACCACAGCAGGCCACCGCCGGCGAGCACGATCAGCAGTAAGAGGATTAGCCAGCCGCTCATAGGCAAGGGGATAGGTTGGACACCGGCCCGAAGGTAGCGCAAGTGTCACGGCATCGGCGGGGGCGTGGAGACTCGCGCCGCGGAGAGGTCCCGCGCCCCGACGGCGCATCGGTAGGCGTCGAGACAGTCGCGGTTTTGGCGTAGGCTTACCTTGCCGCCCTTACTCCCCTGGCCTACCCTAACGTATGACACGTATCCTGCTCCTGTTTGCCGTCGCGGTAATTGGTTTTGACGAAAGCCGCATAGCCCTCGCGCAGCCCGCCCCCGCCCCCGTGAAGCCTACCGCCGCGCGCGCAACACAGATCACGCTCGAGGAGCTGTGGCGGGACTACAAGTACATCGCCGAGAGCGTGCCGGGCTTCAATTTCTCGGCCGGGAGCAACCGCTACACCCGCATCGACGAGGCGAGCGTGCAGGAGCTGGACTTCGCGAGCGGCAAGCCGACCGGGACCATCTTCGACTACGCTGCACTGCGCAAGGCGAACGCGCTGCTAGGGATGGCCGAGGGCTTCGACGGCTACGCCTTTAGCGACGACCAGCAGCGCGTGCTCATCACCACCGAGGAGGAGCCCATATTTCGCAGGAGTTCGCGGGGGAAGTTCTTCGTCTTCGACCGCGCGGCCAACAGCATCTCGCCCGTCGATACGGCCGGCGCCCAGATGTACGCCACCTTCTCGCCCGATGGCAAGCGCGTGGCTTACGTCCGTGAGAATGACTTGTACGTACTGGATTTAGCTTCCGCCAAAACGACCCGCGTGACGCGCGACGGGGAGCGCAATGCGATCATCAACGGCGCGACGGACTGGGTGTACGAGGAGGAGTTCTCGATCGCGCAAGGATTCGAGTGGAGCCCGGATTCGAAGTCGATTCTGTTCCTGCGCTTCGACGAGCGCGCCGTGCCGGAGTTCACCATGGAGTTTTACCGCGCCGACGAGATGTACCCCGAGTACCGGACGTGGAAGTACCCGAAGGTCGGCGAGGCCAACGCGACGGTAAGTGCACACGTCTATGATCTGGCTTCCGCCAAAACCCGCCGGCTCTTCACGACTGTCGACGGGGATACGCACGTCCCGCGCATCTACTGGACGCCGCAGAACAAGCCCCTGATCTGGGTGACGAACCGCCACCAGGACTCGATGTCGCTCAGGATCGAATCGACGGTGGGGATGCCGCTCACCACGCTACTCGCCGAGAGCCGCGCGACCTACCTCGACGTCCACGACGACCTCACCTTCCTTGACGACGGTAGCTTCCTGTGGACGAGCGATGCCTCGGGCTACACGCACCTCTACCACTACGCCGCCGACGGCAAGCTCATCGCGCAGCTGACGAATGGCAACTACCCAGTGACGGAGTTTTACGGCTACGACGAGAAGAACAAGCAGTTGTACTTCCAGGCCGCGATGACGAGTCCGATGCGGCGTGAGGTGTATCGCCTGCCACTGAAAGGCGGCAACCCGGTGGCGATCTCGCGGCTGCCCGGCTGGAATGACGCGGTCTTTAGCGCCGACTTCTCGGGCTACATGCTGACACACTCGTCGGCCAATACGCCGCCGACTTACGCGATCTACGACAAGGCTGGTAAGCTGGTGCGCCA
>JBGTKC010000125.1:0-23460 GCA_041744755.1 Saprospiraceae bacterium
TAGTACGAGAGGACCGGGTCGGACGCACCGCTAGTGTACCGGTTGTGGCGCCAGCTGCACCGCCGGGTAGCTATGTGCGGGACGGATAAGCGCTGAAGGCATCTAAGCGCGAAGCCGGCCACAAGATGAGTGCTCCATTGCCGCAGGGCATGTAGGGCCGTGGGAGACGACCACGTCGATAGGCTATAGGTCGAAGTGTGGTAACACACGCAGCCGAGTAGTACTAATCGCCCGAAAGCTTCCTTTAATTTGTTTACGACCTCACGGTCACAACCTGATTATTCCAATATCCTTGTCAACGCCACACGCTCCGTGCGTGCCGCAAACTATTGAGTCAACGGACTCAACAAAAATTAAGGCGGTTATAGCGGGGGGGATCCACCTCTTCCCATTCCGAACAGAGAAGTTAAGCCCCTTAGCGCCGATGGTACTGCCCCAAGCGGGTGGGAGAGTAGGTAGCCGCCGCCTTTTTAAGATCGTAAAGGGTCGTCCAGCACTTGTGTCGGGCGGCCCTTTCGTCGTTTAGGGTCTAGTCGGTATCCTACCCGACTGCTTGCGCTGCACCCTCCCGCCGGCTTTCCTCGTTACTCCCTTCATCTTCGCGGACGCGACAACCTCGCCTAAGCCTATTCCGATTGTGCCGAAGCCCGTCCCCCCTTCTTTCTGTCTCTTTCCTGGACGCTATCGCACCCTGACGCTCGTGGCGCTTGCGTTGTCCAGTCTGGGTAGGCTCCAGGCCCAGCGTCCGACTTGGCAACAGCAGGCCGACTACGAGATAGATGTGACCCTCGATCCCGCCGGCCACACGCTCCGTGCCAGCGGAACTATCGTCTACCACAATAACAGTCCCGAATCCCTTGACTCTATTCCGCTGCAGCTCTGGGCGAATGCCTACGCACACCGGGATAGTCCATACGCCAAACAAGTCCGTCGCTACGGGAAGACCGACTTTGCATTTGCCCCCGAAAGCGCCCTCGGCGGCTACCGAAGCCTGACAATCAGTGGTGCCGAAGTGGCGAGAAGCTCATCACCTAATCCAGAACTCCTCTGGGTGCATCTCGTCAACCCGGTACGCTCCGGCGATAGCGTCGCTATTGCCTTCAGCTACTCCCTGCGCGTCCCAATGACCTTCAGTCGCATGGGCCGCGATGCTGGCGCTTATCAGATCACGCAGTGGTATCCGAAAGTAGCGCTCTATGACCAGGAAGGCTGGCATCCGCTGCCGTACCTCGACTTCGGTGAGTTCTTCAATGACTTTGGCAACTATAAGGTCTCGGTCACGGTACCAAGCAACGGTATTGTCGCGGCAACCGGAGCGCTCGTCAATGCGGAAGGGCAGACGGCGATTGAGGCCAGATTGCTCGAGACCCAAACCGATACGCTGCGTATTGACACGCTCAAGTACGGCACCGATTCCGTCACTTTTGTATATGAGGCAAGGGACGTGACCGACTTCGCCTGGTTTGTCAATAGTCGCTTCCGTATCGGTCGGGCCGAGGCCAAGCTCGACGATCGGAGCATTCCCGCCTATGCCTTCTACCAGGCCGCGGAGGCGGCGCAGTGGCACTCGGCCGCCGGCTACATCGCTCGCGCCGCCGCTTACGCCGACAGCCTAATCGGCGCTTACCCACACCCGCACATCACCGCTGTCTCAGCTCCGCTGGGCGTCGGGGGCGGGATGGAGTACCCGATGATCACGGTGATTGGCGCTACCGCTACAGTCCGCGAACTCGATGAGGTCCTGGCCCACGAAGCGTTCCATAACTGGTTTGCCCTCTCGATCGCTACCAACGAGCGCGCGCACGCCTGGATGGACGAGGGGCTGACCTCCTGGCTCGAGCACCGGTACATGAACCGGTACTACGGCGAGAGCGGGGGCCTACTCGCGGAGACCTTGCCGGAGTTCCTCATCGGCGAGAGCCGCTATGCCGAGGGATCGCTGCTGCAGAGCGTTTTGGCGAAAGCCGCCCGCCACCCCGCCCCCGATACCCACAGCGATAGCCTTACACAACTCGGTTACGGATACGCGGCCTACACCCAACCTCAGCACCTGTTCGACTTCCTGGAATTCGTCATCGGGCGCAGCGAGCTCGACCGCCTGATCGCTGGCTACTACGCCCGCTGGGAGTTCGGACACCCCGGACCGCGCGACCTACAGGCAGCGCTCGGCGGTGAAAAGGTGGCCTGGCTCTTCGACGACCTGCTACTCGACAATAAGGTGCCCGACTATCAGCTACAAAAAGTGACGCGCGACGGCGCTCTAGTAAGTTTCGAGATCGAGAACCACGGTGACGCGGCGAGCCCCGTCATCCTCGCCTACCAAATGCCGGACGAGACCTACGTGGAGTCGGTGACGATGCCCGGTTTCCTCGGGACGCAAAGCTTTCAGCTGAGCGTACCCGAGGAGGCTCAACGGGTGGCGATCGACCCGTACCTACGCTCGCCGGAGGTGAATCGGGCGGACAACTACCGCAAGGTGGAAGGTAGCAGGGGGAGTGGACTCGCCACCGTGTTCAGCCTCGCGCCTCGCCTC
Source organism: Saprospiraceae bacterium (assembly GCA_041744755.1). Classification (GTDB taxonomy): domain Bacteria; phylum Bacteroidota; class Bacteroidia; order Chitinophagales; family Saprospiraceae; genus CALDTK01. Next base: position 2,534 of record JBGTKC010000125.1, read on the forward strand.
GGCGACCCGTCGAAACGGACGTTCGGCCTCCTGCCCCTGCTTACGTTCAATGAGGCTGACAAGTTGGCGATCGGCGCCGCGCTGCACAACTACACCCTCGACGTCGGCGCCCTCCGCTTTTACGTCGCACCGCAGATCACGACGCGTGACGCCTCGCCCGTCGGCGTAGCGGGACTAAAGTACAGCATTTACAAGCGCGACAGCTGGTGGCGCGAGATGGAGTATGGAGCGAGCGTTCGTACGTACCACTACGACTACAACGATAACTACGATTTCAGCGAGCGTTTTACGAGGGTGACGGCCACTGTCAACCTGCTGCTCGCGAGTGACCCAGGCCTGCGCACAGACCAGCGTATCGAGCTGACGACACATCTAGTCGATCAGCGCTACGCGCGCGGAATTAGCGTAGCGAGGCAAGAATTCACGAAGGAGAGCCGGGAGTACCACGTGGAGGAGGCCGCGTACCAGCTCGAGCACCGCGATCCGATTACGCCCTGGAAGACGCGCGTGGCCTTCGAGACCGGGGCGGAGTACGGCCGGTTTTCGGGTACGCTCGACTACGGCGTTCGCTACCAAGAGGCCGCTAATTTCGTGCGTTTCCGCCTGTTCGCGGGGGTGTTCGCCTTTCGGCAAAACCCGCAGATCCGCGCGTTTCTATTGCCTAACGGGATCACTGGATTCGGTCGTGATCAGAATGATTACACCTTCACGGAAAATCTCGTCAACCGCGCCGAGCCGAGCAACCAGTACTTCGTGCGCGATGGGTCGCTGACGCTGCCGTTTACCCTCACGCAGTCCGGCAGCGACACCTGGCTCACGAGTCTCTCGGTGACGGTGGATGCGCCGATTAAACTGCCGGTGTTCGACCTGCGGGCGTACGGAGACCTGGCGGTGTTCCCGAACCAACGCCCGACTCAGAACGGCGTACTGGCCCCGGCTACCGCAGGTCTGCGGATCGTATTCCCGCGGGAGCTAGCCTCCATCAGCTTCCCCCTTTACAACAGCGCGTTCGTCAGGGAGAGTCTCGTTTTCACGAAAGTGGGCGCGAAGTACCGAGAGCGAATCGCGCTGCGCCTAGACCTTGCAAAGGTTAATCTCGATGAGTTGCTCAGAGAGTTTCGGGGCTGAGGCTCGAGACCGCAGAGCGCTACTCCACCAACTCCGCCGCCCTGGCCAACGGCAGCTTTTCCCCCTTGGCCGTCGCGCGGTAGTAGAGCGTGCTCTGCCGCTCAGGCTTCAGATACTCAGCCGCTACCCGCTTGATGTCCTCCGCGGTGACGTTGGCGTATAGCTCATCCTCGGTGTTGATCAAGTCCACATCGCCAATCCCCTCGTAGAAGGCTAGATTGATGGCCTTATTCACGATGCTCAACTCGCTGAACAGCATACTAGCCTCTAGCTTATTCTTGATCTTCTGGAGCTCGATGGCGGGGACGAGGTCATCCACCAACAGCGTGAGCTCCTCTTCGATGGCGCGCTTCAAATCTTCTAGGGACACACCGTCGCGAGGCTTCGACTCCAGGACGATAAGTCCCGGGTCATCCGTCCCCGTGATGTAGCAATCGATCGTTACGGCCAACTCGCGCTCCTTGAGCAGGCGGCGGTAGAGGCGACTCGAACTTCCCTCGGCCAGTACGTCGGTAAGCAAGTCGATCGCGTAGAAGTCCTCGTGCATCCGCCCGGGCATAGCGTAGGTGAGGAAGAGGCTATCGACCGCCACCGGAGCTTCGACGGTCACCTCGCGCGGCTCGCTTTGCGCTGGCTCGACGGGGAGCTGGCGTGCGCCGGGGGAGGTGGTCGGGAGCTTACCGAAGTACTCGGTCACCGTGCGGTGGATCTCGTCGGCGTGCACGGCGCCGGCCACGACGACGATTGCGTTGCCGGCGTGGTAGTAGCGCTGATAGAAGTCACGGACCTCCTCCAGGTTAGCCTCGGCCACGTGCCGCATCTCGAGCCCGATCGTCGGCCAGCGGTACGGGTGCTCGCGGTAGGTCAAGGCAGAGAGGTGGTGCCAGGCGTCGCCGTAGGGCTCGTTGAGGCAGGTCTCCTTGAACTCCTCTAGCACCACTTTACGCTGCGTGTCCAACTCCGCCGCCGAGATCGTGAGGTAGCCCATCCGATCGGCCTCTAACCAGAGCGCCGTATCGATGTTGACGGCCGGCACCGAGACGTGGAAGTTGGTAAGGTCGGTATTGGTGAAGGCGTTGTTCTCGCCGCCGGCCAGCTGGATTGGGTCATCGTAGTCCGGCGCGTGCTCCGAGCCGCCGAACATCAGGTGCTCGAAGAGGTGCGCGAAGCCCGTCCGCTCCGGGCTCTCGTCCCGCGAGCCGACGTCGTACTGCACGCTGAGCGCCGCCATCGGTGTGGAGTGGTCCTCGTGGACGATGAGGCGGAGGCCATTCTCGAGGACGAAGCGCTGGTAGTCGATCATGCAGGGGGATAAACGTACAGGAGGGGATTTTGGTGGGGCGGGCGAGAGCGCGAGCGCTTTATCGAAGAAAGCGCACACATCATCTTCCGCGGCTAGCCCCGACCTTCGGGCCATGCCCACCGCCGAACCAAACGCTACTCACCAGGAGGTCCCTACCCAGACCCTCACCCCCGAAGGCATTGCGCTCCCGCCTCATCCGGCAGACGCAGCCGCCAGCGCAGCCGTCTTGGCGGGTTTTGGCGCAGGCCAGCGACCGTTCTTGCGCGGACCGTACGCCACCATGTACACCGGGCGCCCGTGGACCATCCGCCAGTACGCCGGCTTCTCGACGGCCGAGGAGTCGAACGCGTTTTACCGGCGCAATCTCGCCGCGGGGCAGAAGGGACTTTCGGTCGCCTTTGACCTGGCCACGCACCGCGGCTACGACTCCGACCACGAGCGCGTACGCGGGGACGTCGGCAAGGCGGGCGTGGCGATCGACTCGGTGGAGGACATGAAGGTACTCTTCGACCAAATCCCCCTCGGCGAGATGTCGGTCTCGATGACGATGAACGGCGCGGTGCTCCCGATCATGGCCTTCTACATCGTCGCCGCCGAGGAGCAAGGCGTGGCCCCGGAACAGCTCACGGGCACCATCCAGAACGACATCCTCAAGGAGTTCATGGTGCGCAACACCTACATCTACCCGCCGGTGCCGAGCATGCGGATCATTGGCGACATCTTCGGGTACGCCTCTCGACTAATGCCGCGCTTCAACTCGATCTCGATCTCGGGCTACCACATGCACGAGGCCGGTGCCCCGGCGGATCTGGAGCTGGCCTATACCCTCGCCGACGGTTGGGAGTACCTGCGCACGGGCGTCGCGGCCGGACTCGACGTCGACGACTTCGCGCCGCGGCTCAGCTTCTTCTGGGGCATCGGGATGCACCACTTCATGGAGATCGCCAAGCTCCGGGCCGGGCGTTTGCTGTGGTCGGGGATTGTGGGGCAGTTCAATCCGAAGTCAGACAAGAGCCGCATGTTGCGTACGCACTGCCAGACCTCAGGCTACTCGCTCACGGCGCAGGACGTGTACAACAACGTGACCCGCACCACCGTCGAGGCGATGGCGGCCGTGCTCGGGGGCACGCAGAGCCTGCACACCAACTCGCTCGACGAGGCGCTGGCGCTCCCGACGGACTACTCCGCCAAGATCGCGCGCGACACACAGCTCCACCTCCAGGGCGCGGCCGGGCTCACGAAAGCTATTGATCCCTGGGGTGGTTCGCACTACGTCGAGCACCTTACCCTGGAGTTGGCCAAGCGCGCCTGGGAACACATCCAGGAAGTCGAGATTGCCGGCGGCATGGCGAAGGCCATCGAGCAGGGCATCCCGAAGGCCCGCATCGAGGAGGCCGCCGCCCGCAAGCAGGCCCGCATCGACGCCGGTCGGGAGCAGGTGGTTGGGGTCAACGTCTTCCGTTTGGAGAATGAAGCGCCGCTAGAGCTGCTCGAGGTCGACAATGATGCCGTGCGCGAAGGGCAGGTGGCGAGGCTCGAGGCTTTGCGTGCGAGTCGTGATGAGGCGGCTGTCGCCAAAACGCTCCGCGACTTGACGGCTGCCGCGAGGGGTTCGGAGAATCTACTGGCACTTGCCGTCGAGGCCGCTCGCGCCCGCGCCACCCTCGGGGAGATCAGCGACGCACTGGAGGAAGTCTTCGGCCGCTACGCACCGACTAATCAAACCATCACTGGCGTCTACCGCAGTGAGGTCAAGGACGACCGAGTTTTCGCGAAAGCGGTCGAGATGGCGAACGTTTTCGCGGAAGCGGAAGGGCGGCGCCCCCGCATCCTCATCTGCAAGCTCGGCCAGGATGGGCACGACCGCGGCGCACGCATCATCGCGAGCGGCTTCGCGGACATCGGATTTGATGTCGATGTTGGTCCGCTGTTTCAGACCCCCGAGGAGGCCGCGATGCAGGCCGTCGACAACGACGTGCACGTGCTGGGGATCAGCAGCTTGGCGGCGGGACACAAGACCTTGATTCCGGCAGCGCGTAAGGCCCTGGCGAGTTACGGCCGCGAGGACATCATGATCATCGCCGGGGGCGTCATCCCGCCGCAGGACTACGAGGTGCTCCGGGGCATGGGCGTGGCGGCGGTCTTCGGTCCTGGCACGCCGGTGGCGCGGGCGGCGGTGGAGGTGTTGGCGTTACTGCAAAATCAACTGTGAGCGGCCTGATAGCTATGGCTAATCCAGCGCATCCGCCGCCTCCACCAGCACATTCCCCAGCGCCGTTACCGCCGAGTTGTCGGCATCATCGCCGGCCTGCAAAGTCTCGCGCGCCAGGATCTCGAGGACCTCACTCACGCGTCTTTTGTCGATCGGGGACTTGGCCAGCTCCGCTTTTAGTTTGACGAGGTTCTCGACCAGGATATCGGAGTCGTCCACGATGAGGTTGCCGCGCAACGTGCCGATCCATTTGTCGATCGTCTCCTGCGCGGCCGAGATCGGGAGTTGCAGCAGGCCCCCGGCGACTTCTACCGCGGTGATCGTTTCCTGGGGGGAGGTTAGGGCAGGCGGGGCAGTGGGCGCTGGACGCTTGGCGTCGGCTGGGGCCACGGCGTTGACGATGTCGCCAGCCTCCTCACTTACTTCGCGCTTGATCTGGTCGCCTTTCTCTTCGGAGCAGGCGGCAAGCAGGAAGAGGCTCACGAAAAAGAGGGCGAGCAGGCGGGTTTTTGATTTGATCATGATACGCTTGCAACGGACAAACGCAGGGAGGGGTTCGTCGGCGGCCGCCCGCACGAAGTGTCGGCAGCTTAGCGAGCGAGAGTACCCTTCACGACGTTTCCGGCTTGCATGACCCAACTCACCTCCATCATGCGAGCGATGTCTTTGGTAGGGTCGCCCGCGACCGCCACGAGGTCCGCGAGCAAGCCCACGCGTACGGCGCCAATCTTGTCCTCCAAACGCAGCAGCTCCGCATTGCCCATCGTTGTCGCGCGCAAGGACTGCAGCGGCGTGAGGCCGGCGTCCACCAGCAAGACCAACTCCCGCGCCTGCGTCCCGTGCGTAAACGGCCCCACGTCACTCCCGACGGCCAGCTTGACGCCTGCATCTACGGCCTGTTTTAGCGTAAGCTGTTTTGCGAGCAATCGCTCCGGCACCGGCGCCTTGCCGTCCCAACCGCGGTAGCGCTCCACGGCCTCCACGACGGCTAGCGTCGGGCAAAGGTAGACGTCATTCTCGACCATCGCCCGCCATACCTCGGGTGTGCCCTCGTCGCCATGCTCGATCGAGCGGACGCCTGCGCGCGAGGCCCGCAGCATAGCCTCCGGAGTGTAAGCGTGCGCGGCCACGTCACGGCCTGTCCCACGGGCCGTCTCCACGATACTCCGCATCTCGGCTTCCGTAAAGCTCGGCAACATCTGGCCGTACGGCCCCAGTCGACCGTCCGCGTAGAACTTAATCCAGTCCGCGCCGCCGCCGATCTGTTGCCGGGTCACACTAACGAGCGAGGCGCCGTCGGCCTCCTCGGCCCCGAGCGGTACCTGCATGTCGGGTCGGAAGCCCTTCGGTCCGTAAGCTCCCGTCGCCACGATCGCCGGACCGGCCACCAGCAGCCGCGGCCCCGGCACGGCCCCCTTCTCGATTGCCTGGCGCACGCCCACGTCCGCGTAGCCCGCGCCTTCACTGCCGAGGTCGCGAAGGGTCGTGTAGCCCGCCATCAGCGAGGCCTGCACGTGGATCGCCGCCCGGGCCGCGCGCTCGCCGATGGATTCTTTCAAGACCTGATCGTTCCACGAAGTCTCGTTGTAGGGGTGCAACAGGATATGTGAGTGGACCTCGATCAGTCCCGGGAGCAGCGTCATGTCCGCCAGGTCGATGATGGTGGCGCCTTTCGGCAAAACCAGTTTCGGTCCGACCGCCGCGATGGTGTCGGCCTGGACGAGGACCTCCCAGCCCTCGTGCACGTCCTGTCCGTCGAAGACCCGGGCGGGGCGGAGGAGCGTCTGGGCGCAGAGTTGGAGGGTGGTGAGGGTAAGGATGAGGGTTGCGAGGAGGCGGAGCGGCATGGCGGCAAGCTAGAGCCGCTGGTCGGCACATGTGTGGCTATTGCCTAGACTCGCCTCCTACTGCGTCATTGTTGGTATCGCCCAAGGTTTCGAGCATTGCCGTTAGCTGCGCCTTGCTGATGGAGCTCTGCTCCGACTTGTCGTAGATGTCGAGCAGGTAGACGATTTCTTCATCGACAAAAACCGTCGTGATGACCCGAGCACCACCAGATTTGCCCCTCCCTTTACTCTTAATCGCGAGGCGGATTTTGTAGCAATTTGGCATGAGCAGAGTACCCTGGGTCGGGTCCGAAGCTAGGGAGCCGACCAACGCGCGTATTTCTGCGGCGAGCGAAGCGTATTTCTTCGTGAGGCGCTTGGCGTGACATTTAAATCCAGGGGTTAGCTCAACTTCGAGCATTCCTTGCAATTTCATCAAGCTCGTCTAAGAACTCGCTAACCGGCTGGAACTTGATCTTCCCCGCCCGGTGGTCCTTCACCTCTTGAATTGCGCTCTTCATGTCGCGGATCAGCTCGTCCGTTGTCCGGGAGCGGTACTCATCATCGTCTTCGTCCCAGTCGTCTACTTCGTCGGGTGCGGGTTCGGTGACAGCCTCCACGCCGTCGGTCTGCGCGAGCACGGCGCGCACGCTCTCGAGTTTGTCGTCGGCTACTTTGATGATGAGCGTCATGGCGGTGGGGATGTGCGGGGTGACGAAGGTAAGCTTCAACAACGACCGCACCATTCGCAAATCCTGCATCACGATCCAGGATCGTCGACGTCGCCAAGTTCCCCGAGCAACGCCGTCAACTCCGCTTTGCTGATCGAACTGCGTTCGGACTTGTCGTAGATGTCGATGAGGTAGACCTGCTCCTTGTCGACGAAGACCGTCGTGATAACGCGGGCGCCGCCGGACTTTCCCTTGCCTTTGCTTTTGATCGTGAGGCGGATTTTATAGCAGCCTTGTTCGATTGGCGTGCCTTGAGTAGGCTCGATTGCCAGACTGTCGATCAACTGATTGAGATCACTGGCGAGACTCCGGCGTTTCTTCTTCAGGCGTTTTGCTACGCGAAGAAAGTCGGGTAGTGTGCGAACGTCATAGCTCACGGAGCACGTCTTTCGCCAACGGCAACTCGATCTTCCCCGCGCGGTGGGCATTCACCTCCTGGATGGCGTGCTTGATGTCACGAATGCGCTCCTCGCGTGTGCGGGGCACCCACTCGCCATCGTCATCTTCCTCATCGTCGTCCCAATCGCGTACCTCGTCCACAGCCTGCTCCGTCACGGCCTCCACGCCGTCGGTCTGCGCGAGGACGGCGCGGACGCTCTCGAGTTTGTCCTCGGCTACTTTGATGATGAGGGTCATGGCGGCGGTTTGGATGGGCGACTAATGTACGGCCACGCAGCTGGTCTCGTAGTCTACGCTTCCACCGCGAAGAGTTCCGCGCTCACCCCATCCGCCAGCATCCGCCCCGCAGCACTCAGCCGGAAGACATCCCCATCCTGCACCACCAGACCTTCCCGCAGGAAAGGCCGCACCTCGCGCTCGAAGTTTTGGCGAAAGCCCAGCGCTTCGACCTCCGCCAGCGTCACGCCCCAGACCGTGCGCAATCGCGTCAAGATCAATTCATTATAGCGGTCGCGATCCGTAAGTATCTCGCGCTCGATCGGAAGTGCCCCACCCTCGATGGCCTTGACGTAGAGCGCATTGTTAGCCACGTTCCAAGAGCGAGTGCGACTTCCGTCAAAACTGTGGGCACTCGGTCCGACGCCGAGGTAAGGCTCGCCGAGCCAGTAGTTGCTGTTGTGCCGCGCGCGCTGGCCCGGCAGGGCGAAATTGCTGATCTCGTAGTGCTCGTAGCCGGCCGCCGTGAGCGTCGCGACGAGGATCTCCATCTGGCGCGCGGACTGCTCCTCGTCGACCGGGAGACTCCGACCTTTCTTGATGTCGTCCGCCAGCGCCGTCTTTGGCTCCACGGTGAGGGCGTAGGCGCTGATGTGCGGGATGCCGAGGTCGATGGTTTGCTGGAGATTGTGGCGCCAGGCATCGTCATCGAGGCCGGGCGTGCCGTAGATGAGGTCGATGGTCATTGCGTCGAAGTCCGCCGCCTGCGCCCGCGCGATCGAGGCCAGCGCTTCCTGAGCGTTGTGCGCGCGGTTCATGTACCGCAGGTCGCTTTCGCGAAAACTCTGGACGCCGATGCTCAACCTGTTAATGGCTGTTTTGGCGAAAGCCGCCAGTGTCTCCTCCGACAAATCATCTGGGTTGGCCTCCAGCGTGATCTCGACCCCTTCGATGACTGGTCGCAGTCGTGCCGCCGCATCGAGTAGCTGCGCCACCTGTTTTGGCGAAAGCAGGCTCGGCGTCCCGCCGCCGAAGTAGATGCTCGTCCACGGGCCGGCCGGCATCTCGGCGTCGCGCATCTCCAGCTCGCGACACATCGCGTCGACCATCTCCTGGTGCCCCCGCCCGGAAGTGCTGAAGTGGAAGTTGCAGTAGCTGCAAGCCTGGCGGCAGAAGGGGACGTGGAGGTAGAGGGCGGGCAAAGGGCAAGTGTTGAAGTTGGAAGGGGGAAGTGTCGAAGGTGCTGCCGCGTCGGCCGTTCTCCAACGCAAAGATTCGCGCGCCGCAGGCGATGCGCCGCAGGCAATGCGCCGCAGGCAATGCGCCGCAGGCATCCCCCTTACCCCTCCGGATCCATCACCATCTCCAGCTTCGTCTCCGCGTCCGTCACCCAGTACTGCTTTAGGGCGCGCTGGACGTCGGCCTCCGTGATGCCGTCGAGGAAGCCTTGCAGGCGCTCGGCGCTAGCCTGGTCGATGTCGCGATCGAGGGTGTAGGCCCGCTCCATCACCGGGAGCCAGAAGCCGTTGTTGTTCTTCATCCCGACCTTCATCCCCTCGTACTGCGTCGTGCGGATGTTGGGGAGGGTCTTGTCCTCCGGACCAGTTGCGATGATGCGGTCGACGACCGACTGCACGGCCGTGAGCAACTCGTCGACGCGTTCGGGCTCGGCGTTGAAACTGACCGAGAGTTGGTACTCGGGACGCGGCAGCACGTCGGTATTGCCACTCACGCGGACACCGTACACGCCGCCGAGCTTCTCGCGGAGTTCTTCCCGGAGCTCCTCATTTAGGACGTCGCGCATCACGCCGAACACGATCCGCTCGCGCTCCGCGTCCTCGAAGTCGCCGGCCCGCATCACGAGGGCGTTGGACTTCGGCGCCGAGCCGGCCTTGAAGCGCTTCTCGATGGTGCCCGTCCTGAGCTCGTCGCCAGGATCGCGGAACTGGTCGGCCTTCACGCCTTCCTCAGTTGGTAGGTTGCCGAGGTAGCGCTGCGCGTAGCTCAGCAGCGTGTCCGGGTCAAAGTCACCCACGAAACTGAACTGCCAGTCGCGCCCGTCGGCGTAGCGCTCGCGGTACATGTCGAAGCCCCGCTGGAGGTCTACCGCGTCGATCATCGCGAGCGAGGGCATCTGGTGGCGCGGGTTGTCCTTGCCGTACAGCGCCTCGCTTACTTCTTGCTGGAAGCGGAAGTCTGGATTGGCGGCGAGGTTGGCGATGAAGCTCCGCTGCTGGTCGAGCATCGCCTGCCCGAGTTCGGGGCGGAAGGTATTGCCCTGGAAGTGGAGGTAGATCAGCTCCATGAGGTCGGGCAGGGTCTCTGGGGTGGCTTGGCCGCTGAGGCCTTCGGTGTCCTCGGAGATGCCGGCGCGCAGGCCGACGGTTTTGCCGGCGAGCGCCTTGCTAAGTTCGGATGGGGTAAGCGGCCCGGTGCCCATGGTGCCGCCGATGGCGTTCACGAAATCAGCCGTCGGGAAGTCATTATCGACAAACTGATTCGTGCCCCCACGACTCACGCCCGAGAACAGGATCTGGTCGTCGGTGATCTCGGTCGCTTTGTACGCCACGCGCACCCCGTTGTCTAGGGTGACAATCGTGACATCGTTGCTATCGAACACCTCGCGGCTCTTGATCCCGACCGACGCCAACTCGGGGATGTCGAAGCCAGCGATGGCCTTGTCTTCGTAGGCCGTCACTGCCATAGCGTCGGCGGCCGTGAGGGCCGCCGTTAGCTCGGCTTCCGTCGGGAAGGTTTCGTTGCTAGAACCCGTGAGGACCACACTGCGCGGTTGATCGGAGAGGTAGGTATCGGCGAGGGCGTTGACCTCCGCGAGTCGGATGCCGTCGAGGTAGCGGTCGGTGAGCTCGAGGTTGCTCTCGGCGGCGACCAGGGGCTCGTCGTCGAGGAAGGACTGGACGAGGGCACCGGCGTAGGTGCCGCTCGGCGTGGTCGCGGCCTGCTGGGCGGCCTGGCGGGCGCCGTTGGCCACGTTGGCCTTCGCGCGCTCGAGTTCGCCGGCGGTAAAGCCGTACGCGAGGACGCGGCGGTTCTCCTGGATGACCGCGGTAAGGGCCTCGGTGGCCTTTCCGGGCTTCACCACCGCGAAGGCGCGGTAGCTGTCCACGTCGCCGACCATGCCGCCGCGACCCGAACTCGCGAAGGAGTAGGGCGTATTGGGGTCCTCGCCTTTCTCGGAAAAGCGTGCGCCGAGCATACTGTTGTAGAGACTCGACACCAGGTCCTCGCGGAAGTCTTGCTCGTCATTGAGGGTGGCTTCGGGCAGGAGGTAGTTGACCTGTAGCAGCGAGTAGCTAGCCTCCGGGTCGGTAGCCACGACGACCTGGGTTTTGTCGTAAGACGGTCCCGGGTACTCGGTGCGCTCGCGGGCGTTCTTAGGATTCTCGAGATTGCCGAAGAGGGCCTTAATTTGATCTTCGACCTCGTCGGAATTGATGTCGCCGACGGCAATTACGGCCATCAAATCAGGTCGGTACCAGTCGCGGTAGAAGCGCTTGAGGGCATCGTAGGGCGCGCGCTTGAGCACCATCGTGTCGCCAATCGGCAAACGGTCTACGTAGCGGCTGTTCGCGAACGTGACGGGTAGGGTCTTGTCGCGCAGCCGCTCCTGCGCACCGAGTCCGGAGCGCCACTCGCTCAGCACCACGCCGCGCTCCTTGTCGATCTCGGCGTCGGCGAAGGTGATGCCGCCGGCCCAGTCCCGCAGGATCCCGAGGCCCTTGTCGAACATGCTGGCCGAGTCGGTCCGCACCTGCAGCATGTACACCGTCTCGTCGAAGCTCGTGTAGGCGTTCAGGTCTGGCCCGAAGCGCGCACCCGTCGACTGGAGGTAGTCGACGAGTTCGTTCTCCGCGTAGTTCTCCGTGCCGTTGAAGGCCATGTGCTCGACGAAGTGCGCCAGGCCGCGCTGGTCCTCGTCCTCGAGGATGGAACCGGCCTTGACGACGAGTCGTAGCTCGGCCCTGTCCTGCGGGCGCTCGTTCGGGCGGATGTAGTACTCCAGGCCGTTTGCGAGTCTGCCGCGCGTGACCTGCTGGTCGAAAGGCAGTGCGGTCGCGCTGGCGGCGGGCCCGTCGGCGGCCGTGGGAGCGGGGTCGGGGGCGGGGAGCTGCGTTTTGGCGACAGCCGCCTTCTCGTTACAGCTTACGCCAAAACTCGCCACGGCGAGCGCGGCGACGTAGATTAATTGTTTCATGTGGTTGTGTAGGTAGGCGCGTGAAGATCGCTCGTCCCGGGCGAAGCGCGATCGTGGGTGTTCCCGGTCCCTGTGAGACGCCGTTTCCGGTCGGTGCGCTGCGCCCGCTGCGAAATTGTGAATCAGAAACAAAGGCCCACAACCCCTGTCGCGCGCCGCCGTTCTTTGCGGATATGCTACTACGTCTTCGCCTCCTGGCCGCCGCGGCGGCCACTTTACTCCTGAGTATACAGTGGGCCGCGGCACAGGAGGTTTTGCCGAAAGGCTTACTCTGGCGCATCGACGCCCCTGGCGTAGCTGCCCCCAGCTACCTGTTCGGCACCATCCACCTCATCGACGCCAAGGACTTCCTGCTGTCGGATTCGCTGATGTCGGTGCTCAACCGCGTGGACCAGGTCTACTTCGAGATCGATCCTTCCGACATGACCGACATGTCGAAGCAGATGCAGATGTTTACAAAGGCCATGATGCGCGACGGGACCACAATCAAGGACCTGCTTACGCAGGAGGAGTACGCCCGCGTCGACGCGCACTTCTCGTCGATGGGACTGCCGATGATGTTCCTCGATCGCATCAAGCCCCTTTTCCTCAGCATTCTCGCAAGCACCGACCCCAGCCAGATGAAGGGGATGATGGGCGGCGGCGGCGCTGAAGAAAGCAAGATAAAGAGCTACGAGCTCGAGCTCAACGAAATAATCACCGAGCTCGAGAAGCCAGTGGCCGGACTAGAGACCATGGAGTTTCAGATGTCGCTGTTCGACAGTATCCCCTACCCGGCGCAGGCGAAGATGCTCATGGATGCTATCGACAAGCCCGCCGACGGCGAGGACCCCCTCGCGGCACTTACGAAGGTGTACGTCTCGGGCGACACCGACCAGATGTACGCCATGAGCGTGAGCGACGACGGCGGCGTGGCGGGTTTCGAACAGATGCTGCTCGTCAACCGCAACCGCAACTGGGTAGCGCCCATGAAGGCCAGCATCGCCGCGAAGCCGTCGCTGTTCGCCGTTGGGGCCGGACACCTCGGCGGCCCGGAGGGCGTCATCCGCCTGTTACAGGCGCAGGGCTACACATTGACGCCCATTAGCCTACGCTAAGATTCGCCCGTTGAATGCGCACTCATCTCGCCGCGGTAGAAGTTAATGCGGGTAACATGCTCCCTTCTCAAAAGCTCCGCCTACAGTCTCTCCTGCTTGCCTGTTGTGCGTTTCTCGCAGCTGGCGGGCTCTCGGCGCAAAGCCGCGCACAGGTCGACCTCCTCGTGGCCGAGCAGCTCGCCTCGCGGGGCGTGGCTGATGTGCTGGTGGTCTTCGACGACTACCCCGACCTGACGGGTGCCGCAGACTTGGTGACCAAGGAGGCGAAAAGTCGGTACGTATTTGAGGCCTTGCGGCAAAACGCCCTGCGCCACGAGCCGCTCCTCGCCGAACTCCGCAGGCGCGGCGTCACCGTTGAGCACCTCTGGGCCGCGAACGCGATCCACGTCCCGGCCAGTGACGCCCAGACTTTGGCCCTCCTGCGAGAGGCCAGAGGCGTCGAGCGCCTGGCGGCCGTGTCGAAGTGGCAGCTCGACGATCTAGAGCGCCGGGAGGCGGACGCCCCGGATCCGACTCACGACCTCCAGGCCCGGGCGCCCGTGCCAACCTGGGGCGTGCGCTTCCTCGGGGCAGACAAAGTCTGGGAGATGGGGATCCGCGGCAAGGGGGCCGTGGTGGCCGGGGCCGATACGGGCTACGACTGGACTCATCCTGCGCTCGTGGGTAAGTACCGCGGCAGTAAGGCCGGAGGGGGAGTCCAGCACGACTACAATTGGTTCGACGGCGTCAAGGTGGCCTTCCCGGGTACGGACGATAAGAATCCCTGTGGCTTCGACGTGAAGCAACCCTGCGACGACGGTAGTCACGGTACGCACACCATGGGGACGATGGTCGGCTCGGACGGGGTGGCCAACCAGATCGGCGTCGCACCGGAGGCTACGTGGATCGCGTGCCGCAACATGGACCGCGGCAACGGCACGCCGACTAGCTACCTCAACTGCTTTCAGTTCTTCCTCGCACCCACCGATCTCGCGGGCGACAACCCGCGGCCGGAGCTCGCCCCCGATGTGATCGCCAACTCCTGGGCGTGCCCGGAATCAGAGGGTTGCGACCCCAGCACCTACCCCGCGTTCACGAAGGTGATCGGGGCGTTGCGGGCCGCAGGCACGGTTGTGATCGCGTCGGCGGGCAACGACGGTCGCAGCGGCTGCGCGACGATTAACGATATCCCGGCCCGGGTCGAGGGGGCTTTCGCCATCGGGGCTCACGACTCCCTCGGGCAGATCGCAAGCTTCAGCAGCCGGGGGTCTTTCGCGCAGGACGGCAGCGTCATCCGTCCGGACGTGGCGATGCCCGGGGTCGCCGTACGTTCTTCGGTGCCGAACAATGGCTATGCCTTCTTCAGTGGCACGAGTATGTCGGGACCCCACGCCGTGGGGGTCGTCGCGCTGATGATCAGTGCCAATCCGGCGCTCCGGGGGCAGGTCGATACGATCGAGGCGATGTTGAGGCGCAGTGCCACGCCTGCGGCGGCTCCGGCGGACGATGAGTGTAGTATCCCAGGCCAGGAAGTCCCGAACAACGTCTTCGGGTACGGCCGCGGCGACGCGTTGGAGGCCGTACGCTTGGCCCAGGCCTACGTGGGTGCGGTGGCCGTCAGTGAGCGTGAGGAAGGATGGCTGCGGCTTTCGCCAAACCCCACCGCCGATCGCTTCGCACTTGAGTTGCCAGAGTCGTGGTCCGAGGCGGAACTCGTGGTCACCAACGTAACCGGGCAGACGGTTTTGCGGAAACGCGTCCAGCAATCCCCCACCGAGCTATCAAGCGCCGCCTGGGCATCCGGCGTCTACATCGTCACGGTGAGTCACGAAGGCCGGCGCCGCAGCGAACGCCTCGTGGTAAGTCATTAGACCCGTTAGACCCTCCGCCGCCTCAACGGAAGCGCAAGGTTAGCTGCCCGCGCCTTACCCCCGTGCAGAGCGTGTGACTCATGCTGTGGCTGTGCCACTTGCGTTGGCCCGCGCCCTGGCAGGAGCGACGGACGGGCTTGACCTGGCGGAGGCGACCTCCGATTTCTCTGAGATAGACGATGCGGACCATGTTTACAGAATCGAATTGTGCCAACGATTGTTGGCCGTGTGTATAAGTTGGACGTATGTTCTTTGTCCACATTGTGTGTTAGCGGAGGAAGCGTTGGTTAAGTCGCGGTTTGGCAAATCTTAAGCCACTTGTCCCCGAGGGTCACGGCCCTTGCCGCTGCGACCCATAGATGTGCCCCACCTTAGCCGCAATGTCTACGCTCCACGATCGCCTGGAAGAGGCCGCCGCCTACCTCCGCGAACACACCGACTTCCGACCGCGCACGGGGCTCATCCTCGGGACCGGGCTCGGGGGGCTCATTGACGACCTCGAGCTCCACATGCGCTGGGACTACGGCCTCCTGCCGCACTTCCCCCTGAGCACCGTGGAGGGGCACGGCGGCGACCTGCGGATGGGGCACCTGGCCGGCGAGCAGGTGGTAGTGCTCAACGGGCGGCACCACTACTACGAGGGCTACTCCGCCGAAGAAATCGCCTTCCCGACGCGGCTGCTGTGCTACCTCGGGGTCGAGCGGTTGCTGATCTCAAACGTAGCCGGCAGCACCAGTGCCGACTACCGTGCGGGTGAGGTGGTGGTGGTCCAGGACCACATCAACTTCCAGCCCGACAATCCTCTGCGGGGCGCGAACGACGACCGCCTGGGATTGCGGTTCCCAGATCTATTACAGGCTTACCACCCGGGGTTGCGCCAGCAAGCGCTCGCGGCCTTGGCGCGCCTCGGTATGCCGACACACGAAGGTGTGTACTTCGGGTTGCAGGGACCCAACCTCGAGACGCCCGCCGAGTACCGCATGATCCGGCGCATGGGGGCCGACTTGGTGGGCATGTCGACGATCCCCGAGGTGCTGGTGGCCAATCACATGCGGGTGCCGGTGCTGGTGACGAGCCTCGTGAGTAACGAGTGTCACGACGTCGACCACCTCACGCCGACGACGATCGAGGAGGTCATGGAGGTGGCGCGCGTCGGCGGGGAGCGGATGCGCCAGCTGTGGCTGCTGCTGTTGGCGGCTTTCGCCAACACTCACGACACCTCCGTAGCGTGAGCGAGGTGATCACTGCAGTGGGCCCGGGTGCGGTTTACGAGGCCAACGTAGACGCGGCCCGTCGGGAGGAGCGCGCCGCGGCTGGGCACGCGGATCGGATCGGCTATCTGCGGCTAGCTTACTTCTTCGTCTGGGCGGGCATCGTCATCTACCTTTTCGTCGATTTTGGTCTGGCCTGGGGCATCGCGGTGCTCGTACTGGGGCTGCTGGGCTTCGGTCGCCTTGTCGGGATGCAGCAGGCCGCCGATGCCGAGCGCGCGCGCCAAGGGCGGATCGTGGCGCTCAACGAGGGGGAGCTGGAGAGTCTGGCCTACCGCTTCGACCGCTTCGACGGTGGCGCACGCTACGCCGATGCCTTGCACCCGTACACGGGCGACCTCGATGTGTTCGGGCCGAAGTCGGTGTATGCGCTTGTCAACCGTACCGTCTCGCTGGCCGGCGAGCGGGCGTTGGCGGACTACATGCGCCACTGCCTCACCGACGAGGTCCTGATCGCCGAGCGGCAGGCAGCGATCGCGGAGCTGTCGCCGGCCCTGGAGTGGCGACACGCCTTTGCGGCCGCGGCGCCGCGCGGCGAGCAGACGGGGACGCAACACGATAAGCTCCGGGCGTGGGCCAGGGCCGAGCCGCGGCTACAGGAACGGTACTGGTCGACGCTGCTGGTCGTCGTTCCGCTCGTCAACCTCGCCTGGCTCGTGAGCTTCGCGTACCTGCCGTTTACGCTGGCGCTGCTGGGTTACGCGCCGACCTTCTGGCTACTGTGGCGCCACAAGGCCCGCGTGGACGCGATCGAGGAGGCGACCACCGAATCGCTCGCGCAATTGCAGCAACTGTCGGCCACGCTGGCCCGCGTGAGTGAGCGCGAGTGGGGCAGCGCGCTGCTGAATCGCTTAGCGGCTGAGTTGATCGACACCGACACCGGTAGCGGTGGAGGTAAGCCGCGGGTCGCGGCGTCTGCTCAGATCGCTCGACTCGCGGCGGACGTGCGGCAGTTGGCCGTGCGCGCTAATCCATTCGTGCTGATCCCTAATCTGTTCTTCCTCTGGGAGCTCAGGTACGCGCGGCGCATCGAGCGTTGGAAGGTGGGGTTGGCCTCCGGGGTGCAAGTTTTGGCGAAAGCCGAAAACGGCCGTACGCGAGAACAGGCTTTCCCTCGGTCCGCATCCTTCACGCTCCCTACGGACCTCGCCACGCCGCTCGCGCCGACGCACCCGATCGAGACGTGGCTCCTCGTGGCCGGCGCCTTCGACGCACTGAATTCGATGGCTGGCGTGGCGCACCGCTACCCGAGCTGGGCCATGCCGGAGGTCTCCGCACGAGAGCGGCAGGGAGCTAGCACCGGCGCCGGCGCCGTACGCGCTGCCGAGTTCACTGGCCTCGGGCTGCACCATCCACTGCTAGCACCTAGCAAGAGTGTCCCGAACGATTTCCGCTCCCCGCTCCAAACGCACATCTCCCTGCTTACGGGCTCGAACATGGCGGGCAAGTCGACGCTGCTGCGCACGATCGGACTGCACGTCGTCATGGCGCAGTGGGGGATGCCGACGCCCGCGCGCGCGCTCTCGCTCTCGCCGGTGAGCGTGTACACGAGCATGCGGACGCAGGACAATCTCCACGAGGGGGCCTCGGCCTTTTACGCCGAACTCAATCGCCTCAGGATCGTGGTGGACGCCACGCGCGCGGGGGAGGCGGTGTTTTTCCTCCTCGACGAGATCCTGAAGGGTACCAATAGCCAGGACCGCAATGCCGGCGGCAGGGCGCTGATCGAGCAGCTCTTACACTACGGCGGCGCGGGCGTGGTGGCGACCCACGATCTGGAGTTGGGCAAGCTCGCCGACGAGACGGCGAGCGTGTCGACGCTTCGCCTCGAGGTCGAGACCAACGCCGAGGGCGAGCTGTACTTCGACTACACGGTAAAGCCCGGCCTGGCGCAGAGTCGCAATGCGAGTGCGCTGATGAGGAAGCTGGGACTGGGGGTAATATGAGAGAGGCCCCGACACCTTGCGGTACCGGGGCCTCTTCAGTCGGCAAGCTCCGCAATCGCGGGAACTCACCTGGGGACTACATGCCGCTGAGCTTGGCGCCACCTGCGTTAAGGGCGCTGGCGAGGCCGGAGAGCGCCTGATTGTCGGGAGCCATGGCAGCGGTCTCGTTGCCGAGCTTGCTGAGGAGGGCGCCGACTTTTTCACCGTCGATGTTGGCGGCGGTGAGCTCCATCTTGAGGGAGTTCAGGTCGGCTACCATGCCTTCGGTGCCGGGCATGCTGGCGAGCTTGGCGCTCCAGGAGTCGATTACGCTCACGGCGGCGCTGGCGGGCAGGGCGGTGATGTCGCCACCGACGTTATTGACGGCGTCGACGGTCTCGTTGATCGAGATCATGCCCTCGTCTTCGGGCATGGTATTCATCGTAGTCGCTGGATCGACCACCTCAACGGCGGGGTCCTCGACGACTTCGGTCTCGGTGTTGCCGCCGCAAGCGATGGCGAAGAGGGGCAAGAACAGGAATGCGTACTTCATCATGGTGATGTGTTTGTGGATGCAAAGATTGGTTGCGTTTGTCGGGTGCGGACAATTTCTACGCTCGGTTAACAGAAAAACTTTTCGTTGGCTTTATTCTGCGGAGGCGGTATTAATGCTCTCTTAGATGCGGGTAACGAGTGGATCGGCGGATCGTTTTGCCGAAAGGCGGATCCCCAGACGGGACGCCGCCGCCGCCGAGGCATCGCGGGGACCCTTTCGCGCGTTGGTGGAGGCGACTACCGAGCTGTTCCGCGCCATCTGTGTGGAAAAGCGTAATTTTGCGCCCCGCATGAGATTTCGCCCTTTCTACATCTGCCTCTTCGCCTGTCTGGGCCTGCTGGCGTCCTGCAAATCTCAGTTCGAGAAGGTCCGCACCTCCGGTGACAACGAGCGCATCCTCGCGGCGGCCGACAAGTATTACGAGGAAGGGAAATTCGCCAAGGCGCAGACCCTCTACCAGATCGTGGTCACGAGCTTGCGGGCCGACCCCCGCGTGCAGACGGTCCTCTTCCGCTTCGCCGATACCTACTTCCAGACCAAGGACTACTTCTCGGCGGCGACCTACTTCCGCAACTACGCCGAGAACTATAAGGCGGCCGACAACCGCGGGGAGGCCTTATATATGGAGGCCATGGCCTACGTCAAGCAGTCGCCCGACTTTCGGCTCGATCAGGAGAACACCGAGAAGGCCATCGAGGCCCTCGAGGCCTACATCAACTACTACCCCGACACCGAGCGCCTCGCCGAGATCAACGCCTTGCTTGACGAGCTTCGCGTTAAGCAGGAGGCTAAAGCCTACGACGCGGCCGCCCTCTACTTCGACATGAAGCAGTACCAGGCCGCCGTGCAGGCCTTCGAGCGCGTGCTACAGGACTACCCCGACTCCGACCAATCCGAGGAGATCCGCTGGCGCATCGCGCTGGCGTACCTGCGCCTGGCCGACAACTCCGTAATCGCCAAGCGCCGCGAGCGCTACGAGCTCGCCACATCGTCGGCCAACCTCTACCTCAAGAAATACCCCACCGGCCCCCACGCCGCCGAGGCCCGCGACGAGCTGGCCCGCATCACCAAGCTCCTCAAGGAAAACGAAGACTATGTCCGATATTAAGACCAAAGCCCAGGGCATCAACCCCAATGCCTCCGGCCGCAACCTCTCGCAGATGGTGGCCTCGACCGGCAACATCTACGAGACCCTCGCCATCATCGCCCGCCGTGCCGCCGTGCTCCAGCGCGAGGTCAAGGAGGAGCTCAACGAAAAGCTCTCCCAGTTCGTCGAGACCGGCGAGACCATCGAGGAGATCACCGAGAACAAGGAGCAGATCGAGATCTCGCGCCAGTACGAGCGCCTCCCCAACCCCGCCATCATCGCGACGCAGGAGTTCCTCGCCGGCGAACTCAAGGGCGAGTACCGCGGCGAGAGCGGCCGCGAGGTGGGGGACTTCTAAGACAATGGACCGGCTGCGCCTGATAGATGTTGGACTGGCCACGCCTGATAGACGAGCCCCTACACAATGAAGGGTAAGCATATCATCGTCGGGGTGTCGGGCAGTATCGCGGCTTATAAGGCCGTGGTGCTGGTGCGCCTCATGGTGAAGGCCGGCGCGGAGGTACAGGTGCTGATGACGCCCGCGGCCACCGCGTTCGTCTCGCCGCTTACCTTCTCGACGCTGTCCAAGCGGACGGTATTGACAAGCATTATCAGCGAAGCGGGTTGGAACAACCACGTCGAGCTCGGGCTGTGGGCAGACGCCTACGTCGTCGCGCCGGCCACGGCCAATACGCTGGCCCGCCTCGCGCACGGTATCTGCGACGACATCCTGGCGGCCGTCTACCTCTCGGCCCGCTGCCCGGTACTATTCGCGCCCGCCATGGACGTCGACATGTGGCTCCATCCGAGCACGCAGGCCAACGTGCGGCTCCTCGAAGCTTACGGTAATCAAATCATCCCGGTAGGGGAGGGCGAATTAGCGAGTGGCCTCAGTGGCGCCGGTAGGCTCGCCGAGCCGGAGGAGATCTTAGCGGCGCTTTCGCGAAAACTGGGAGTCGGTCTGTCGACAGCTGGCTCAGGGGAGGGCAGTCTGCGCCTTTCGGCAAAACGCGTCCTCGTGACGGCGGGTCCGACGCACGAACCGATTGACCCGGTGCGCTTCATCGGTAATCGCTCGAGCGGCAGGCAAGGCCTAGCCATCGTCGAGGA
>JBGTKC010000126.1:0-21494 GCA_041744755.1 Saprospiraceae bacterium
ACCACCCCCTGGGCTCCGGCCGCGAGGTAGATATCGACCTGCTTATTGAGTCTGTGACTCACCCCGATCCTGAGCAAGTACGCTCCTCCAATCTTGCTGTCGTCGCCGGTGAGCGCTTGGTTAGACTGCTGTTGTTGATACCCGGCACCGAGCCCGGCCTCAAAGAAGAAGGCTTTCTTAAACCAAGGGTCGTCCCCCCAGGTAGGACAGTCACAATCGCCTTGCATGTCGAAAACGAAGGCTCGATAGTTTAGCATCAGGGTCGCCGTGGAGTTCTTGCCTTCGAAATCCGAATTCTGTAAGTACAGCCGGCTGTAGTTGGCGTCTGCGCGCAATCCGTAGAAAGCGCGCAGCCCTGGGATGCGCCGCATTACGCTCGCGGCCAAAAATGGCGACAGGCGCCTTTGACGCGCGTTCTGCGGGATCACGTAGCGGCCGTAATCTTCGCCGAGTTCTTTGTACTGGGGCTTGAAGTCGAGCCCACCTTCGATGTTAAACTCGTATTCCTTCGGCTGCCGGAAGTCCTGAGCCACGAGCGTGCAGCACGACAGCAGAAGACCGAATACGACACTCAGGCGTTGTGACATGTGCGCTTAAACGCGGATTGGGTGGCGGCGTTGCGCAGGCGCGCAGCTCCTGCGCGATAGCGCATTGGGAATTGAACACCAAAATTTGAGGTTCCTCTCCGCCTACCTTCGCCGCCCGATATGAAAACCCGCACCCTTCGCCGCAATAAGGTCAACGTCATTACGCTGGGCTGCTCAAAGAACTTGGTCGACTCCGAGAACCTCATCACGCAGCTTAAGGCCAACGACTACGACGTGGCCCATGACTCCGACCGTGAGGCGCAGGTGGTGATCGTCAACACGTGTGGCTTCATCGACCTCGCCAAGCAGGAGTCGATCGACACTATCCTCGAGTACGCCGAAGAGAAGCGCGCCGGCCGCATCTCGAAGCTCTACGCCACTGGCTGTCTCACGCAGCGCTACCGCGAGGAGTTAAGTGCGGAGATCAAAGAGGTGGATGGTTGGTTCGGGACCCTAGACATGCCGCACCTCCTCGCCACGCTCAAGGCGGACTACCGGACAGATCTCATCGGCGAACGTCTCCCGACCACGCCCCAGCACTACGCCTACCTCAAGATCAGCGAGGGCTGCAATCGAACCTGTTCGTTCTGTGCGATTCCACTGATGCGCGGAAAGCACGTGAGCCGCTCCATCGAGAGCCTCGTCAAGGAGGCCCGGCACCTGGCTTCGATGGGGACCAAGGAGATCATGCTCATCGCGCAGGAGTTGACCTACTACGGGCTCGACTTGTACAAAGAGCGGGCCCTGCCGCGGCTGCTCGAAGCGCTCAACGAAGTGGAGGGCATCGAGTGGATCCGCCTACACTACGCCTACCCGAGCAAATTCCCGCTCGAGATCGCGGACGCGATCGCACGACTATCGAAGGTGTGCAACTACCTAGACATGCCGCTCCAGCACGCCTCCGACAAAGTGCTCTTCGATATGCGGCGCCAGATCACGCGCGCCGAAACCGAGGCCCTGATCGACGAGATCCGTCGACGCGCCCCGGGCATCGCCATACGGACCACGATGCTGGTCGGCCACCCCGGAGAAACCGAGGGTGACTTCGCCGAGCTGTGCGATTTCGTCGAGCGAATGGAGTTCGAGCGACTAGGCGTGTTTCAGTACAGCCACGAGGAGGACACCCGCGGTTACGTGATGCAGGACGACGTTCCGGCGGAAGTCAAGGCCGAGCGAGCGGAGGCCCTGATGGACATCCAGCGCGAGATCAGCCTTCGCAAGAATGAGGGCCTTATCGGCAAAACGCTCCGCGTGCTCTTCGATCGTCGCGAGGGCGAGTTTTTCGTTGGCCGCACCGAATTCGACTCTCCGGAGGTGGACAACGAGGTGTTCGTCTCGACCGCGGAGTACGTCCGGCTCGGCGACTTCGCCGCGGTCCTCATCACCGACGCAACCGAGTACGATCTCCACGGAACACTGGAGACGGAGGATACCGGGATCGGGAGCGAGGTGCTGGAAGCCGTCGGCAGGGCGGTTCGGCGGGTCCTTCAATAGCGCCCCCCCGCTCCCAACATCCGCGCCCTCCGACGGTTGCCTACCGTATATGGCCAACCCGTCCCACGAACGCCTCCCCCACGTCACCTGGGTCGATCGTCTCCGCCAGCCGCCGTACCAGGCTGCGGCCGCAGGCGCGCTCATGATCGTATTCCTGCTGTTTGGCGTGGGCTCTTCGCTCGCCGGGGCAGGACTCGGACCTAGGTTCGGCTACCAGATCGCCGCCACGGCCCTCCTGCTCTTTGGGCTCAGCAATGCCCTGCTCTCGCTCGGGGCGCCCAATATCAATAAATACTGGTCACGGAGCTTCGTGAGTTTCGTTTTGCTGGCCGGTCTTGGCCTGTTGGTGGCTAGGGTGCTTACCGGCCTGTGGATCTCAGAGGCCGGTAGTTACAAATGGATTTACACCGTGCTTACCTTCGGCTACCTCGTGATCCTCAGCATCATGTCGGCCATCCGCGGGATTGTCAACTTCGCCGAGGACGAGGAATGGAGCCAGCCGCGGAAACGGGATTAAGATAGCCGACTGGCGGGCACCCAACCAGCCGGACCGTTAGCGGTTATTAAAATTGCGAGGAAGCGTCCCGCCCTTCGCCTAATCAACCGCAATGAAACTCGTCCCTGCCGTCCTCGCCCTGTTCCTGATCGCCGCGTGCGGCAACACCAAAGGCCGTGAGACCGTCTCGGCGCAGGTCGGTCCGGCACCCGACCAGAGCGAGCTTGCGCGTGCAGGTGCTGCCTCGACATTCGTGGGCCTCGACGGTGACACCCTCAAGGCTCTGACCCTCAGCGAGGATGAGTGGCGCAAGCGGCTCACGCCAGCGGAATTCAACGTCTTACGTGAAGAGGGCACCGAGCGGGCGTTCACGAGCCCGCTCAACGACGAGAAGCACGACGGCACGTTCGTGTGCGCCGGGTGCCAACTGCCCCTTTTCTCCTCGGAGACAAAATTTAACTCAGGTACGGGTTGGCCGAGTTTTTACGCCCCGATCGACGAAGCCAACGTCCGCGAGGTCGTTGACAACAGCTATGGGATGCGCCGCGTCGAGGTGGAGTGCGCGCGGTGCGGCGGGCACCAGGGCCACATCTTCGACGACGGCCCCAAGCCCACGGGACTGCGGTACTGCATCAATGGCGTCGCCCTGCAATTCGTCTCCGCCGAGTAAGCTCGCGGGGCGAGCTTTGCGGGTAGATGTCATTCAAGATCTACACCAAGACCGGCGACGCCGGCGAGACCGGCCTGTACGGCGGCCAACGTGTCCCGAAGGACCACGTCCGCATCGAAGCGTACGGCACCGTTGACGAACTTAATAGTCACCTCGGGCTGCTCGTGGCGCAGGTGAGTGCCGAGGCGCCCACCGGCGAGGGCGGCTTTCACGCCGAAGCTCTCGCGCTACTCACCGGCATTCAGAGTAAGCTCTTCACGATCGGTAGCCAGCTCGCCACGCCTCCGCCCAAGGGTTCGGCTTCCGCCAAAACCCTCCACATCGTCCCCGTCGGTCATATCGAGGTGGCCGAACTCGAGCGAGCGATCGACCGGATGGACAAGGACCTGCCGGCACTGAGCAACTTCATCCTCCCGCGTGGATCAGTCGCGGTGTGCCAGGCACACGTCTGTCGGACGGTGGCGCGGCGCGCGGAGCGGTGCGTGGTGGCGCTCGACCACGTGGAGCCGGTGGCCCCGGCCATCATCGTCTACCTCAACCGACTATCGGACTACGTCTTCACATTGTCGAGGGGCCTCGCGATAGGCACGGGCCAGACCGAACATCCCTGGATCCCTCTGCCTAGCTTGTAGCCGCTCAGATGAACCTGCCACGCTCGAAGAAATTTTGGAATGAACTGCCCCAGTGGGCGCAGTGGAGCTTGATTGTGCTGGTGTGGTTGCTGATCAGTCTCATGTGCCCGCGGGGCGTGCGGTTCGACTACTCCTACGAGCAGGGGCAGCGCTGGCGCTACAACGACCTCATCGCACCGTTCGATTTCCCACTCCGCAAGGCGGAGGCCGAGATCGCTGCCGAGCGGCGCCTGGCGAAAGCCGGGACCGATCCGTACTTCCGCTTCGACGAGACCGGCGGAAAGAGGGCCATGGTCCGCTACCGGGAGCGTTTTGGCGAAAGCCTGTCCGCCCTGCCCGCGACGACGGCCTTCGCGGACCTGCGGCAGCGCCCGGATCGCTACCTCCGTACCGGGGCCGAGTTGCTAGTGCGTGCTTACGAGCGCGGCATCGTCGCGGACGCCCCACAACTCAACAGTCCCCCGAACGGAATCGTCCGGGTGGTGCGAGGGGGTACGATCTTCGAGGAGGCGCCCGAGCAACTACTTAGCGTCGAGCGGGTACGCGCGCAATTGCAGGACAGCCTCCGGCGCAGCAGTCTACGGGATGCGGGGTTCCTCGTGCCGATCGTGCAGTCCGTCCTTACGCCTAACGTGGTTTATTCCGATAGCCTGACCTCACGTTTTGCGGAAACGCGCATGGAGCGCATCGTCGAGTCGCGAGGCATGGTCCGCAACGGCGAGGTGATCGTGGTCGAGAACGGGATCATTACGGAGGAGGTATTCCAAAAGCTACGTAGCTATGAGGTGCAGTACGAGTCGGAAGTCATCAACGTCTCGCGGCGCTGGGTGATGTTCGTCGGGTACGCCATGTTGGTCGGCGTAATCATGTCGCTACTCTTACTTTACCTGCGGACCTTCCACAAGGAGGAGTTCGACCGCTTCAACCGCCTGGCCTTCCTGTTGCTCTTGATGCTGGTGGCAATCTTCGCGGTCTACAGGATCGAGTCGCTGACCACCTACGGCATCTACGTAATGCCCTTCGTGCTCATCCCCATCATCGTTAAAAGTTTCTACCAAAGTGGCGTAGCGCTCTTTACGCACTTGGTCACCGTGTTGATCGCCGGATTCATCACGAGCCTCGGGTACGAGTTTACGTTTCTGCAGCTCATCGCCGGGATCGTGGCGGTGCTAGTGCCCACCGACGTACAGGACTCAGGTTCGAATATCCGGCTGATCGCAGTACTGCTACTCACTTACCTCGTCGGCTTTGTGGGGCTCGAATTCGTCAAGGAGGGCGACTGGGGCGAGGTAGACTGGGTGGCGTTGACGTGGCTGGCCCTCGGGTTGTTGTTGTCGCTGCTCGCCGGACCGCTCATCCCACTGTTCGGGCGTCTCTTCGGATTCACGTCCGACATCGCCTACCGCGAACTCTCCGACGTCAACCGCCCCGTGCTCCGCGAGTTGGCCCTGCGGGCGCCAGGCACCTTCCAACACTCGCTGGCGGTAAGCAATTTGGCGGAGAGCGCCGTGCGGGAGATCGGTGGCGACGCCCTGCTCGTCAAAGTGGCGGCCCTCTACCACGACATCGGCAAGACGGTGAATCCGCTTTACTTCATCGAAAACCAGTCCGGGCGCAACCCGCACGAGCTGCTCGACGAGAAGGAGTCGGCGCGGATCATCATTGCCCACGTTGCGGAGGGGGCGCGACTCGCCAAGGCGGCCAACCTCCCGCAGGAGCTTATCGACTTCATTCTGACCCACCACGGGACCACGCGCGTGGAGTACTTCTACCGGAACTTCGTCAACAAACATCCGGCTGAGGCGGTAGACGCGTCGGAGTTCCGCTACCCCGGTCCGCTGCCTACCACCCGGGAGCAAGGCGTGATGATGATCGCGGACAGCGTCGAAGCCGCTGGGCGGGCGTTGAAGGACCCGACGACCGAAGGGATCGATCGCTTGGTGGACGGGCTAATCGACGCCAAGATGGCCCTCGGGCAGTTTTACGAATGCGCGCTAAGTTTCGCGGAGTTAGAGAAGTGCCGCGCACTGTTCAAGCGTATGCTGAAGAGTATGTATCACGCCCGGGTGGAGTACCCAGAGCCGGAGGCCGTCGCGGTGCAAATGTCGGAGGAGGCGTGAGGGCCGTGCGGTGATTCGTCGGAGGCAGATTCCCGACCACCGCATCCGCTCCGGTTTGTCGTGCCATCCATTAATACTTTTTAGGCCACCAATTTTTAAGGCGTTCTAATAGGGTAGCTTCCGCCGGATTGTTACCAGGCTTGTAAAAGGTTTGCGCCTGCGCCTCTCCCGGAGCGTAAGCTTGCTGGCTGAAGTTGCCGGCCTGTGCATGACTGTAGGCGTAGTCGGCGCCGTAGCCGATGTCCTTCATGAGCTTCGTGGGGGCGTTACGGAGGTGGAGCGGTACTGGGAGATCGCCCGTCTGGTGTACGAAGCCCATCGCCTCATTGATGGCGGAGTAGCTCGCGTTGCTCTTCGGGGAAGTAGCCAGGTACACGACGCACTGGCTCAGGATGATGCGGGCTTCCGGCATGCCGACCATTTGGACCGCCTGCATGGTCGTGGTCGCGAGAAGCAGGGCGTTCGGATTGGCCATCCCGATGTCCTCACTCGAACTGATGACCAGCCGCCGGGCGATGAACTTAATGTCCTCCCCGCCGGCCAGCATGCGCGCGAGCCAGTAGAGCGCCGCGTTCGGGTCGGATCCGCGGATGCTCTTAATGAAGGCGCTGATGATGTCGAAGTGCTGCTCGCCGGTCTTGTCGTAGCGCGCGAGATTGTTCTGGATCACACGCTGCACCAGGTCGTCGTCGACTGGCACTTGCGTGGCGTGGGCCTCTTCGGCCACGAGCTCCAGGGCGTTGTATAGCTTGCGGGCGTCACCGCCGCTCACGCGAATGAGGGCTTCATACGCCCGCACTTCGACGTTCAGCTTTCGCAAAAACTCGTCGCGCCGTAGCGCCTCGTCCACCATCGCCACGAGCTGCTCCCCGCTCAGAGGCTCGAGGATGTACACTTGGCAACGGCTCAGCAGCGCTGGAATGACCTCGAAACTGGGATTCTCGGTCGTCGCACCGATCAGCACCACCGTGCCCCGCTCAACTGCCCCCAGCAAAGCATCCTGCTGTGATTTCGAAAACCGGTGGATCTCGTCAATAAACAACACGGGAGCGGGCGTATTGAAGAAGCGCTGTTTGCGAGCGCTCTCGATGCTCTCCCGCACGTCCTTGACGCCGGCGCTAATGGCGGAAAGTTCGAAGAAGTGACGCTCGAGTTGCTTGGCCATGAGGTGCGCCAGGCTCGTCTTCCCGACCCCCGGCGGTCCCCAGAGGATGAGGCTCGGGAGACGACCGGCGTCCAGGCTGCGCCGCAGGACGCTGCCGGCACCGACCAAGTGGGTCTGGCCGACGTATTCGTCGAGGGTTTTGGGGCGGAGGCGTTCGGCTAGGGGGAGCATAGGAGAAAAACATTTGGCAACCGGATGCACATAATGGCTGCTTTACCGGCTTTGCCCAATGGATAGGCTGAGTATTGCTTCGCGAGACTGCGGCGTGGGGTTTGCGGGCCTACACCGCGCTCCACTTCTGTAGCTGCCGTACCGCTGTCCTAAAATCTTTCGGCGGATCGGCCGAGAAGTCGACCCGCTCACCGGAGCTCGGATGGTCAAACGCCAACTGGTACGCGTGAAGACTTACGCGATTGAGGATCGGGCGCTCGGCCTCTCCGTTCTTGAGGTTGAAGCGCTTGCCTTTGATTTTACTTAGGTAGAGGTACTCGCCTCCGCCGTAGACCGGGTCGACCGCCAAAGGGTGGCCGACGCTCGTCATGTGGACCCGGACTTGGTGCGTACGCCCGGTAAATAGCTGTAGACGAATCAGTGCATACTCCCTGTATACCTCGACCGTCTCGTAGGCGGTAGCGCTCGGCTTGCCGCCGTGGTGATCTATGCGCATCTTGTTGCCGCCGCGGGGGTCCGGCCCGATGGGCTTGTCGATGACGGCCTCCGCGGGATAGGGGCGGCCATTGACGAGCGCGAGGTAAAACTTATCCGAGTCGCGCTCCTGAAATTGCATACTCAGTGCCCGGTGGGCTTCAGCGTTGCGGGCGAAGACGAGTATCCCGGAGGTCTCCCGGTCGAGGCGGTGGACGATGAAGATCTCGCCGAACTCCTCCTTGAGCTTAGTGTAGACATTGAGCTTGAAGGGATCGAAGCGGTCAGGGATCGTGAGGACCTCGGCATCCTTGTTGACGATCAGAAAGTCTGGATCGCGGTGGACGATATCGAATCCGGTCTTGGGCATCGACGCAAGGTAGGGACCCGTGACAGGCTCCTAGAACACGATCTGGTCCTCGGGTGGGTCCTGGGCCAACGATACCTCCACGCCGATGGTTTCGGGTTCCTGAGTCTCGGGCCCCACGCGAGCCCGTGAGACGCCCACGGCCGAAGATTCGGAAGGCTTCGTCGGCGAAGGCCCGCTTACGTCGGCATCCCCGGCAGGCACATCGTTAAGCGATACCTGGGCTCTGGCCCGGATCACCTCACGGGGTTGCGCCCTGAATAGATTGACAATCCGGTAGTGCGGTTGGTCAAGCAAGCTCAGGAACTCCTGTTCGCGCTCGACGAGGTCATCGCTCATCAGCAGGCCGAAAGCGCGAAAACGGTCGGAATGGATCATGAAGATCCGCAGGATGGCTACCAGGGGGAGGGCCAAGATCAACCCTTCGACGCCCCAGAGGAAGCCTCCGACGAAGAGCGCAATAATGGCCGAGAGCGGATTGATCTGGATGGAGCTCCCCACCACCTTCGGCGTGATGATGTTGCCCTCGATCGTCTGAATCGTCATGAACAACGCCACCACCGCAATAGGCTGCCAGGTTGTAGAGGTAGTGCTTAGCGTATACAAAAACGGTAAGGCCCCGCCGATAAAGGTTCCGATGTACGGGATGACGGCGAGGAATGCCGCGAGAAAGCCCCAAAAAAAGGCATAATCGATCCCGATGAGCATCAACCCGGCGCTGTTGAGCACTCCCAGGATCATCATCACGATCCCGAGGCCGGTGAGGTACTTGTAGCTCATCTTCTGTGCGTCGTTGAAGACCGACTGCATCCGGGCTCGCTTTTCGGAGGCGAACTGACCCAGCATGAAGTGGTAAATCGGCGCGCGGTACAGCAGCAGTAGGAAGGCGTACAAAGAGCTAATCGCCAGCATTCCGATCACGCCCGCGCCCCCGGTGACTATTGAGCGGATGTACACGAAGGGTTCGTCGAGCGCGTCGCCGAGTTGCTCTCGGGCCCACTCGTAGCCGTTGGTCTGGATACGCAGGCCGAAATTCTTCGCGACCGCCGTGATGATGCGGTCGATGCTCTCCTGGAACTCCTCGGTGATCGTCGGGAGGTCATCCACGACGGAGAGCGTCTGAAAGGAGAAAAGCAAAATCGCCAGGGCGATCGGTAGCACCGCGATCACGAAGGTGATAATGATCGCGAGGATGGGGTAGTGGACGAAGCGCTCGACCCAGTTACAGATCGGCCGTAGGGTAAGGGCGAAGATCGAGCCGAAGACCAGTGGGAGCAGCACTGGTTTCGCGAGGATGATGAAGGCAATGAAGAGCGCCAACACCGTCGCGAACGCGGCGATGCGGCTAAAGCTTAATGGAGGTAAATCTTGGTGGTGCTCTGCGGTCACGGTTTTTTGGTGACTTCAGTTTCCTCCTTCTCGGGGACCTCGTCGAGGAATTTAACGAACTTTTCGTCGGCATAGGTTCCGTATGAGCTGATCGCGTAGCCCTTCTTGCCGTCTTTAGATTCAATGCACATCAAGATGCTCATGTCCCCCGGGTCGGAGGCGCCCTCGAAGCGGTAGTGTTCGACTATGAGCATGTCCTGCGGGTCGTACTTCACCGAGCTATCCTCGGAGAGCATCTCGCCGTCCTTCCAGAGAAACTCTTCGGTATAGCCATTGGCGCGCACGCCCTGCTGGGCCTCGATGAGGGAGTCGTAATCGTGGCTATGCATGTCCTTCTACTTTTTCGATGTTCTCGTCGGCGGGGAGGTCGCTCTTCATGCCCTGGAGGAAGATGAACGCGAACACCATCCCGAACACGAGGCCGATGATGATTTGGAAAAAACTATACACGGCGATGTTGGCGAAGATCGCGTGCCCTTCAGAGCCTCCGACACCGATAAGTCCACCGACCAGCGTTATCGCGGCCATGATGCCGCTTGCGATCGCTGAGGTCTGGAACCCGAGAATCACTCCGTTCTTGAAGACCTCCCCTCCGGCCAGGCGCTTACGGTATTCGCGCAGAGCCAGGTAGATGAAGGGAGCCAGCAGGAAGAAACCGTACAGGCCCTTCCCGATATTGACCCGCTCCTGGCTGGCGAGGATGATCAGTTGCAACACCCCGAGGGTCACGCCCGCCATCAGTCCCCACCGCAGCGCCGCGGCGGTTACGTCGTAGGGCTTGTTGCGCTCACGGCGGTTGGCGCGCTCGCGGTCGTTGTCCTTGTTGTGCTCGTCGTCCTTAGCGCGTTCTATAGTGTTGAAGGCCTCTGGAGATGCCATATATCGTCGGTTGGTTGGTGTCTAAAGGAAGTCAGTAGCCGCGGGCAAAGTTCAACCTTTTGCCGCTGCGCGACTCCGGGCGGATTCCACAACGAGTTCGGCCGCAGTGCGCGCGGCGTCGTAAGGTTCGAGCAGGGCGCGGAGACGCCGGAAACCTACCATCGAGGCTTCATTTTCCACTGGCGTAAGCAGGGCCGACAGCGCTCGACAGAGTGCGCCTGCCGTGAGCCCACCCTGGATCAACTCGGGCACCACGGACTCGCCGAGGATCAGGTTGGGCAGCGCGATGTACTCGACCTTGACCAAGCGTTTCGCGATGGCCACCGAGATGGGGCTCCCGCGGTAGCAGACTACCTGCGGGACGCCGAAGAGCGCGGCCTCGAGGGTAGCCGATCCGCTGGCCACGCAGGCGAGGCTCGCCACGGAGAGCAGGTCGTAGGCACTCCGCACGTAGCCCACGCCGTGTGCCGTAAAGATCTGCGCCAGCCGCTCGTCACTAAGGACGGGTGCGGCGGCGATGACGATGCGCCAAGACTCCCCGAAGTCTCTGAGCCGCCTTTCGGCAAAACTCTCGGCGGCCGCGAGCATGACCGGCAGTAAAGCCTTCACCTCCTGGTGGCGACTTCCTGGTAGGAGGGCCAGGGTGCGTCTCTCACGAACGGACTCGGCCATTGTCTCACCTTCGCCAAAACCGGATTCCCCTGAACCCAAAACCAGCAGGTGCTCAGGCCGCGGGTGCTGGTCGACGCGCTTCGGGAGTGGGTGGCCCGTGTAGGCGACCTCGTAGCCATACCCCGCGTAGAAGTCGGGCTCGAAGGGGAGTACACACAGCACGCGACTCGTGTCGCGGATGATCTTGTGGACGCGGTTTTGGCGCCAAGCCCAAATCTGCGGACTTACGTAAAACTCCACCCACGTGCCCTGGGCCTTGGCCCACTTCGAGAGCCGAAGGTTGAAGCCCGGGTAGTCGATGCAGATGAGCGCGTCCGGCGCGAAGTCGGTCACGTCTTGCTTGGCGCTCGCGAGTAGTCGCGTGATCGTGCGGAGGTTGGCGAGCACTTCGACGAAACCCATGAACGCCAGCGCCGCGATGTGCTGTTTTGGCGAAAGCCCACCGGCCTGCGCCATGCTGTCCCCACCCCAGAAAGCGAACTCCGCCTCTGGATCGAGTCGCCTAATCTCGGTGATGAGCAGGCCGCCTAAGTTGTCGCCCGACGCCTCGCCGGCTACGAGGAAGTAGCGCACCTAATTGAGTTCTCCGCTGAGCAAAGCCCGCCCGAAGGTGACGAACCATCCGATGACGCACACGGCCGTCGCGACGAGGATTCCGCGCATGGTCGCCTCCGTAAATCGCGTGTTGAAACGCCAGAACGGCAGCAGGTTGCAGCAGATGGCCAACAGCGCCATGGTCCGTTCCTTGAAGCGGATCGGGTCGCCGCTCGGGGTCGTGACCCCGAGACTCCCGAGCGCCCCGAACAGGGACTCTAGCAGGATGTACCCGAGCACCGGGACCGTGACGCCGATCGCGAAGCCGATCAGTAGGCTGTTTTGTCGAAACATAGCTCCGCGTCTACGCAGGTTGTGATTCGAGGATACGGAGGCCGGCGAGGGCCGTGTGCTGCGTCAGGTCGTGCATACACGGCACCACCGAGACGTAGTGGCGGTCGAGCGCGTGGATGTCCGTGCCCTCGACCACGTCATTTGGGACGAACTTTCCGGTGAGCCAGTAGTAGGTCTGTCCCCGCGGGTCCGTTCCTTCCTGAAACTCCTCCACCCAGCGTGCGTCGGCCTGGCGGCACACCCGAACCCCCTGGATCGGCGTCTCGCGACCGGTGGGGATGTTGACGTTCAGCAACTTCGCTTCCCCGAAGCCACCGGCCAGTCCAAGTTCCATGATCTCGCGCACGAAAGGCTTCGCGGCGTCGAAGTTGGCCTCCCAGCGGTAGTCGAGCAAGCTGAATCCGACGGAGGTGATGCCCTCGAGCGAGGCCTCCATCGCGGCGGACATCGTCCCGGAGTAAATAACGTTGACGCCGGCGTTCGAGCCGTGGTTGATGCCGCTTGCGCAAAAACTGATGGTCCGCCCCTTTGCCACGACGTGTTTAGCGAGCTTGACGCAGTCCACCGGCGTGCCCGTGCACTCGTAGGCCTCGATGCCGTCGAAGACGTCTACCTTTTTGAGCCGCAGCGGATCTTCGAGCGTGATGGCGTGACCCTGTCCCGACTGCGGGCTGTCGGGGGCGACGATGATAACCTCGCCGAGCTGGCGAGCGACCTCGACGAGGGCGGCGAGCCCCGGTGCGGCGATGCCGTCGTCGTTGGTGAGTAAAATGAGGGGGCGTGGGGCCATAGGCGGCGCAAGGTAAGTGTGCCCGAGGGCCGCAACCCTAGTGGGCGCCCGTACCTTTGTCATCACATGGGTCGATTCGGAAAAACGGGCGTTCTGGTGGTCAATCTCGGGACCCCCGACTCGCCGACGCGCTACGATGTGTACCGCTACCTACGGGAGTTCCTCACCGACCGCCGCGTGATCGACTACCCTTGGGTCGCGCGGCAGGCGCTGGTGCAGGGCGTGATCGCGCCGTTCCGCTCCGGGAGTTCAGCAAAGCTTTACCAGGACCTGTGGACGGAGGAAGGTTCGCCGTTGAAGGTTTTTGGCGAAAGCCTCGTGGCCCAGCTCCAGCCGCGCATGGGCGACAACTACATCGTTCGACTGGCGATGCGCTACCAGGTGCCGAGCATCGAAGAGACACTTAAGGAAATGCTCGCCGCAGATATTGACAAGTTGGTGGTCTTTTCGCTTTTCCCTCAGTACGCGAGTGCGACGGTAGGGAGTGTCCACGACGAGGTGATGCGTTTGCTCCGAGAGGAGGACAACATCCCTGAAGTAGTCTTGATTCGGGACTACTATGACTACCAGCCGATGATCGACTGCTTCGTGCAGAATGCGCAGGCTTTCGATTTAACTGACTACGATCATGTGCTCTTTAGCTTCCACGGCTTGCCGGAAAGACAGTTGAGGAAAGCCGATCGACATGACCACTGCACCAAGGCGGAGAATTGCTGCGGTAGTATCGGGGCGCACAATCAATATTGCTACTCGGCACAGTGTCACGCGACGGCGCGAGCAATCGCGGAGGGCCTGGGGCTTTCGCCAAAACAGTACAGTATTAGCTTTCAGAGTCGGCTAGGTCCCGAGAAGTGGGCGCAGCCGTATACCAGTGAGACGATAAAGCAGCGGGCTGCGAAGGGGGACAAGAAGTTGTTGGTGTTGTGTCCCGCCTTTACGGCCGACTGTCTCGAGACGGTTATCGAGATCGCGGATGAGTACCACGAGGAGTTCATGGCGATAGGGGGCGAGGTGCTGGATCTAGTGCCGAGCTTGAATGACATGCCTGCGTGGGTGGAGGCGGTAGCGGCACTGGTGGAGGGGAAGGTCGGAGTTTATGGTGGCCCGGCGGTCACGCAACCCGTAACTTAGCCGTCGGGCCTACAGCCCTAGGCAGGCGTGAGACTGGATTTGTGCGCTGAGTTGGAAGTGGACTGGAAGGCGCAGGGCTTACTAACATACTCAACTTATTTCACATTCTCTAACACCAGCACATCTACGCCCTTTGTCTCCCATCGCTGCATCACGCCACGCGCCTCCTTCGGTGGGGGCATCATAAAGTTACCGAGCACCACATCAATATATCCGTCCCCGTCGATATCCCCTTTCTCCATAATTAACCAACGACCATCACCCGCGGCCTCAATGGTATGAGAAGTGAATGTCTTTCCGCTGCCATCATTAATTTAATACTACAAAACCTTCCGACGGATTGCGCAGGTAATCGGCGAAGAAAGCAGTCACCGCCAGGTCGATATCTCCGTCCCCATCGTAATCCGCAGCCGCGACGCGGGTACAACCATACATTGGGAAGAAGTAGCTCTCCTGAAAATTTTGCTTCCCTTCGTCGCTAAAGATCCTTAATCCATGGTAGGGCTTTGCGAAAACACTATAGTCGGCATTGTCGCCATTGGCCAGGATGATGTCTTTGTCGCTATCCCCGTCCATATCGACGAACTCGAACCAGCTCGATCCGTAGTGCGGCGGTAGTCGGACGAGTGCCTCCGTCCGGAAGCCTAGCTTGCCGTCGCCATATAGCGCATAAATGCCTTCGGCACCTTGGGAGGCGAGTACCACGATGTCGAGATGGCCATCACCGTCTAAGTCTAGGACCTCGAACTTGATCGTGCCCGGCAGGGCGAGCAAGGTCTTGCTCTCGTAGGCGCTCCCCTTCGGCACGAGTATCGAGAGTGCGCCTGTGTAGTAACCGAATTCACACACCACCACCTCCTCTAGCCCATCGCCATCGAAGTCGAGCGCCTTGGCGAATACCGGGCGGTGCAATTGATCGGCAACCAGGGTCTGCCGTCCGCCACGCTGAAAGTATACAGA
Organism: Saprospiraceae bacterium; assembly: GCA_041744755.1. Lineage (GTDB taxonomy): Bacteria > Bacteroidota > Bacteroidia > Chitinophagales > Saprospiraceae > CALDTK01. The sequence goes on from JBGTKC010000126.1 coordinate 14,886, forward strand.
CCCAGTTGGTATCTCGGACGGATTCATCCCTCCGATGACCGTCACCAGCGTATCGGTCCGCCTTTCGGTAAAACCAACCACCGCGCCCGTGCCGCGGGTGGGTAACGTTTTGCCGGAAGGCACCGCAAATAGCGCCCCAGTCACGTCACTCACCACCATAGACTGGTGCAGCGGACTAAAGTGTGCCCCCGTTATAAATGCGCGATCGTTGCTGTCGAGCCGCAGGCTTCGAGGCCTGAACTGCGTCATCGAAGTGTGGCGCCCAGCGCGGGACGCATCCACCTGGATACTGTCCGGCGCCAAGGCCACGATGTAGTCGTGCACCCGCCACCACAGCGCTGAGTCGACCTGCGCCACCTCCGGATAGGCCCCAGACATACTTACGCGGAAGCCCTCTTCCATCCCTAGCCCTTTAAACGGATCGTAGTCCCCGTACGCGAGTCCGACGCGGGCGGCCATATTGGGCAGCACCGAACCGATCCAAACCGACTTCGGGATGTCTTGCGGTGCCGGCGCGAGGTGGCAGTTGCCGCACAGCTGCTGGTGCTCCTCTGCGAGGGTGAGGGGGCTGGAGGTGTCGCGGCCGCAGGTGGTGAAGAGCGTGCCGAGCAGTGTTAGTGCGGCGAGGCAGGGGAGGAGACGGGGGCGGAGCAAGGGGGGAAGGTAAGGCTGGTGTAGCCGCAGCTGTTGGGGGGGTGCGTAACCCCGCGCGGCCATTCAAAATTGCCTCACCCCACCTTCACCATCACCATCTCCCGCCACCCCACTCCCACCCGCGCACGGTACGTGTGCCCCTTCGGACGCGCCTCCACCGCCTTCCCGTCCACGGTGAGCTTCCAGTCCCCGAAGCCTTTCCCGTGCCAGACCAACTCATAGTGCGTGAAGGGTAGCTTGTAAGTGCCCTCCCGGCTCACCATGACGCTCGAACTGTCCTCCGCGCCCACGTACGTGAACACGCTGCGCAAGAAGCCACCGGACTCCTGTTTGAAGCCTTCACCAGCATCCTGGTAGAGCTCCGTGGTCACCGTCTTCTGCACGTGGTAGACGTGCAACTCAGGGTCGGAACCGTAGGGCAGACCGGTCGACTGTCGTACAGGGTCCATCTGTAGCACCGCCCCTCCGCGTACCCAGCACGGGATCGTGCCCATTTCCGTTGGGATCGTATAGCGCTGGGCACCGACGAAGCGATCACCGGTTTGCAGATTGTACCACCGGCCTCGTGGGAGATACACCTGCTTCGTCGTCTGACCTTGCTGCACCACCGGATCCACGAAAAGGTGCTGCCCGAAGCGGAAGGCGTGCTTGTCGATCAGCCGGCTGTCCCCCACGTCCTCCATGTAGCTCGGTATCAGCGCCGGCATCCCGAGTCGGTGCGAGCGCTCCACAGAAGTATACACGCTCGGCAGTACGCGGTAGCGCCAGTTGATCGCCTCGCGGCAGTGGCCCGTGTAGGGTTCGCCGTAGGCCCAGGGCTCCTGGTCGTGGCGGTCCTTCTCAGCCGCGGCCTTCACAGCCTCCTCGTCGGTCTGGGTGGCGCCGTCCGAATTGACACCCATCGAGTGCGTCCGCATCACCGGGTGCCAGATGGCCAACTGCATCCAACGGGTGTAAAGCTCGCCGTCGGGGTCGTGGTGGAAGCCACCAATGTCGGAGCCCGCCAGCGAAAAGCCGCATAGGCTGAGACGGATGACTTGGTGATTGGCGATTTGGAGGTGACGCCAGCTCGCGGTGTTGTCGCCCGTCCAGGTCGCGGCGTAGCGCTGCCCGCCGCTGAAGGTCGCGCGGGTGAGCAAGAATGGCCGGGTGTCTGGTTTTAGCGCAAGCATCCCCTCCACACTGGCCTGCGTCATCTTCATACCGTAGACGTTGTGCGCGCGGTCGTGCGTACTCTCGTGATCGTCCATGTCGTGCATCACGTCGATCGGGAAGGTGTGCGCGGTCACCTTGAACAGTGCCGGCTCGTTCATGTCGTTCCAGAACCCCGACACGCCCTGCGTAACGTATAGGTCCTTGTACTGCTGGCCCCACCACTCGCGGACGCGAGCGCTCGTGAAGTCCGGGAAGACGCACTCCTCGGGCCAGACCGGCCCGCGCATTACCTGGCCGCTGGCGCGCCTACACCAGACGTCCTGCGCGGTTCCGTCGTCGTAGGTGTGGTAGCCCTTCACGGCGCTGATGCCGGGGTCGATCATCACCACCGTCCGCAGTTGCAGCTTGCGGAAGTCGGCTACCATCTTCTTGAAGGTTGGGAACAGCAGCTCCGAGACCGTGAAGCATTGGTACTCGTGCATGTAATCAATGTCGAGATACAGCGCGTCACACGGGATCTCAAGCTCGCGGAACTTGTTGGCCACCTCCCGCGCGCGCGACTCCGGATAGTAGCTCCAGCGACACTGCTGGTAGCCGAGCGCCCACATCGGCGGCAGGGGCGGCGTGCCGGTGAGCCGGACGTAGTCCGCGCAGATCTGGGCCGGGTCCTCGCCGAAGATCATGAAGAGGTCCAACGCGCCGCCGTTAGCGTGGTAGCCGAACACCTCCGTGTCCGTGCTTCCGAAGTCGAAAGTGGACTTGTAGGTATTATTAAAGAATAAGCCCATGCGCCGGTCGCCGCGCTCGAAGAGTACGAAGGGGATCGCCTTGTAGATCGCGTCCGATTTCTGGTCGTACCCGAAACTGTCGGTACACCAAACCTTGTGCCTGCGGCCGCGCATGTCCAGCTGTCCGGGCTTGTCGCCCAGACCGTGGAAGGCATCCCGCGGGTCGATCTCGAAGCTCACGCCCACGTCCACGAGGCCGGCCATGATGCTGCGCGTGATCCGTGGGGCCGTACGCATGTGGAGCAGTTCGCGCTCCTCGCTATTCGAGGCCGCGAACGAACCGTCGGCTTTCGCCAAAACCAGCCGCCCGCCATCTACCGTAAAAGTGATCGCATCGTCGTCCTCGCTGCATCCCAGCTCGCCGTCGGCTACCGAACCCTCCGGTAGGGCGTAGGTCGGCACCTTCATATCCACGTCGCGCGGCACGTAAGTGACCCGCAGGATGTTTTGCCGAAAGGCGCACACCTCCACCTGCCAATCCTCTTCGCTGTGGCCTTTCCACATGCCGTCGACCGTGGCGCCAGAAATCTCGCCGACCGGTACCCGGTGGAACACATCCGCGTGACGCGTCGAGGGCGCCATGTGCTCCGCGTTGATCGCATCGCGGCGACGAATCTTGCGGAACTCAGGGTTGGACAGGTGGAATTCAGGCATCGGGGTTGCTTTGCGAGCAATGATACCGCCGGCAGCCCGGATGGCTAGGCCGCCACCGCGCGCGGCGCCTCGAATGTGTCGTGCGTGTGGGAAAGGGCCTGGAGACTGCGCAACTCCGCCGCCGCCGAGGCCTCGTCCAGTCCAGTCACTGCAGCGAAGTGGTCCATGAGCGCGGGCATAAATGCATCCACGTGCGTCTTGTCGAAGTAGAGCCGCCCCGTACGCCGCACCACGAAGTCGCCGAGCTTCTGCACTTGCTCGCGCTCGATGGCGAAGTCGAGTTCGGCGGATAACAGCCGAAGCTCCGGCTCCGCGATGCTGTCATCAGCTTTCGCCAAAACCAGTGGCACCTGCACACCATACAAGTGCACCAAATAATCAGCGCGGTCCGTCGGCAGGCCAGCCTCGCTCAACATCGCCCGCACCTCCTGGCGGTAGGCGAGCACGTAGCTGAAATCGTGGAAGTCGTTACCGCCGAGCGCTGTGGTGGCCGTCTGCGTCTCGCCGCCTCGCCCGAGCCGCTTGACCACCTTGTCCATGATCCGCTCGCTCATCTTGCGATAGCCCGTCAGCTTGCCGCCCGCGATGCTCAGCAGGCCAGACTCCGACTCGAAGATCTCGTCGCGGCGGCTCATCTCACTGGCCGACTTGCCGGGCTCGTAGATGAGTGGCCTGAGTCCCGCCCAACTCGACTCGATCTCCTCGGCGCGCAGGTTGAGGTCCGGGAACATCGCGTTGACGCCGTCCAGTAGGTAGCTCAGGTCCTGTCCGTCGGGCGTCACCTGGTTCGGGTCAGCCTCGAAGGGCGTATCTGTGGTGCCGAAATACGTCGCGCGGTCGCGGGGGATGGCAAAACACATCCGGCCATCCGGCAGGTCAAAGTAGATGCTCTGCCTGACCGGGAAGCGCTCGCGCGGCACCACGAAGTGCACGCCCTTGGCGTGAAAGACGCGCTTGCCCTCCAGCGATCGGTCGATCTCGCGAATGAAGTCCACCCACGGTCCGGCGGCATTGATGACCACGGCCCCGCGCACGTCGAAGGTGTCCTCACCGAGGCGGTCATGCACCGTCACGCCCGACACACGCCCGTCCGCACCGTGCATCAGCGTCTCGACCTCGGCGTAGTTGGCGCAGACCGCACCGAGCCCCGCGGCCGTCTTGAGGTTCTCGATCGTGAGCCGCGCGTCGTCCGTGCGGTACTCGGCGTAGATCGCGCCGCCTTTCACGCGCGCTGGATCCAGCATCGGTTCGGCGGCGAGTGCCTCCTCGCGGTCGAGCATCACGCGCTTGTCGTCGCCGTGGACGCCCGCCAGCATATCGTATACATACAGCGCCAGCGAGGTGGTGAGCTTACCCATCTGTCCATCCTCGATGATGGGGATGAACATCTTCTCCGGCTGCACGAGGTGCGGCGCGAGCCGGTGCACGGCCGCGCGCTCCTGGCCGACCTCGCGCACGAGCGCCACGTCGAGCTGCTTGAGGTAGCGCAGTCCACCGTGGATAAGCTTGGTGGACTTCGAGCTCGTTCCCGAGGCGTAGTCGCCCTTCTCGACCAGAGCCACGCTGAGTCCGCGGGTAGCCGCGTCGAGCGCGATCCCGGCCCCGGTGATCCCACCGCCGATGACGACAACGTCGAAGGTCCGCGTCTGCAGCGCGGCGAGCATGTCGGCCCGTGGGGGCAGGGCGGCGTTGCGGGCGGGGACGTAATTCATGATCGGGGTTTGCGGGTTTGTCCGTAAAATAGGCCGATGCGATACAATGTTGTCTCGGCCGGGGAGGCCCTCATCGACTTGGTGTCGGCAAATTACGCCACGCTTCTTTCCGACGCCTCCGGCTTCGTCCCGCACGTCGGCGGGAGTCCCGCCAATCTCGCCAGCAACCTGCGCTGCCTCGGGGTCGAGGTCGGCCTCATCTGCGCCGTCGGACAGGACGCTTTCGGGCAGCTGATCATCGACGATCTTGCGGGGCGTGGCCTGCCGACGGATTTGATCCACCGGGAGCCCGGTCAGCCGACTTCCCTGGTTGCTGTCACCAAGTCCAAAGGTTCGCCCGATTTCGAGGTCTACCGCGGGGCGGACGCGCACCTGTCCTGGCGGAGCCTCGAACTCGCGCTTGAACGTGGGGCAGACCTTTTCCACACCACGTGTTTTGCCTTGAGCGCACTTCCAGCCAGGAGTCACCTCTTGCGGGCGGCGGCGGATTTCGCCAAAACCGGCAGCAGTCTTAGTATCGACGCCAATTATGCGCAGAAAGTGTGGCCGGATCGGGCGCGGGCGCAGAAGGTGGTGCGGGACTACATGCGCCTTGGGGCCATCGTGAAAATGAGCGAGGTGGACTACGAGAGGCTCTACGAGAAATCACTCGCGATGGGCAATACGGAAGAGGCCGCCCAGCCGATGCTCGCCGCCGGCGCGAAGGCCGTCTGCTTCACCTTTGGCGGTGACGGGGCGGTGGTGGTGCAAACCAGCCAGGTGGACAGCTACGTGCCGCCCCCGCTGGACATCGTCGATGCTACGGGCGCGGGCGATTCGTTTTGGGCCGGCTTTCTGGCGGCGCACTTGGACGGGCGCGACGCAGCGGCGTGTCTGAGGATTGGGGCGAGCGTAGCGACGGTGAAACTGCGGCAGCAAGGGCCGCTGCGGGAGGCGTTGGATTGGCGGTCGTGGGTGTTGTGAAGGTGAGATGGCTGCGCCGGGAGACGTTTTTTAACAAAGAGACACCGAGGAGCACAGAGGACCACAGAGAAATGGTCCCGGATAAGTGGCCCTGTCACGCGTTTGTAACCCCCCCCGGCTCCCCTCGTCCGATTGGGGACCCCGGACCTCCGCTGCGCTCGATCCGGAGACCCCAATCGTACAAGGGGGGAGGCGACCGCGGTCACTCGTTTCACTCCGGGGGCCTTCCACCCCGGGGGAAACCTGGACAAGGGGGGCCGGGGGGGTTGCCGACCGGTGCACGCGCCGACGGGCTTACGGCCCGAAGAGCTGGCCCCCTATCCCTGGGCATATGCTGACAATGTCAACTAGCGCGCAAAGGCTAAGCCGCATTCGTTCTAAGCTTGGCCTCCGATGTCACATCGATCGCTTATCCTCACCGCTCTACCGCACCACCTCCCCCCGTCCACTATCATCCACCGGCACCTGCTGCCCCGTCAATCCCAGGGTCGGCGTGGCGCCGTCCAGCGCCTCCTGCAGGTCGCTTTGTGCTTTGTGTTCCACACTCAGATCCTTCGGCCCGATCGCGGCGTGTCGTTTCTCGCGTAGCTCGCGCGCCAACGCCTGCATGTTCTCGGTCTTGTCGGATTCGTCCACGATCTCCAGGCCGAGTAGGGTCTCGATGATGTCCTCTTGCGTGACAA
>JBGTKC010000127.1:0-1984 GCA_041744755.1 Saprospiraceae bacterium
CCAGATCGACATCAACGTCCACCCGACGAAGCAGGAGATCAAATTCGAGGACGAGCGCCTGGTGTACCAGTACCTGCGGGTGGCGGTGCGGCACGCGCTCGGGCAGTTCTCGGTGGCGCCGATGATAGATTTCGACGCGGAGGCGGACCTGACGGAGGCGCCGATTCGCCTCCCGCAACACAGCACCGTGACGCAGATTATCCCTTCGGAGATGGTGCGGGGAGATGAGACCGAAACCGGCCGGGGGTATACGCAGCCGCAGTACAACGGTGCGGGCAACGGATCGAGTAGTGGCGGCCAGCGGGAGTACGCGCCGGCCAACGGTCACCAGGGCCACACGCCACAGGCCGTGGCCCCGGGGTGGCGCGACATCTACGCGACCTCGCCACAGACCCGCGCGCAACAGCTCCAACCGTCCTATCACCCGCTCGACGGCGCCCCCGGCGACACCCTCACGATCGGCAGCGACTGGCGCGGCCGCGCGGATGATGACCACGACCTCGGCACCGAGACTGAGACGCGCCCGCCCTACCAGCTTCACAACGCCTACATCATCCACCAGCTGAAGTCAGGCTACGTGCTTATTGACCAGCAGGGCGCCCACGAGCGCATCCTGTACGAGCGCTACCTCGAGGAGCTGCAGCAGCCGCAGCGCCAGGCGAGCCAGGCGGAGCTGTTCCCGACCAAGTTAGAGTTGCCGGGCACGGAGGCGGAAGCTTTGCGAGCGCTGCTGCCGGACTTGGAGAAGCTCGGCTTCGATATCGTGGACGAGGGTGGGGTGTTCGAGGTGCGCGGCTTGCCGGCCAATCTGCCGGGGCAGCCGGATGCGAAGTCCCTAGTGGAGGCGCTGATCGGGCAGCACCAGGACAACCTGAGCGTCGAGCTACAGGTCCGCGAGCGGATCGCGCTGTCGCTGGCGCGGCGGTCGGCCGTGCGGCGGGGGACCGCCCTGACGCCCGAGGCGCAGGTGACGCTGGTGGCAGCTTTGTTCTCGACGAGTCACCCGGAGCACACGCCGGGTGGGCAGCGGTGTATCGTGAGTTATGCGTTAGGCGGGATAGAAAGGGGTTTTGGGAGGGGGTGACCTGCGGTGACAGATTAGCAAACACGAAGCAATGGGGTAGGGGCCCCCCGCTGCTGAGTAGGAGGCCGCAGAGGTGCACAGAGGAGAGGCGCGTTAGACGAGCTCCGCCTCGCACGCCGTTTTTGACAGGGAGAATGGAGCGGATGGAGGACACGGAGCTTGCTGTGATACTGTGAGGAGAGCGACGGTCCGCTCGTCGGGAGTCTGTAGGGCAGGTTCGACAGCTGCCTCCCTTCGCACCACATCCGCCCCCGCGCGTTAACGTTGTCGCTCGGCTTGCCGCCCGCAGCCTGTTTTGGCGAAAGCCGCCGCTCAAAGCCCGCCTTTAGCATGTTCCAGAATCTCCTGCCGGTTACTAAGAATTTGATCCTGATCAACGTGATATTTTTTGTGGGGACCTACCTGTGGGAGCCGCAGATTAGGTTCGATAACTATCCGGACATCGACAGCTTCCTAGACCTGGGTCGTAACTCCCTGGCGACATTCCCTCCCAACTCGAAATACTTCTACCCGATCCAGGTCGTGAGTGGACTTTTCATGCACGGTGACCCATTGCACCTACTGTTCAATATGCTCGGCCTCTTTTTCTTCGGGAGCATGGTGGAGGGTGCCATGGGGCCGAAGCGCTTTTTCACGTTTTACATCCTCTGCGGTCTCGGAGGCCTTGGCATATACTGGGCGGCCGACTTTTTTATGTGGGATGGAATCATCCGTAACGTTGACTTCCTGTACCACGGCTGGGACTTACGCTATCCCGTACTCGGGGCCTCCGGCGCCATCTACGGGGTGTTGTTGGCGCTCGCCTACATCGCGCCGGACATGCGGGTGCAGCTCCTCTTCCCGCCGATCCCGATCAAGATCGGCTACCTCGCCCTCGGGCTCGTGGCCTTCGACGTGTAC
>JBGTKC010000128.1:0-4748 GCA_041744755.1 Saprospiraceae bacterium
CCTACCCCCGCACCTGCCCCGCCCCGTACACCCAATACTTGTTCGTCACCAACTGCGCCAGCCCCAGTGGACCCCGGTGGTGCAGCTTGTCCGTCGAGATCGCCAGCTCCGCTCCGACGCCCATCTCCCCGCCGTCGGTAAAGCGCGTCGAGGCATTTAGGTACACGGCCGCGCAGTCGACGCCTTCCATGAAGTGCTCGGCGGCGGCGGCGTCCTCGCACATGATGGTGGCGGAGTGACCGCCGGCGTAGCGGTTGATAAGTTCGATGGCGTCCGTTGCGTCTGCGACGGCACCGATGACGACTTCCATTGCGAGAAACTCCTCCGCCCAGATCGCCGGCGAGATCCGTTTTTGCGGAAGCGGAACTTCACCGCCGATTGATTCGTCCACCCAGACTTCCACGCCCGCCGCCGCGAGGGCTTTCGCCAAAACCTGCACGCGCGCTGTATATTGAGGCAAAGCTCTATCGATCAGCACCTTGTCCAGCGCATTGCACGCCGAGATCTTGCTCGTCTTGGCATTGAGTACCACGGCCAAAGTCTTGTCCCAGTCCGCCGTCGGGTGCACGTACAGGAAGTTGTTGCCGCGCCCACTCACCAGCACCGCGCAGGTCGCGTGCGCCTTGACGAAGCGGATCAGACCTTCGCCGCCGCGCGGGACGATCAGGTCGACCTTGTCTGGTGGCTGTCGCAAAAAGGCCTGCGTCTCGCTGCGGTCGAGTTCTAAGAGGCGGACGTAATTAGGGGAGAGGCCGTTTTGCCGCAAGGCCTCCGCCCAACAGTTTACCAGCACCCGGTTGGAGTGTACGGCCTCCTTGCCGCCCTTGAGCAAGATCTTGCTGCCGGCCTTAAAAGCCACCACGGCCGCCTCCACGGTCACATCCGGGCGCGACTCATAGATAATCATGACGGTCCCGAAGGCCGCCGTGCGATTGACGATCCGTAAGCCGTTCGGCCGCAGCACTTCGCTGATCGTTCGGCCCACTGGATCAGGCTGCGCCGCCACCTCCTCGACGGCGCGGATCATGCCGTCGATCTTGTGGTCGTCGCAGACGAGCCGGTCGTACATCGCGCGGTCGTACATCGCGCCGTCGGCCCCGTCGGCGAAGGCATCGAGATCCTGCTGGTTGGCGGCCTTGATTTCCTCTCGGCGGGTGTGCAGCTGCTCGACGACGCTCGCGAGCACTGCATCCTTCTGGTCGGTGGTGAGCGCAGCCATCGCTAGGCGTTTTGCGGAAGCGTAACGGCCTTCACGAGCGTGCCCACCGACTTGCCGTCGATGATGTCCAAGATGGCATTATCGGCCTTGCCGCCGACGATGTGGGTCGGGATCCCGAGACTGGCAGCGCGCTGCGCGAACCGTAGCTTGGAGCCCATGCCCCCGCGGCCCTCGGCCTCGCCCTTGCCGGAGGCCTCGATGTAGTCCGAGTGATCGGCGTGCGCCTCTACTTCGGCGATCAATTTCGAGCCCTCCTTGCGGGGGTGCCCGTCGAAGAGGCCCTCTGCGTCGGTGAGGATGATGAGGCGATCGACGTTGAGGAGCTCAGCCATCAGGGAGGCGAGTTCGTCGTTGTCGTGGAACATCGAGCGCGTCACCGAGGTGGCGTCGTCCTCGTTGACGACCGGCACCACGCCCGCGTCGAGCAAGCCCTCGAGGCACTGCACCATGATGTCGCGGTGAGCACCGGCCTCGAAGTCGCGCTTGGTGGGCAGCACCTGGGCGCACTTCATGCCGTACTCCTCGAACAGGTCGTAGTACAGGCGCATGAGGCGCGGCTGTCCGGTGGCGGAGTACACCTGGCGGCGCTGGGTCTCGTTGGCGCTCTCGATCTTGCCAAGCACCTCCATGCCGGAGATGATCGATCCGGAGCTGACGAGGGCGCACATCACGTCGCGCTCGTAGAGGGCCGCGATCTGGCGGACGAGGTTGCGCAAGACAGGCCGCATGATGCGGTTGGCGCGATTCGAGATGACGTTGGTGCCCACTTTGATGAGGACGCGCTGGGTGTACACTGGGGGGGAAGGTTTAAGGGGTCGATCCGTTGACGGTCCTTATCAACGCAAAGGGTCAAAAGTAGCTACGCCACGGCCGCAAACGCTGTCAAACTGGCCCGTCACGGCGAGCCGTATGGCTCCGCGCCTCACGGGCGCGCGGCGTGAAGCCACTACCTGCGTCGGCCGCGTCGCCGCGTTCCGCCGCGCCCTCTGCGTCAAAGCGTACGCTCCGTGGCGGAGCCGAAGGCCGGCCGGCTCACCGCTGCACCACTACGCGCTGCGCCACGCGCTCTCCGCTCACCAACCGCAGTTCCACCAGGTAGAGTCCCTCGGCCAGCCCGCTTACGTCAAGTAGGTGTGGCGTGGAGCGACTGCCAGCGAGGGTCTGCACCCGCTGCCCGGCCACGTTATAGAGCGTCATCGCCGCCAGCTCAATCCCCTCGTTGAACTCGAGCAGCACCTCCGCGCTCGCCGGGTTTGGCGAAAGCCGGAGCCCGACGCGGCGCTCGACCTCCGAGACGGCGGTGAAGTTGCCGTTCACCGCGCCGGGTGTGGCGGGGATGGCGTCCCAACTGCTGGCCAGGGCATTGTCCAAACCGGGACTGCGGAGCTGTAAAGTCGGCCCGTTGCCGTCGGCGGCCGTGGGCCAGGGGGCCATGTCGGCGTAGGTGAGCTGGTCGATCACTGCGCCGGCGGCGTTCTTGAGCGTGAGCTGCTCCCCGCTGCCGCTGAGGCCGAAGCCACGGTCGCCCTTGCCGAAGCTGCCGACGACCCCGGTCGCGTTCGGGTATACGAGCTTGAAGGCCGAGGCGTTCTCCGCGAGGAGGAGGAAGCCGCGCGCCGGGATCGAGGTATTGGCGGGCAGGGGGAAGAACTTCCCGCTCTCGTCCTCGAAGGTCCACCCGGAGACGTTGACCGCCGTCCCGTTCGGGTTGTAGAGCTCTATCCAGTCGTCGCTCTTCGCCGCGTCACCCGAGTTGTAGTTGATCTCGTTGATGACGATCACATCGGCCGCCGTCGAGCCGAGGCTAAAGTTGGCTTGCACGGTCGCGTCGCCGCTGAGGAGCACGCTCTGCTCGGGGTCCGCCCCCGTAAGTGCGCCCGTCCAGCCGTCGAAGACGTAGCCGCGGTTGGGGTAGGCCGCCACGGGGACCTGGACACCGTTAAAGTATTTGCCGGTGAAGGGGCCGTTGCCCTCATGCACGGTCACGGTGCTCCAGTCGACTTCGCCGAAGCTTTTATCGTTGGCGCGCACCACGACCGTGCTCACGCCCGTAAGTCCGGGCACGGTACTGACGAAGTCTCGGCGCACGATGTCGGCGCGGCCGTCGGCAAAGCCGCGCAACGTCCCGACAAAATTTTCCCAAGGAAGTCCTGGGTTCCAGCGCTCGATGTGGGCCGCCATCTCGGGTCGGTACAGGTTCTCGAAGTAGTCTACCCGGCCCTGGACGCGCTCTTTGGTGTAGAGCACGTTGAGCTGGTCGGCCATTCGATTGACGAAGCGCGTCCGGAAGCCGTCATTCTCCATGAGGCGGCGGAACATCAGCGTGACGCGATCCGGGAAGCGGTCGAGCTCACCGCGGGTCTCCAGCAGGCGCTTGATCGAGTTGGCCTGATTGTACCCGGAGTTCCACACCTGGTCCTCGGTGAGGAGCCCCATCGACAGGTCGAGATCGAAGGTGAGCCAGCGCCACTGCGAGCCCTCCACCCGCTCGCGGAAGCGGCGGTTGTTGTTGGCGGGCCAGTCCCAGTTATCGACGTAGAGGTTCAAGACGTGATCGTCGATGTAGTTACCGACATCGATCCGGTCGGCGACGTAGCCATAGGTGTCGTCGGCGACGAGACGGTTGGCCGCGACGTAGGCCTGGAGCGAGCTCCAGGCCTCTAGGTCGCCCTCGCGAACCTCGAGTTCGTTCTCGATGAAGTCGATCTCGTTCGCCTTTAGGCCGAAGTGGGTCTCGATGTAGCGCTTGTCGGCGCGCTCGCGCAGGTTGAAGATCCCCCAGTACTGGCCGTTGACATAGACGATGGATGGCCGTCCGCGCATCGTGTGCACGTCGGGCCTGGCGATCGTCTGCCGTGTGCCATTGACGTCGGAGAGGTCCGCCACGAGGCTCGTGATGAACATGTCGCGGAACATCGTAAGCTGGTTGTCCTGCCCGGAGTTGCGTAGGGTCAGGCTCCGGTACTCGTCGAGCTTGCTGTCGGGGAAGACTTGGTAACTTATCGCCTCCGCGCCGAGGCTCTTCTTGGCCTTGAGGACGAGCGACCTCTGAGGGAGACTGACCGAGCCCGTGCCCTGGAGCTCGGATTCGAACTGTTGATTGAAGCCTCGCGTGTTGTCGCGCTCGTAGAGCTCTGCGTTAGCCACGATGCTGATGTCCTCGTCGGTACGGTAGTACATCCCGGTAGTCGGGTCGAGGAGCTCGACGGGATCGGCGGTATAGGCGATGACGGGCATCGTGTGGTCGGCGCCGAAGAGGTAGGTCTCCGTCGCGGTCTCGCTCGGCGAGAGCGAGGGCGCGAAGGCCCGCGCGCGCAGCGGGAGATTGGACGCGACCGTGATCGGGGCGCTGTAGAGCTTGTCCGTCTCGTCGGGTACGCTCCCGTCACTGGTCCAACGGATGGTCGCCCCCGGGGTCGCCGTCGAGATAGCGACCGTCTGGGTCGCGGCGTAGAGGCCGCCCCTGGTCGCGATCGTGGGGGCCGCCACGTGCGTAGCGCCAGCCGCGGTGGCGTTGGCGGCGCGCGGG
>JBGTKC010000129.1:0-8942 GCA_041744755.1 Saprospiraceae bacterium
CACGGCTGCACGACGACCCGCGCCGCACCCCCGTCGAGGCGCCCGCCCTCGTAGAGGTAGTAGACGCCGGTCTGCGGGGCCCCCAGCGATACCGCGCTGGCCCCCGCCGGCACGTGTACCGTGCGGACCACCTGCCCCCGCCCATCCACGACGACCAGGTCCCGCGGGTAGTCCACGGGTTTTAGCGAAAGCTGCCCCATACGAACGGGATTGGGCCACACCTCCAGGATCGGCCGCCGCCCGACTACCGCGCCGAGGCCGGTGGACGTGCCCCGCGAGAAACGCCGAAAGAATTGCCAGATCTCTTCACTCGCGGAGAAGTCGTAAGTCGTACCGCCGCCGATCTGGATCGCGCCACCGGGCCAGGTGTGTCCCCCGCCCTCCACCACGACGTAGCGCGCCTCGGCGCCACTGCGGCACGGGCCGTACACGTAGCGCGTCGACGTGAAGCCGTCGTCGGCGCGGTCGGGGACCTGCGTGACGACGGGGGTCGCCGGACAGCCATCGGTGCGGCGCCAGAAGGCCACCGTCGTGTCGATCGGGTCGTTGACGTTGTCGCGCCCCGCGAAGAACACCACCTCGTCGGCCGTCCCGTGGATCTCGAGCGTCGGCACGGGCAGACTCGGGGTGCAGGTCGATTTGCGCCCCGGAGCCATCCCCCCCGTCACCGACGCAATCGCGGCAAAGCGCTCCGGCCGCTCACAGGCAAGCACGTAGCTCATGAAGCCACCGTTCGACATGCCGCAACTGTAGGTGCGACTTTCGTCAAAACCGTAGCGCGCCTGCAGGGTGTCGACCAGGCGCACGAGGAATCCGAGGTCGTCGGTGCTGCTCCCGAACGACCAGCCGACGTTCCACTCCCGCTCGCGCCCGATGCCGTCCGGGTAGCACACCGCGAAGCCGGCCGTATCGGCCACGGTATTCATCTTCGAATAGGCTTCCTGCTCCGCGCCGGTGCTCCCGCGACCGTGGATGTTGAGCATCAGTGGCAGCGCGACCCCCGCGCGGTACTGCGGCGGCAGGTGCAGGCGATAGGTGCGCGTGATGCCGTCGTGGACGAGGGTGCCGGTGAGGTCCCTCTGGGCCGTGACGAGTACGCTTCCGCAAAACAATAGGACCGCGATCGCGCTTAGCCTCGTCGTCCAAAGCCAGTTGATCGTGTACGGCTGGTCGCCATTCGTCGGTGTATAGGTTTCCTTTGCCTCCATGATGGTACTGCTTTCGCCCGCCAAGACGCTCGACTTTTCGCCGGCCGAATCGCCCACCCCTACCCAACCCCGGCTCCTGGACCAAAGTGCGAACCTGATCGCGGCGCTGCGCAAGAAGTCGCCCGCCAAACTACGCGACCTCATGCACGTCAGCGAGGCCCTCGCCACCGAGAACGCCGCCCGCTATCAAACCTTCGACACGCCCGGAAGCCTCACCGCCGCCAAACCCGCCCTGCTGGCCTTCAAGGGCGACGTCTACCGCGGCCTCGACGCCGACGCGTTCACGCAGGAAGAGCTAGCGCTTTCGCAAAACTGCATTCGCATCCTCTCCGGGCTCTACGGCCTGCTGCGACCCCTGGACCTCATCCAGCCCTACCGCCTCGAGATGGGTACCAAACTGAGGGTCGGTCGCCACAGGGACCTCGTCTGCTACTGGGGCCGCCGCATCACCGAGCTCCTCGCCGCCGACGTCGCCGCTACCGGCACTCGACTCATCATCAACGCCGCCAGCAAAGAGTACACCGCGTGCCTCGACCTCGGAAACCTAGGCGCCCCCGTCATCGAAGCCGACTTCCGCGAACTGCGTGACGGCCAGCTCAAGTTCATCACCTACAACGCCAAGCTGGCGAGGGGCAAGCTGGCGCAGGTCATCGTCCAGCAGAAGATCGACAAGCTGGAGCAGCTACACGATGTCGACATCAACGGGTATACGTACGATGAGGGCCGGAGTGGGGACAGGGTGATTGGCTTTACGAAGCGGTAGGGCTCGGTTGTTTGGTTGGATGATCGTTTGGTTGCAACACGCGGCGGCGACCAAATAACCATCCAACCAAACAACCCAATAGTCTACTCAACTACTGCTGAAACATCGTCACCCAGGTAATCTCTCGCTCGCCCAAGAAGCGCCAGTGCCCCCGCGGCAGGTCTTTCTTCGTCAGGCCTGCGAAGTGCAGTCGGTCCGCTTTCGCGAAAGCGATCCCGGCAGCCTCCAGCTCCCTCGCCGGAAACTCACCCCGCCCCACGATCGACACCTTCGTCCGCTCCTCGTCGAGGAATTCGGCTAGGAGGATGCCGGCCTGGTTGCCCTCGACCTTCGGAAGTGCCTCGAGAGCTTTCGGATCGAGCGGCTCACTCAGATCGAGCGTGTACGATTCCTTCGGGAGGTGCTTGGCGAAGTGCTTGGCGAGTTCCGGGTCGTTTGTCACGAGTTGAAGGCCGAGCATCTCGGCCGCGAGCGGGTGCACGACGCTGAGGGCTTCGGTGCCCTTAAATTTGAGGACTTGCGTGAGGGTGCCCGCGGAGCGCTGGTTGTCGTCGTTCTCCCAGGTGTTCTCTTCCTGGGTGACGTCGGTGGCTTCGGGGTTGGCGGGCGCGGCCATCGCGGCTTCGACGCCACGCGGCTTGTTGATGAGGATGTACACGAGGTGGTCGCGGCGCGAGATCGGCTTCTCGTCGAAGAGCACCACGTCCCCCGGCTCGATCATCGTACCCGGCCCGACGATCTCGCCGTTGACGGTCACGCGACCGCGCTTCACCAAATCGTCCGACTCCTTGCGACTGTAGCGCGTCGAGCGGGCCACGTACTTGTTGAGGCGGATGGGTTCTTGGAGGGCGTCCTTGTCGAGGTTCGGTGGGGATGGCGGCTTGTAGCGGCGCTTGTCCTCAGGCTTACTCGGAGGAGGAGTAGCGCGAGCGCGGCTTTCGCCAAAACCTCCACGATCGTTGCCCCTTCTGTCGTCGCGACCGCGGCGGTCGTCGAAGCGATTGTCCTGGCGGCGGTCGTCGAAACGTTGGCGGTCATCCGGGCGGTCATTGCGCGTCATGCGCTTCCACTCCTGGCTGCGGCTCTCCTGACCCCCGCCCTGCGGGTCCCGGTCATTGCCGCGGAAGTCGTTACCCCCGCGCTGGTCGCGGTCAAAGCCACCGTTTTGCTCACGGTCGAATCCGCCGCGCTGGTCGCGGTCGTTGTAGTCGTTGGCACGACCGCGGTAGCCTCCGCCGGACTGGTTGTCGCGGCTCCCGCGGAAGTCCTCACGTTGCTGGTAGCCGCCACTGC
Organism: Saprospiraceae bacterium; assembly: GCA_041744755.1. Classification (GTDB taxonomy): domain Bacteria; phylum Bacteroidota; class Bacteroidia; order Chitinophagales; family Saprospiraceae; genus CALDTK01. Next base: position 3,265 of record JBGTKC010000129.1, read on the forward strand.
GGTCGTCACGACTGCGGTCGTCACGTCCGCGGAAGTCATCGCGCTGCTGGTAGCCGCCGCCATCACGGTCGTCGCGTCCGCGGAAGTCGCCACGTTGCTGGTACCCTCCGGCATTGCGGTCGTCGTTGCGGTACCCGCCCTGATCGTTGCCGCTGCGGAAGCCTCCTTGGTCGCGTCCGCCACGATCATCGCGATCGAAACTGCCGCGGTCATCCCGCGGGGCACGCTGCGCGCCTTCCTCCGGTCGCCCTTTGCCGTAGCCACTGCCGATGTTATCGCCGCCGTAGCTGCGTCCTTGGTAGCCACCGCGATCCGAGTCGTAGTCGGCGCGCCCATCGGAAGAGCGCTTGTCGGTACGGCGGTCGTCCGGTCGGCGATCATCCGGTCGGCGGTTGTCGAAGCGGCGGTCTTGCCCACGGTCATCCTGCCTGCGGTTGTCGAAGCCACGGTCGCCGCCCGCGAAGCCGGCTCGATCCCCGCGATCACTGTTTTGACGAAAGTCGCCCCTCTCCGCGGGGCCTAGTGGAGCACCGCGTCTATCACCTGAGTCTTGCGGCGGGGCCCAGCGGTTTCGGCGAAAGCCGCCATCGCCTGACTCAGGTGCCGCCTTGCCGTAGCCACTGCCGATGTTGCTGTTCGCATCGTTGCGGGGACCAGTGTCGCCACCGCGGTCTGGTGCGTCGTCGTTGCGCTCGAAACGTGCCGGGCGCTCTTCGCGTGGGGCATCGTCGCGGCGGTCGTCGTTGCGGTCGTCGCGGCGGTCGTCATTGCGGTCGTCGCGGCGGGGCTGTTCGTCTCCGGGCTTGTGGAATCCTGGCGTCAAGGGAGTAATCGTTTGTTTGGGGGCGGGGAGGGCTGCGGTACGCCGTGGGATGAAAAAAGTGGCCCCTGTTGGATTTGAACCGTGAGGGGCAAACCTCAGTCGCTGCGGGCGTCTCAGGGCTTCGTAAAAGTAGGGGGTGGACGTGAGGTGGACGTTTTGCCCGATGTCCGGCCCCCTGTAGGCCGAAAATTGCTAGGGGGTAACGTCGAAGGTTTGCACACACAACAGCGCTAGTATCCCCCTAGCAGTCGCAAAGGTATACGCCTGCGAACGGACGGCGGTTGAGTAGTGAGGACTGCGGACGGGCTCCAGTCGAGGCGTCGGTGGCCTTCGCCAAAACCAGGATGCGCGTCATCCGATGCGGGCGACGGCGCCGCTGCGGCAACCTTACTAAACCTTCACGTTCGCCATTGCAGTCAGCCGCGCTATTCGATCGGATCGGAGGGCGGGAGCGGGCCGGGCGGGAGCGCGGCGACGATAATTGTAGGGGCCTGTTGCCGGTTGTCGCGCTCGTACACTCCGGAGACGCGCGCGAGCATGTCGGCGGCCTTGAGTTGGACGGCCGTCATCAGTACGACGGGGTGGCCGTCGAGGGTGCCCCGCTCCCCTTCGTCGGAGACGGCGCACGCGGTGACGCGGATGCGGTGAAGCAATGCGTTCGTGTCGCGTAGGGCGGCCCCGGAGGCGTCGGAGACGTAGGTTGCCACCCTTGCGTCCGATAGAAGGGCCACGGCGCGCTGCGCGGCTCCCTTCGGGCTGTAGCCGGCGTCGAGGGCGGCCTGGGTGCCGTTGCCACCGTTGGCCAGGTAGGCGTTTACGAAGTGCCGTTGCCGGGGGTTGAGCTCGGCCCTCCTGTGGGGGTTTGGGGTTCACGAAAACGCTCGGGGCGACGGCGGCGGCGAACTTTGGGACTTGTTGCCAAACCTCGTCCGTCGGGTATCGCTGCGCACACTTACAAAACACAACATTTGTCATCTGTCGGGTATCGGGCGGGGCACCAGCAAAAACCATCATTTTCTAGCTGTCGGGTATCGTTCGCGGCGCTTGCAAAAACTAGTAAAACTTACGTGTCGGGTATCGCCTAACTTCGCTGTCATGGCCCCACCGATACGCTACAAAGCCGATGTCATCGCTCGGGCGATTGTCGAGCATAAGGGTAACCTAAGTGCCGTCACGCGGGCGTTAGGCTGTCATCGTTGGACGGTGTACGCGGCCGTCGAGCGCTCGGCTCTCGTTCGGGAGGCGTTGTATCGCGAACGGCACCGTCCTACGTCGTGCCCTGGGTGGCATCGCTACCCTTCGGGCGCTGCGGCCAGCTGCGGGGCGGGACGGCGCTGTCAACAGTCGAGCGTGTGGGCGGTGCCCTCCGCGCCGGTGTCGAGGGCTTCGTCGGCGCCTTAGCTCCAGTCCGGGTACGCCCGAGTACCAGCGGCCCGTATCTCGGGCGGGGCTGCGGCCTGTATGTCGTCAACGGTGACGCGGCCCGTGCGGACGGCCGCTATCACTTCGGACGCGTGCACGGGGTAGTCGCGCCACAGTGTGCGCTCGGCTTCGGTACAGCGCCCCGCTATCGCTCGGAGGGCTAACCCGAACGCTGTGTACTCGTGCCAGCGGCTTAGCTCGGGGCCGTACGCGCATTCGGATTCGTAGCACTCCAGCTCTCCAGCGTCCGCGAGCTCAGGTTTTGGCGCAAGCGATACGGCGGTGGGCACTGTCGAGGGCGCGGCTGCTACGGTAGCCTGTACCGTGTTCGGGGCGGGAGGTGGGCACTTAGCGCGTAAAGGTGCCGGTGGTGGCCACGTGGCGTCCCTACCCGTCCATACGCTCGGCGCTACGCCCGCCCGTTTAGCCAGTTCGTACACCGTCCCGAGCGTGACGCTGCCGTTAGCGCTCCGGAGGGCGTAGCTGTACTGTGTGTCCGTCTCCCGTTCGGTGTACTTGGCGTATCCCGCCCCGCTTATCCTGTGGTAGGCGTCGCGCCCGCCGTCCCCGAGTTCGTGCGCAATCGCGTACCCTATCCCCGCCCACTGTCGAGCGCCCCCGGTAATGTCGATACCGTTTGCCTCCAGGTGCGCGGCCAATCTGTACAGCTGCTCACGTTCGTTTAGCGACTCCCCGGTAGACGCGGCGAAGGATAGACGCGGGCGGGGCTTGCACGGGGGCTCAGGCGCGACGGTAAGTATCTCGGGGCTGGGATTCGTGCGGGCGCCGGCGTCGTACCCGAGCGAACGGGTTGCGTTCGGCTGCATGTTCTGTGTGTCGAGCCGTATGCCCGTCGGCTCCCACCTGCGGGTTAGGTAGTCCATGTACCGGGCGTGTAGGCTCCAGTCGTCGGCGGGCATGTCCACGCGTACCAGTCCCCACACGCCCCCCGAGCTACTTACGGCCACGTACGCGACGAAAGGGTAAAGGGCTAGGGCGTCCCGGACGGCCGGCGCTGTGTCGAGCGTGAGGCCGGGGGTGCCGTCGGGCTTGCCGGCCCTGTCGATGTCGAAGGATACTAAGCCAGTGTGATTGAGCCGCCCCCCGTCGCCCTTGCCGCGCGGCCCGTCGTAGTTGCCGGAGGCGGTGAATGCCGGGCGCCTCAGCTTCAGGGCGTCCACCTCGGATTTGGGCGCTCCAGCTGCTACGGCGTTGCGTATCTCGGAGGTGAGGGTTTCGGTGGCGTCGCTCAGTGGCCCGAGTATGTCCGTGAGGGTTCGGGGGTGCCATTCGCGGGAGCGCTGACGGGAGGCGTAGCCACACTGTAAGTCCGTCCACGGGGCGGGAGGTGTCGAGGGTGTCATGCGGGCGAGGGTTGGATTTGGGGCTTTTGCCAGTAGTGGCATTGTGGCATTCGTGGCATTGCCGGCATTCGTGGCATTCGTTCGGGGCCGTGCGTGCCACAAATGCCACGAATGCCAGAAATGCCAGTATGCCAGTGGTGGCACTCTACTCTCCAGGGGCGAGTTTGCGGTACACTCCAGTCGATACCCGAGCGAGGGGGCCGTTCGGAGCGCACCACTTTCGGAGCCACTTGTTAGCGGTATCCACGGGGACGCTACAGGCTTCGGCGATGTCGTGAGCCTGTACCGTCGTGAAGTCCCCGGGGAGGGCGTCGAGGTAGGCGGCGTGCCGTTCGTCCATACCGTGACGGGCAGCGTGTTGCTCGGGCGGGAGCGCGGCGCGGACTTTGGCGGCGACGGCTAGGTGGTACTCGGCAACGTCGATTGAGCGGCGCACGCTGTCGGCGTCGATGTCGTGCGGGGGCGTGTCCCCGTCCTTGGCGTCGTACGCCCACCACAGTAGCCGGAGGATTAAGGCAAGCCGATAGGGGAGGGCTTTCAGCTTCGCCAGCTGCTCGGATTCTGTGGCGGCTTCGGCGTCGTTGGCGCGGTTGAGGCGTTCGCACATTACGATGTCCCACGCCCTGTAGACGCCGCGGGCTTCGGCCGTCCACGGCATTTGCCACCCCGCGTCGGGGCGCTCCCCGAGCTCGTGCAGCCGGCGCACGCAACGCTCCCACCGTACCGGGCCGTTCGGGTTGCTGTCGTCCTCGGGGAGGGGCGCGGCTAGTAGTTCGTCCGGCCACGCGAATAGGATTCGCCCGAGTATCCCGGAGGCGGCGCGGCCCCCGTCGGTAATACTGTACAACAGCGCGGGCTGTATCCCCCCGAGTACAGAAATGCGGGGTGCGTCCACGTAGATGTCCGGCCCCGTCTTGCGGCTCACGTTCAAGTCTCCCCCGTCGTAAAGCGTGAGCCAATACGCGTCGTCCCCGCCCCCGGACTTGTAGCGCGTAAAGCCCGTGAGCCACGTTCGGAGTTCGTCGCTGTGATTGAGTAGCCCGTGCCGGCCGCTACGCTGTAGCACGTCGGCGATAGCCTCCAGGGTGGCGTCTGTCGTGAGGGCCACGGCGGGTTTGTGGCCTAACCCGTCCGGGCGCTCGGGCTCGGGTAGTTTGTTTGCCTTCGCGTCGGCCTTGACTTCGTTGTAGGCTTTCAGCGCGGCCCTAAATGCCTCTCGGAGTTCGCGGTTAATCGCTGTAAGGGGACGCGTGTAGGCATTGAGCGGGTGGGACTTGCCCACGCCCGACGGCCCCACTACGGATCCATACAGGATAGACGGGGCCGTGAGCCCTTGTTTGAATTTGCTGCTTACCGCCGGGCCGATCGCGGCGGCCGCGACTACCAGTACAGCCAGCGCCGAAAAGTCTACAGGGTAGTTGAGGGCGCGGCGTCGCTCTCGTATGTCATCGGCCAGGTTAGGGGGGAGGGCGTGAAGGGGGTACGGTGGCGTCGGCGGGAGGCCAGCGGCCGGAGGCGTCGGTAGCGTCGGGGGCGGCTGTGTCGCGTGCGTGTCGATTGCCGGGGGTAGGATTGCGTCGGCGGCTATCCTTTCGGCTAGCGTTTGCTCAGGGGGTACGGGGTGCGTACTTTGCATGTGAAATGATTTGGGCGGGGCGATAGCGTAGGGGTACGCTGTCGCCCCGTTTGCTTGAGGGGGTAGGTGGTTCGGGTTTTGGCGAAAGCGGGTACAGGTGCTCGGGCTACTTCGCGGAGGCCGGGGCGGGCTCCAGGTAGTCGAGTATGCGGGCGGCGCTCGGGTGGTGCTCCCCGGCCCACGCGCGTAGCTCTCTCAGGGCGGGCTCGGGCAAGTCCCCCACGCGCGTCATGTGCTGCCGTAGGGCGTCCTCGTACCTATCGGCTATCGCCTTCACGGACGCGGGGCAAAGCGCGCGGCGCATCCGGATTGCCGGGCCTTTGGGGCTGCGGACGTGGATACGGGGGCGGCTCACGCTTCGGCGGTTTGGGAGGACGCGGTGCGGGCGTAGCGCGTCGGGGAGGCCACTATCTCGGAGCGGCGGTACCGGACG
>JBGTKC010000130.1:0-41096 GCA_041744755.1 Saprospiraceae bacterium
TTTCGCCCATGGCCATCATGATCACCGAGGAATGCATCAACTGCGGTGCCTGCGAGCCGGAGTGCCCCAATACCGCCATCTACGAGGGCGGCGTCGAGTGGCGGATCGCCGACGGTACCGGGGTACACCAAGCCTATACCCTCGAGGACGGTGAACTCACCGCCCCTAGCGACGAACACGAGCCGTTAAGCGACGACTTTTACTACATTGTGCCCGACAAGTGCACGGAGTGCGTCGGCTTTCATGAGGAGCCGCAGTGCGCGGCGGTGTGCCCGGTGGATTGCTGCGTCCCCGACCCGGAGCGCGTAGAGAGCGAAGGCGTGCTACGGGCACGCAAAGGCCGGCTACACGTGTAATCCAACCCGCGCGCCGGGCTGGCCAACCCTCGGGTCTAGCAGGTGGGCGGCACGGGGCTGTTCTGGGCTGAAGGAAGGGTCATGCGCGATGACCATCGCGGGCTCGCGCCCCACACCAAATCGATTGGTCTCCGCCGGAGGTCCCTTCGCTGCGCAACGACCGAGTTTTGCCTTCGCGCCGCCTAACTTGCCGCCATGCCCAACCCGCTCACAATTGGCAACGTCCGCGCCCTCGTCACCGGAGGTTCGCGCGGCATCGGACTCGCCATCGCGAGTGCTTTTTTGGAGGCGGGCGGTTCGGTGGCCATCGTGGCGCGCAAGGAGCCCGCGCTCGCCAGTGCCCGCGTGGCGCTGAGTGATCACGCCGATCGCCTCGTCACCATCGCTGCCAACGTCGGGTTTGCCGTGGACCGCCAGCGGATGGTGGACGAAGCGACGGCGGCCTTCGGGGGACTCAACGTACTCATCAACAACGCTGCCGCGAATCCCGTCTACGGCAAGGTCGAAGACACCGAGCCCTGGGCCTTTGCCAAGATTATGGAGGTCAACGTTGCAGCTCCCTTCGAACTCGCCAAGCTCGCCCTACCCCACCTCACGGCGCACGCCAGCAGTCACGTCATCAACGTGTCGAGCATCGGCGGGCTACGCCCCGAGCCGGGGCTCGGGATTTACTCCGTCAGCAAGGCCGCCCTCAACAGCCTCACGAAGGTGATGGCGAAGGAGTGGGGCCCGCGCGGGGTACACGTAAACGCCATCTGCCCCGGGCTCATTAAGACCGACTTCTCCGAGGCGCTTTGGGCCAACGACAAGACTGCGCAACACCTCGTGCGCAATACCCCACTCCAGCGCATCGGTGACCCAGAGGACATCGGTGCCCTCGTGCTGGCTATCGTCGGCGCGGCTGGAGCGTACATGACTGGCCACATCCTTACTGCCGACGGCGGCTATACGCTCTAACTTCCCCTCTCCGAGGCAATACCACGTTCGCATTATGTCAATCGACCTCCGCCCCATTCACACCTTCGGCATCGTGGGCGCCGGGACGCTCGGCTGGCGCATAGGGCTCCAGGCCGCCATCTCGGGCTACGAAGTGCTGATGCTTGACCTCTCGGAGGAGGTTTTGGCGAAAGCCGTCACCTTCCAGGGCAAACTCCTCGAATCGTTGATCAAGCGTGAAGCCTATGGATCGCTCGATTTAGTCGCCGTCAAGTCGCGCATAGCGACAACAACAGATGCCCATCGCTTCACGAACACTGTGGACTTCGTCTCCGAGTCCGTGACCGAAGACTTGGTCCTCAAGCAGAAAGTCTGGGCGCAGCTGGCAGGGTGCTGGCGTCCCGGCACCGTCCTCACCACCAACACGAGCTACCTACTGCCCTCATCGATGGCCGGGCAGAGCGGCGACCCAGCGAGATTTTGCGCGTTCCACTTTCACGACGTCTTCGACGCGCGCGTGGTCGACGTGATGCCGCACCCGGGCACGGACCCGAGCCTGGTACCATGGCTGATGGAGCTCGGAAGGCGATTGCACCAGATCCCGGTCCACGTCGAGCGCGAAACACCGGGCTACCTATTCAATCACATGCTGATGGCGTACATCGGTGCGGCCGGACAGCTCCTCGCCAAGGGCAAAGGCAGCGTGGAGGCGATCGACCGCTCCTGGATGGGTAACATGGGCTCGCCGGTGGGACCGTTCGGCATGCTCGATCAGATTGGCCTCGACACCGTGATGCACATCCTCGCCGTGCGGACCGACTCCGCGAGTAAAGCCTTCTTGGAGGTCGTGGAGCCACTCGTGACTGCGGGAAGACTTGGCGTCAAAACGCGGGGCGGGTTCTACGATTACCCCCATCCAGACTACAAGCGCGTGGACTTCCTCGCCTAAGCGACGGCACCATGCGACTTTTGCTCGAATTAGAAAAGCTCAAGGATCCTTACAGCGGGCTGGGGCAGTTTTGCGCCAGCTTGACGAAGGCGATCATCGCGCAGGCCCCCGAGTCGACTCACGTCACCGGCCTCGTGAGGTCCAACGAGGCGGGGTATCTCGGCGGGGCAATCGACTACCGCAGCCTCCGGAGCTGGGATCGCTACTTTCCGCTCGCGGGTGACTTCGATGTGTGGCACAACCTCCACCAGGAGTCTAACTTTTGGCCGCGCGACGCGCGCACGCCAATCGTACTCACGGTACACGATCTCAACTTCCTCTACCGCGAGGACTTCCCCTTGATCAAGCGGGCCCGCAAGTTGCGGTCGCACCAGCGGCGCGTAGACCGCGCGGATGTGGTCGTCGCCATCTCCGAGCACACGGCGGCGGAGCTGCGGCAGCACCTCAACCTCTCGGGCAAGCGGCTCGAGGTGGTCCACAATGGCTGTCCGCCGATCCTGGCCTCGGATCAAGCCGAGGCGGAGCCAGCGCTCTCCGGGCCGTTCGTGTTGGGTCTGGGCGTGATGCACCCGCGGAAAAATTGGGCCGTCCTCCTGCCGTTACTGCGTGCACTGCCCACGCCGCTCACGCTCGTGCTCGCCGGGCATCGCGAGACCGAGTACGGCGAACGCCTCGCCCGGCAAGTCGAGCGCCTGGGATTGGGGGCACGGGTAGTCATGACTGGGGCCGTCTCCGAGGCACGCAAGGCTTGGCTCCTGAGACACTGTGAGGCGTTGTGGTTTCCGTCCCTGTCGGAGGGGTTTGGCATTCCCGTGCTCGAGGCAATGAGCGTCGGCAAGCCGGTCTTTCTCTCGACGCGGACCTCGCTACCGGAGGTCGGCGGCGACCTCGCCTATTACTGGGACTCGTTCGAGGTGAGCGCGATGGCGGACGTCTTCGAACGGGGCATGCTCGACTTCGCCAACCGTCCCTCGATGGCGGGCGAGTTGCGTACCCGCGCGGCCAGCTTCACGTGGGAGCGTGCCGCTGCCTCGTACTTGGCGATCTACCGGACCCTTGTTTAAATTTGGCAGAATCACTTTCCCCGGCCCTGCACCAAAACGAGCAGCGTGTAGAAGATAATCTTCATGTCGAGCCCGAGGCTCATGTTCTCGATGTAGAGGATGTCGAAGCGCAGTCGCGCCAGCATCTGTTCGAGGTCGCTGGCGTAGCCGTACTTCACCTGGCCCCAACTCGTGATCCCGGGGCGGACCTTGAGGAGGTGTCGGTACTGCGGGGCCTCGTCCATGATGCGATCAATGAAGTACTTACGCTCGGGGCGCGGTCCCACGATGCTCATGTCGCCGCGGATGACGTTGATGAACTGCGGCAACTCGTCGAGGCGCCACTTGCGCATGACGGCACCCCAGGGCGTGATCCGCGCGTCGGTATCGCTGCTGAGCTGCGGTCCGCTCGGCTCCGCGTCGGTGTACATGGAACGGAATTTAATAATATCGAAGGCCTTCCCGAACCGTCCGATGCGTTGCTGGCGGAAAAGGATCGGACCTCGGCTGCTGAGCCGCGTGCGGAGGGCGATATAGGCTAGGAGAGGTGCTAGAAACACGAGCGCAACCACGCTCGAGATTACGTCGCCAGCTCGCTTAATGATAGCCTCGGGCCGTCCGATAAGGTGCTGCCGGATCTCAATCACGACCGCACCGTAGACGTTGTTCATGCGCACATTGCCGAGGAGCATATCGTACATGTCCGGGATAATCTTGACGAGTATTTTGTCGCCGTACTCGAAGAGAACGTCCACCGTCTCGCGGAGGCGGTGCTGCTCCGACGCCTCCGTGGCCACGAGGACCTCCTCGACGCCGTAGCCCTCGACCACGGCACGCAGGTCGCCGAGTTTCCCGAGCTGAGGCAGCTGTTCGGCTAGCGGCTCCTGCCGCCCGTTGGTAGATACGTAGCCCCGCAGCATATACCCGAGGCTCTTTGGCCGACCGCTAATGTCGCCGTACAGCTCGAGAGCGCGCTCGTTGCCGCCTACAATTAACGTGACGTAACCGATCTTACCCGACTTGAGCCTTCGCGAGGCCCACGTCAAGACCAGCATCCGCAACACGACCGTGAAGCCGAAGTGCAGAAATAGCAAAACGAAGTAGGCCCGGTAGTAGGTCTTGTAATCGTTGACGATATCGTCGAGGATGAGCGCGAAGAACACCAGGGTAACCCCGAGGATCGACAGCAAGGCCGTCCGAAAGAAGGTCGAGAGTCGACTCAGCCGGTAGATATCGCGGTAGCGGTCGAACAGCGAGTACAGCAGCAGCCAGGCGAGCGGAATCAGGAATACCCCCGCCCAAAAATTCACGTCGGACAGGCTATCCGCCCACGGGCTCGCCGAGTACACCTCGCGCTTGCGGTCGGCGAAGAACACCGCCCACGAGAGCGCCGCCGCGAGGTAATCCCCGGTGTGATACAGCCACGTGTCGCGCTGGCGCCTCTGTTTAAGCATCATACGCTACCGGTAGACGACCCGCAGATTGTCGAGGTGAACGCGTTGCTCGCCGCCACGGGTGGGGTCGTACTGCGCCAAGAGGCTTACGCGAAAACCGGCCCCGACGAAAGCTTCGTTGGAGGCGTCCACGATGTCGAAGTAGAGCTTGGTCCACGACGTCCGCGGGAGGGCCCCCTGGAAGTAGCGCGCGATCCGAGGCGTGCCCGGCGGCAGCTCAGCGAGCGTCTCCGGGAGTAGCGCGACGGCGAGCGGGACGTCTCCCCGGAAGTCGAGCTCCACCCAGAGCTCGAGCACCCGCTCGCGATCCGGCACGATCAATACACTACTCACTTCATAAACGGGCCGCTCGGCACTCAGGGTAATGAGGCCACTCCCGCCACCGGCGCGGACATCCTGGGTGTCTTGCGTTAGCGGCGCCGAGCCTGCCGCCACCAAGTCAAGCACGAGCGCTGAGCTCGCCGACTCAAAACCTTCATCGAACCCAATGCGGGCGGTACTGGTGTAGCCGAAGGCCGGGGTGATCGTCGTAATCCCCTCGGGACGAAGGTCTAGATCCCGGGAGATAGGCTCGTAGAGCGGGTACACCCGCAAGTCTTCAGACAGGCCGCTGCGTCGTACGACGGGCTCAATGCGAACCGAGCGCCGTCCGGTGCCCAGGACGGGCACCGTAGCCGGCACGGGGTAGAACCCTAGGCTCTGCGCGTCGACGACCACGCGTACGGCTACGATGCCATCGGGCTCGACAGTCCCACCTGGCGCCGCGCTCACCGCGGCGATCTCGAGGTAGGATACATCGAGGTGCTCAACCCCGCAGCCGCACGCCAGGCACAGCACGGCAAGACCAGCGGAGACACTGCCGGTAAGGTGAACCTTTGCCCTCATAGCCCTCCTTGAGCGCTGACGGCCCGGCGAGCATTGCGCTCGGCCATGTCCGTAATGATGCGTTCGGCCAACTCCAGGGCCCGCCGGCCGTCCTGTAGCGTGACCGCCGCGGCGCGACCCTCGCGGACGGAGACCGCGAAGGCTCGCAACTCCTCGACGATGGCGTTGGCCGGCGCGATGATGGGGTTCTCCAGCGTCACCTCGCGGAGCCCTTCCTGCGTCGGTAGCTGAAATACCCCCGGGGCGCTCGGGTCGTGGTCGCTGAGCCGCACGATCTCTGCGGTCTTGTCGAGTAGGTCGATCCCGACGTAGGCGTCGCGCTCGAAGAGGCGGAGCTTGCGCATATTCTTGAGCGAGATCCGACTCGCCGTAAGATTGGCGGTCGTTCCGTTGGCGAAGTCGAGGCGGGCGTTGGCGATGTCGACGCTCTCGCCGGTGACGCCTACCCCACTCGCGCTCACCTGGATGACCTTGCTGTCCACGAGCGCGAGTACGAGGTCGAGGTCGTGGATCATGAGGTCGAGTACCACCGACACGTCGAGCGCACGGGGGTTGAACTGCGCCAGGCGGTGGGCCTCGATGAAGACCGGCCTGAGGCCTGCCGTCTGGAGCGTGCGGAAGGCAGGGTTGAAGCGCTCGACGTGGCCCACCTGGACGGTGAGTCCGGCTGCGCCGGCGAGGGACTCCAGCTCCCGTGCCTCGGCGGAGGTCACGGTGACTGGTTTCTCGACGAACACGTGGGCACCAGCTGCGAGGGCGGCTTTCGCCAAAACGAAGTGCGTGGTGGTCGGCGTGACGATGTCGACCGCGTACGGGGCGCCGCGCCGGGCAAGTACCTCGTAGAGCGCGGCTGCCGTGGCTAGCGCCGGCCAGCCGTATTCCGCGCCCACCCGTTTTGCGGCAGCGGAATCCTCATCGAACACGCCCATCACCTCGATGACGTCGGCCAGCTCCGCGAGGCACTTCGCGTGGATGCGGCCGAGGTGCCCGACGCCGATGAGCCCGAGGGCCAGCCGTGCTTGATGTGCCATAAGCGGCGACAAAGGAACGCCCTCCTACCGAAAGTACATCAACACGGCCCCCAGAAGCGTGATTAGCGCTATCAGCACCGTCGACATCGTCATACTCCGCCGGATGCCGCCAGTGAAGCTTCGGATCGCCCGCTCTTGCTCCGGAAACCTTACCGCCAGTGCTTCTATTTTAGCATCACTCAGCATATCGCTAGCGTCGAACTCGATCCCGGCACGTTGTAGCTCCCTGAAGGCCGTCAGCACCCGCGCCCGAAAAAACACGTTGACCCCTAAGATGGACAGGAAGCACACCGCCAACAGTACAAGTAAGCTCGTTTCCACGCCACAAAGGTAGTCTCCATGTCCGTCGCCCCCACCGCCACCCACCCCGCAATCGACGGCACCGCGGCCACCATCGCGGCCCCACGGTCGCGCCCGCGCTTCTCGCAGTTCAATAAGCTCCGCTACCTGTCCATCGGGATTATTGCGTACCTGCTGATCGCGCTGTTGTGGTGGTCGGTGCTGCTGTATACCAAGAACGCCGATGCCTTCGAGGCCAAAGCCGCCCTCCTGGAGATCGGGCTGGTGGCCGAGGGCCGGATCACGGGCCGCGAGCAGCTCGCGCAGCAAACCGAGTACGCCACGCTCAAGGAGCAGTACGACCGACAGGCCCTCATGGTGCTCGGGGAGGCCCTCGTGCTGATGGTCTCGCTCGCCGGCGGCATCTACCTCGTCAACAAGAGCTACCGCCAGGAGGTGTCCGCGGCGCGCCAGCAACGCAACTTCCTCCTGAGCATTACGCACGAACTAAAGTCTCCCCTGGCCGGCATCCAGCTCGCGCTTCAGACCATGCGCAAGCGCGTACTCGACGAGCCGATGCGACAGCGCCTCACCGACAGCGCCCTGTCTGAGACGAGTAGACTCACCAACCTGGTCGAGGACTTGCTCCTGTCGGCGAAGCTCGACACGCAGTACGAACCCAACCTCGAGCCCCTCGACCTAGCGCTCATTGGTCGGACGTGGATCGAGCGCATGTCGATCAAATATCCGGAGATCGACTTCAAGCTGGATCTGGACGGCAGCGAATTTGCAGTCCTGGCCGACGGTTATGGGATTAATTCGGTGATCGGTAATCTGCTCGAAAATGCGGTGAAGTACATTGGCGAGGGGCGCCACGTCGCGCTCGCCGTTTGTGAACGGGGCAGCGATATCCACATCGAGATCTCGGACGACGGTCTCGGGGTCGCCGACGAAGAGAAGAGCCGAATTTTCGACAAATTCTACCGCGTCGGCAACGAGGACACCCGTTCAACAAAGGGCACAGGTCTGGGTTTGTATATTGTCAATCAAGTCGTCAGGGCCCACGGGGGCTCGGTCGAGATTCGTGACAATTCGCCTCGCGGTAGTGTATTCGCTATTTGCCTGCCCTTCGGCGAAAACACCTAATTTCACAACCCCGCGCCGCATGGACCGCATCCTCCTCGTCGAAGACGAACAAAGCATCCGAGACACCGTCAAGCTCAACCTCGAATTGGAAGGCTACGAAGTCGTCACCGCGAGCACGGGCAAGAAGGCCCTCCGGGCAATCAAAGAACAGCACTTCGACCTCATTATCCTCGACATCATGCTCCCGGAGGTAGACGGCTACCAGATCGCTGAGCAGACGCGGCTCACCAATACCAAGGTGCCCATCATCATGGTCACCGCCAAGGCCGATGGCGCCGACCGAATCCAGGGGTTGAAGAAGGGGGCGGACGATTACCTCGCCAAACCATTCCAGCTCGAGGAGCTCCTTCTCCGCGTCGAGAAGCTCCTCGCCCGTACGAAAGCCGATGGCTCGGACGGTGTAGACAGTGTGAGCTTCGGCCCGAACAAGGTGGACTTCCAGACGTACGAAGCCAAAACCCCGCGCGGGACGATCAACCTCACGAAAAAGGAGGCCATGCTCCTCAAACTCCTCGTCGACCGCAAGAATGAGGTGGTGAGCCGCCAGCAGATTCTCCAGGCCGTCTGGGGTTACGACGTCTACCCCTCCACGCGTACGATCGATAACTTCATCCTCAGCTTCCGTAAGTACTTCGAGGAGGATCCCAAGAACCCGCTGTACTTCCAGAGTATCCGCGGCGTCGGATACAAGTTCGTCGCCGCTACCGAGCGCACGACCTCCGAGGCCGTGCTCGGGTAGTACCTACCTTCGCGCCGTGGCTAAGTATCTAATTAAGACCTTCACCGGGCTCGAACCCGTACTCGCGAGCGAGCTTGAGGCCCTCGGCGCCGAGGACGTCCAATCTGTGTCGCGCGGGGCCATCTGTGAGGGCAACCAGCGTCTGCTGTATCGGATGAACCTGGAGTTGCGCACGGGCCTGCGCGTCTACCAGCACCTCTTCGACTGCGACGCGTCGAGCGGCGAGGAGCTTTACTACGGCGTCGGCGACTTCGACTGGTCTAAGCTCCTCAAGCCCAACGGCACGATGTACGTCACCTCGACCGCCGTCAAGACGGATTGGGTCGAGAACACGATGATTGTCACGCTGAAGACCAAGGACGCCGTGGTGGACTCCCTACGGGTCGGCGAAACGCGCCCCAACGTCGACCGCGACCGGCCAGACCTGCGCATTCACACCTATGTGCACCACGGCAAGGGTAGCGTCTGGCTCGACAGCACCGGCGACCCGCTTTTCAAGCGGGGCTACCGACTCCGCAATGTCGTGGCGCCCATTAACGAGGTCCTGGCGGCCGGGATCCTCGGCCTCGCGGGATACAATGCGGCCACTCCCCTCGTCGACCCCATGTGCGGCGGCGGCACTTTCGTCGTCGAGGCGGCCCGCATGGCGCTCAATATCCCAGCCCAGAGCGAGCGCCGCCTTTTCGCCTTCATGAACTGGCCCGACTTCGACTCGAGCCTGTGGAACGTAGTGCGGCAACAGGGGCTTTCGCGCATCAACCGCACGGCCATCGCGCCGATCGTGGCCAGCGACCGCGATTGGCGCGCCATCCGCGCCGCCGAGCAAAACGTCCGCGAGGCCGGCCTCAGCAAGCGCATCGAACTCCACGAAGCCGACTTCTTCAGCGTTTCGGCGCCATACGACAAGGGGATTATCCTCTTTAACCCCCCTTACGACGAGCGGCTCACGCTGGAGTCTGGTGTGGCTTTCTACGAGGATATCGGTACAGCGCTCAAGCACGACTGGCCAGGCTGGAATGCGTGGATCGTCTCCGGTTTCGTCGACGGCCTGTACGCGATGGGGCTTACGCCAAAACGTAAGCTCCCGCTCGACAACGGCGGCATCCCCGTGGAACTGTGGCAGGTCCCCCTGTACGCCGGCTCGAAGCGGACGCCTCTCGTCAAAATCGTCGGCGATGAGGAAGAGTAGGCTCCGCGTCCGTTTGCTCGTTCCGGCGCTCGTGGCGAGCCTCGCGGTGCGTGCGCAACTCAGCGTACCCAGTACACCGTCGGACTCGGGGGTTCGGTCTTTCCCAACGGCCCCGGTCGCCCCGTGGCAATCCGATACCGCAGCGAATTCGCTTAGGCTCTCTCCTATGCTCGTGCTCCGTAGCTTGCTGCTTACCGCAAGCGACTCGGCACCAGGCAATCTCTTCGCCGCACCCCTGCCCGCGCACCGGGCCTTTTTTTGTCGCTTCGACGATGACCTCGACCGCAAGGGCATACCCTTGCGGATGCGCCTCGGCGACTTGGAGACGGTCAACAGAAAAGAAGGTAAGCCGGGGTGGTAAAGACATGCTGCACGAGTCTTTATCGCGGACCAACTTGCAGCCGCCTAACCGACCAACGCCCGTGGATACTTATCTAAAAATCTCGCCCGGGCCAATAGATAGTCCGCCGGCGTCCGTGCGCGCGGTATTCGTAGTACCACTCGGTAGCTCGGTCGAAGAATTCGAGACTCTCGACAACATCATCAAAGCCTGTGGGCTCACGCAAGGAAAGGAGTGTATGGTCCTGCGGCTACCCCACTCCGCCCCCCTCGCGTCGGCACCCTGGTCGCTTCGCATTGATCACGTGGTTGGGTTCGGCTACACTCCCCCCGAGTTTGGGCTCGTCGCGGTGGCGACACCCTACCTCTGGACCGCGCCTCTCGGCGGCCGGAGGTACTGTTTTGCCGAAAGGCTGTCCGTCGTGGGCGAAGACATGGATCGCAAGAAGCGGCTCTGGAACACCGTCAAGTCGTTGAAAGCCTTGGCTCACCCTTAGTGGCTCACTCGGGCTACGATCCGTACCTTGCGCCGCGCCCTTCCTACACCCTCCTCGTATGACGCCCGAACGCTTTGGCGAGCTCCTCCGTCGCCCGCAACTCCTCGGAGGCCAGAACGCCACCGAACTCGAAGAGTTAATCGCGGCCTACCCCTGGTGCGGACCCTTACGCGTGCTCCGCTACCGCAAGGCCGTCCTTGACGAGGCGCCGGACCTCGATCTCTGGCGTTCGCGCGCTGAGCCTTTTTTGCTCAACGCCGTGGTCCACGCTGAGGAGCAGCGGCTCTTGGGCGGAGGCGCGACCCGGGCTGAGGCCCACTTCGCATTCGACCCCGATCACGGCGGGTCCGAAGCGAAACCGGACACCACTCTCTCAAGTGGGGCTGTAGACTTAAAGCTCGGTGAAGCGACGGTGGCCCTTACTCCCGCGACTGAGGTTCTCGAAGATAAAGCGTCCGAGCCTATGCCAATCGCCGCGGAGTCCGAATTTGCGGATACGCCCACCCCTTCCGAGGGCTTAGAAATAGTGCATGCGCCCGAGTCGCCGTCGCCGGAAGGAGCATCGTCTGACTTCGGTCCCGCCGTTGCCAAAGCTTACGAGCCTCTGGAGCGACCTACGGAAGGGTTCGACTTGCATGATTGTATCCTCAGGATTGCAGCGGCCGTTAAAACCGCGGACTGGTACCTACATCGCAATGGTTTGATTATGGAGTACGGACGGCCGAAACCGGCGCCCATCGAGCATCTCGAGTCCTACCGCACGTGGAAGCAACGCCGCGCGCGCACCTCGTGGGATGAGCTCCTGAGGCTCGGGATCGAGGCACCGAAACTGGATAAGCGCAGCGTGTCCGCGAGACACAAGCCCGAAGTCATCGAACCCGAGGTCGCCTCGGAGACCCTGGCCGACCTTCTGGCGGCCCAGGGGCACACCGACAAGGCCGTGCGCATGTACGAACAACTCAGCTTGCGTTATCCGGCGAAAAATGCGTCCTTTGCCTCGCGAATCTTAGCCCTCCAACAGCAAGAAGCCTAATGGTCACTATCCTCACCGTCATCATCGCCACGATCTGCGCGATGCTCATCCTCGTGGTCCTCATGCAAAACCCCAAAGGCGGCGGACTCGACGGTTCGTTCGGCGGAGGTCAGGCGACCCAGATGTTCGGCGCGGCGCGCTCAACAGACTTTATCGAAAAACTTACGTGGATCCTCGCGATCGCCCTGTTCGCGCTCTGCATCATCACCACTCTCGTGGTCGGCGGCGTGGAAGGTGCCGCTACCTCGACGCCGTTCCCGATCCAACGCTGATTTCTTTCGGCTACGTTCGCGCAGAGTTTGGCTTTCGCCAAAACACCTGAAGCCCCGACTTGCAGCAGCAGGTCGGGGCTTTTCCGTACGCGATTGCGAGCCGTGGCCTGGTGTGGCCCGCTGGCAGGAGCATTGGTTTAGGCATGACAAATCAGCCGCTGCGCGTTGGGTTTTGCTGTCAAGATCACCGAAGCCGCTGACGACCTGGCAGCGATTCGCGGCTGGCACCCTTCGTGATGCAATAAGCCAAGTCGGCCACGCGACAGTGGCCTTCGAGTAACAACCGTCAGAACTTAAAACTCCCTACATGAAACCGATCAACGATCGCGTGGTCATCAAGCCAGCTACCGCCGAAGAGCGCACCGCTGGAGGCCTCATCATCCCCGACACCGCAAAAGAGAAGCCCCTCCGCGGTGAAGTCATCGCCGTCGGACCCGGCAAGAAGGATCACACCATGACCGTTAAGCCGGGCGACACCGTCCTCTACGGCAAGTACGCCGGTCAGGAGCTCCAGTACAAGGGCGAAGACTACCTCATCGTCAAGGAGGAGGATATCCTCGTGGTACTGGACTAGCGATGCCAATCCGATCCCGCTAACGCAGGACTTCAGGCTCCCGCCTACCACACCCCCCGGCGCCCGCCGCCCCCCCCCCAATCATTTCAGAAAATATATTAGCCATGGCTAAGGAAATCACATTCAACAGCGACGCCCGCGAGAAACTCAAGTCCGGCGTCGACGCACTCGCTAACGCAGTCAAGGTGACGCTCGGTCCGAAGGGCCGCAACGTCGTTATCCAGAAGAGCTTCGGCGCGCCGTCCATCACGAAGGACGGTGTCACGGTCGCCAAGGAGATCGAGCTCGAGGACCCGATCGCCAATATGGGCGCGCAGATGGTCAAAGAGGTCGCTTCCAAGACCGCGGACGCCGCCGGTGACGGTACGACCACCGCCACAGTTTTGGCGCAAGCCCTCATCCAAGCCGGACTAAAAAGCGTCACGGCTGGTGCTAACCCGATGGACCTGAAGCGCGGTATCGAAAAGGCCACCAAGGCCGTCATCAAGCACCTCGCCGGGCAGTCGGAGACCGTCGGTGACGACTTCTCGAAGATCGAGCAAGTCGCCGCTATCTCCGCCAACAACGACGCCGAGATCGGTCAGCTCATCGCCGACGCCATGAAGCGCGTCTCGAAGGACGGCGTCATCACCGTAGAGGAGGCCAAGGGCACCGACACCTACGTCGAGGAAGTCCTGGGTATGCAGTTCGATCGCGGTTACCTCAGCCCCTACTTCGTGACCAACACGGAGTCCATGGTGGCCGAGTACGAGAATCCGTATATCCTCATCCACGACAAGAAGATTAGCTCGATGCAGGACATCCTGCCGATCCTTGAGCAGACCATGCAGTCGGGTCGCCCGCTGCTCATCATCGCCGAAGATGTCGAGTCCCAGGCCCTTGGAGTCTTGGTGGTCAACCGCCTGCGAGCCAATCTCAAGATCGTGGCCGTTAAGGCTCCGGGCTTCGGCGATCGCCGCAAGGCGATGCTCGAGGACATCGCGATCCTCACCGGCGGCACGGTCATCTCCGAGGAGCAGGGCTATAAGCTCGACTCCGTGACGATGGACATGCTCGGCCAGGCCGAAAAGATCACCATCGACAAAGACACCACCACTGTCGTCAACGGCAACGGTGAGCAGGAGATGATCGACGGCCGCATCAACCAGATCAAAGCCCAGATCGAGTCCACCACTTCGGACTACGACCGCGAGAAGCTCCAGGAGCGCCTCGCCAAGCTGGCCGGCGGGGTGGCCGTCCTCTACGTCGGTGCCGCCACCGAGGTGGAGATGAAGGAGAAGAAAGACCGCGTCGACGACGCCCTCCACGCTACCCGTGCCGCCGTCGAGGAGGGCATTGTGGCCGGCGGTGGCGTGGCCCTCGTGCTCGCTATCCAGGCGCTCGAAGGCCTCGAAGGCCTCAACGAAGACGAGACCATCGGCATCAACATCCTGCGCAAGTCGCTCGAGTCGCCGCTGCGTACCATCGCCAACAACGCCGGTGTCGAAGGCTCGGTCGTGCTTCAGCGCGTCCTGCACTCCACCAACGGCGAGGGCTACAACGCGCGCACCAACGTGTTCGAAGACCTCAAGGCAGCCGGGGTAATCGATCCGACCAAGGTGACCCGCATCGCCCTCGAGAATGCCGCGTCTATCGCGGGTATGCTCCTCACCACGGAGTGCGTCATCAACGACAAGCCCGAGAAGGAGTCCGCGGGTCACTCGCACGCGGGCATGGGCGGTGGCATGGGCGGCATGATGTAAATCGAACCTGTTCAGAAAGCTTCTTTCGAGAAGTTTTCCACGCCTTTCGGCAAAACTTTCGGAACCCCACCTCGCATCATGCGGGGTGGGGTTTCTGTATTTTACGGGTAGACTAATTTAGGTCGTAGAAGGACGAACGCCATGAAAACTACCCTCACTGCCGCGCTCGCCTTCGGACTCCTGCTACCGTTGAGCTCCTGCGTGACCTGGCGCCAGTACGAAGTGACGCTCATACGCGCCGATAAGTACGAAGCGCTCGCTAAACTCAGGCGCGACAGCATCGAGGCGCAACGTATGGCGTGGGCGGGCACGTACCGCGACAACGAGCGACTCAACCAGAAGGTCCAATTGCTGAACAATGAGCTCTCTAGTACGCGAACGCAGTACACACAGCTACAAGTTGCCAACACCGACGTGCTCACGCGGTACGACCGCTACCTCTCTCAGGCGGCTTTAGAGATGAACACCAACAGTTCCGAGGTGCTCCGCCTCAGCCAGGCAGCTACCCGTCGCGAGATCCAGGCTTACGAGGCCGAGCGACAGGTCAGCCAACTCAATGCCCTGCTCGCGGCTCAGCGGCAAGGAGCTATCACCTCCGAAACTTCTGAGGCGGGCGTGGCGGGAACTCCGGGTCAACCGCTAGCGTCGCAACTACAGTCCGCTGCGCCGCCCGCCGAGCGGGAGCGGGCGCGCTCGCAGAATGTCTACCGCGCGATGCAGTCCTCGATCGTAGGGTTTACGGGTAGGGAGGCGTCGGTCGTCCGGCAGCTAGACTTCGTGGTGGTGCGGCTTTCGGAGCATTTGCTCTTTCCCGATGGCCAAGCCCGGGTAAGTAGTCTCGGGCTGTTGGCCCTTCGCCAGATCGCCTCAGCTTTGAGTGGCGACCGCTTCATGCAGGCCATCGTCTACGCGCAGAGTCGCCGCGAGGGCACCCCTTCACAACTCCAACTTACCAACGGCGCACAGGCGGAGGCCGTGGGTGAGGCTTTGGTCATGCACGGCGCCCACCCGGGCCAGGTGGCTGTCGACCGGAGCGCGGTCTCGGCTGCGCGCATCGAGTCCGCCGGTGCCCTCGGCAGTAGCCTCGACGGCGAGATCGTGCTGGTGATCCGTGAGCGCGACTTTAGAGCGGGCGCCGGTATGTTTGGGGCAAACTAGCGTCATGTCGGCAGGTAAACTGGTAGGTAAACGCGTCTGGATTACGGGAGCAAGCGCCGGCCTCGGAGCTGCACTCGCGAGGTGGGCCGCCGACGAAGGCGCGGACCTGATCCTCTCGGCGCGCAGAGAAGATAAGCTGATCGAGATACGTGACACGCTACCCCGTCCGTATGCCCATCGCGTGCGGCCGTTCGATCTCGCGAACGTGGCGAGGCTTGCGGACATCGTGGGACAGGTCGGGCAAGTCGACTTCCTCGTCAACAACGGGGGCATCTCGCAGCGAGACACGGCCCTCAACACGGGCCTCGAGGTGACGCGAAGCATCATGGAGGTCAACTTTTTCGGCAACGTGGAGCTCACGCGCCTCGTTGCCCCGGGTATGGTAGCCCAGTGCTCCGGCCACATCGTCACGACGAGTTCTGTCGTCGGACACATCGGGACGCCCCTGCGCTCGAGTTACGCGGCCAGCAAGCACGCGCTGCATGGCTACTACGACAGTCTGCGGTACGAACTCGCCAACACTGGCGTCTCGGTTTCGATCATTAGCCCTGGCTACATCCACACCGACATCAGCAAGAACGCCGTCGTCGGCGACGGGAGTCAACAAGGGAAGATGGACAAGCACCAGGCCAACGGAATGTCGCCGGCTCGTTTTGCCGAAAAGGCGTGGAAAGGCATCCTCAACCAACAGGCGGAAATTCTGATCGGCGGGATGGAATTATCGGGCATCTACCTCAAGCGTTTCGCGCCCGCGCTGCTCGATTTCGTGATGACGCGGCGGAGCTGGGACAATGCGTGATGGTGGTGTGCTCGGACCGTGACTACACCCGAATCATCCGGCACTTTATCCCCACAGCGATTTCGGGTACACACCTGCCGCGTGCAACTTGCGCAATCGCTCTTTGACCACTGCCGTATCCGCCGCGTAAGTGACGCCGAACCAGTCGTCGTCGGCCGAGAGCACTCGGACCTCCGCTGCTCCGGTCGTGACGAGTTCTCCGACCACGTTCGGTAGGTAGAGCTCCGACTTCGTTTCCTGTCCGTGGTCCTGCACGAAGGCACCTACTGCAGCTTCCAACTGCGGGAAGATTGCCGGTGTAAAGCCCATGATGTTCATAGACACATCCGCATCCGGGGCAATCGCGAGGTCTTGCCCGTCGGCCCCGTGGTGGACGATGCGACCGTCGGGCAGGCGCTCGATTTGAGTGCGTTCGGAGATGCGAATCAAGCGGTCGTCGGCGTCCTTCTCGAGGACACCGCGCGCAACGGTTCCGTGCTCGGAGAGCGTTTTGTCGAGAGCGTAGCCCACGATAGCGTATTCGCCCGTGCCTTGGCGCATATGATTCGCCAGGAGCCGGTACGCCCCCGGGCCGTAGTAATCATCGGCATTGAGGACCGCGAAGGGGGTCTCGACCTCATTGCGGGCCGCCCACACCGCGTGCGCCGTGCCCCAGGGCTTAGCGCGGTGGCTGAGGTCCAAAGTTTGGGCGAGGCGGTTTGGCAAGTCGTCGAGATCCTGGTAGAGCGTCCCGGCCATGACGCCTCCCCTGCTTAACCGTGCGCCAACGGTGTCGCGGAAGTCCTTTTCGATGTCCTCACGGATGATAAACTTGAAGTGCTCGAAGCCCGCGCGTCTGGCGTCAAACACGGCATAGTCTACGAGACTCTCGCCGCCAGGCCCCATGGGCTCGACTTGTTTGAGACCACCGTAGCGGCTGCCCATACCGGCGGCCATGAGGACGAGGGTGAGTGGCTGCGACATGCGGGGAAGGTAAGTTTGACAAGAGTACATTGAAACGCAGAGACCGTGCAGCGCGCGGAGACCCCTGGGCGGAGACTGCGGGGCGGATAATCATCATCACCACCGCCACACCAGCAACCGCTGTCGCTTGTGGCCAGTCTCCACCGCGATGATACGGTGCTCGCCGACGTTAGCTTTCGCCAAAACCCGCCTCATGGAAGCCAAGTGCGTCGCTCGCGAGAGTAAGGTCGTAAACCAAGTCACCTGCGATCGGAATGCCTGCGACTCCCTAATCATGCGCCCGACGAACGCCTCTTCGCCGCCGGGTGTCCAAAGCTCATTGCCGCGACCACCGAAGTTAGCCGGAGTCTCGGCGCGCTTGCCGAGCTTGAGCCACTTCGTTCTTGCGGAAGCCGCAGCCTCATGGGCGCTTCCGAAAAACGGCGGGTTACACATCGTGAACGTAAATCGATCCGTAGGGTGAATGATGCCGCGGAAGATATGTGCTGGCTGCGCCTGGTGCCGCACCTCTACCCTACCTCGTAGAACACTATTGAATCGCACGATTGCCTCCGCCCCGCGTACGCTCACCGCATCCGAGTCGGTGGCGACGGAACGCCAGCCGCACTCCCGAACGCCGAGTATCGGATAGATTAGCGAACCGCCCGTACCGATGTCAAGGCCGGTGACTGGCCCTTTCACCTCCCCGAGCAAGTCGGCCAACGAATGGATGTAGTCGAGCCGACCGGGGACGCCTGGGCAAAGACTATCAGCGGGAATGTCCCAGAAGTCCAGCCCGAAATCGCTAAGTAACAAGGCGCGATTCAACGCCCGCACGGCATCCGCTTGAGTGAAGTCAACACTCGATCGACCGTCCGGGGTGACGATGACAAAGGGCCGCAGTTCCGGTACGCGTTCGCTGAGCAGCGCGATATCGTATGGTCGGCGGTAGCGATTGTGGGGGTGCATAGAAAAGACGGGGCCCACGCGGCGGACGGTCTGTCCGCCACGTGGTCCCCGCAAAGAAAGTCGTCGGTGCCTCGGCTACACCATCGCCCCCCCGATGGAGGCCAGTCCCGAAACCACGATCGCGATCACGAGCCACCAGGCGGCGGTGACGGCGGTTTTGCGGGCGTGCTCGGCCTGGATGACGGCCTGGCGCTCGGTGCGCTTCAGTGTGGCACGTGCCTTGGTCTCAAGTTCGGTGAGCTTGTGCTCGAGGTCGGCGCGCATGGTATCGACCTGGGCTACGGCGTGGTCGATGTCACCCTTGCTGAGACTCGTCCGGTCCGTGAGCGTCTTGACGAGCGTATCACGGTCCAGTGATGCAAGGCGCTTCCGAACCGTCGTGACGGAGTCCTTCGGATCGGCGAGCGCACCCATGACCTGCTTCTTGATACTGGCGAAGTCAAAACCGGCGCCACTCGAATCGCTGCCGCCGAGGTACTGCGCGACGAGGGCTTGCACCTGCGCAGCGATCCCGGCGTCCGCCTTACCACTGCCGCCGCCCGTGGCCGACGCCAGCTTATTTTGGATCATCTCGAAGGCCGACATGGCCTGGTCGACGTACCTGTTGATCTGCTCCTTGTCGAGCGCGGTGTTTGCGGCCACTAACGCCGTGACCTTCTCGCGGTCCATGCCTTTCAACTTCTCTCGAAGCTTCTCTTTCGAGAGGTCATCCACGGAGAGATTGCCTTCGTCGACCAGGGATTGGACTTTCTTCGTGAGGCCCTCCTTGCTGAAATCTGTCGCGGAGCTTCCGCTGAATACGGCGGCAATCTTGTCCATGTACTTGTCGATCGTGGCATCGTCGACGACATCGGCCTTCTTGAGGGCATCCTTGACGCCCTCTTGCGTGAGGCCTTCCTTGTCGTACTGCGCCTTGAGTTCCGACATCATGTCCTTGAGCTTCTGCTTGCGCTCCTGGCTCTCCGGTGAATCTTTGCCGACTTCGCCA
Source organism: Saprospiraceae bacterium (assembly GCA_041744755.1). Classification (GTDB taxonomy): domain Bacteria; phylum Bacteroidota; class Bacteroidia; order Chitinophagales; family Saprospiraceae; genus CALDTK01. Next base: position 19,321 of record JBGTKC010000130.1, read on the forward strand.
CTCTTCTCCGTCACGGTCTGGATGACGCTCTGGATCGCGGTCCACTTCGCGGGACTTCCACTGCTGCCCTTGTTGCCGGCTTCGGCACCGGACTTGACGATGTCCTCGAGGTCGGACTTGAGTTGATCGTAGGAGGGCGTCTTCTTGTCGATCTTCTTGCCGAAGTTATTGATGGCGTCCACGATTTTGTCCGTGTCGAAGCCGTCGGTGAGGTGGGTCTCGAGATCGCCGATGGTCGACTCGACCGTATCAGCAATCTTATCTACAGGAGATGGGGCCACCATGCTCTTAATCGCCTCCCCGGCGGTTTTTAGCCCGGAGGTAGCAGCGGATACGAGTCCACCGATGGCCGTGGTGGCAAAGTGGCTCTCGAGCCAGAACAGCAGCATGAAGAACGTGGCCCAGATGGTGAGTGCCAGGGTGATAGCAATCCCGGCAGTGAGCACCGGGCTCAGCGTAAGGGCTAGGGCGGTAGCGCAGAACAGCGCGATGGCAGTGGTGACCGTATTCCAAATACCGATCGCACTCGAGATCGTCACTCCAATGGGGGCGTTGTCGGCATTGTGTGTGTCGTATTTGTTCTCGTGGTCGTCCTCGTAATCGTCATCGTAGACAGCGATGGTGACGTTGCCTTCGCGCACGTAGCGAGGGGTCCCGCTTCCGCTAAAACGTGCCCGGTCTGGCTTATCGGGCTTTGCTTGCGCTTTGGCGTAAGCCTCCTTGGCGTTCGGCACGGCGGTGAGGCCTATGGCCACCGAGAGCGCCGTGAGCAAATATTGGAACCCGAAGGCCAGGAGCACTCCGGAGATCACGGCGATAAGGTAGTTGGGCGTCGCGACGATACCCGTAACCATGGCCCCGTTCTCATATTCGTCACATGCGGTGAGCGTGAGCGCCAACAGGGAGGTGAGCAGTAAAAAATTCTTCTTCATAGTAATTTTGGGTAAGTAGGTCTGCTATCAGGTAAGTCGATGTTGGGTTGTTTGTTGGCAGCAGACAATTCACAGGGCTCGCGTGCGCCCCTTGGGAGCTCTTTTTCGGTAAATCCGCAACCTGTTTACGATTGCTTACTTTTGTAGAAGTGGTACGAGCGCTTCGGGTATATCCATATTTCACGCAGTTGCTCTTCGCGACGGTGCTGCTGTGCTCCCTCGGGCAGGTGTGGTTTGGAGTGAGCGTGTTCGCGGAGGATCTGACTCCCGACTTGGCCCCCACCGAAGTCCCCACCGGCGGCGACGCATCCGACAAAGACGCGACCGACGGGAAGACCACCGATCTCGTGGACCTCGATACGTATGTCGAGGGGCACAAAGCCCTCCCCAATCCACCTTGCCGCCTTAAGTCTGATGGCGCCTTTGCGGATGGACGACTCGTTTTGGCGAAAGCCGACCACCACTGGGCAACGTACATCGCGCCACACCTCGCGGCCGAGGCCCCGCCCCCGCAGTAAAGCGGGACTCCTTATCCTATCTATTCTTTGCCTCCCGAAACCTCGCGGTGCGGCGCCTCGTGTACATCTATCCTGCAACGTTTTGAAATCTACCCAATCGCTCGGGCGCGACCTAAGCGCCTCCCTCGTCGTATTCCTCGTCGCTCTGCCGCTGTGCCTCGGCATCGCCATCGCGAGCGACGCCCCCCCACTCTCCGGCATCATCGCCGGCATCGTCGGCGGTTTGCTGGTCGGCAGCCTCTCCGGGTCTCGGCTCGGGGTCTCTGGGCCAGCCGCCGGTCTCGCCGTCATCGTCGCCGAAGCCATCACGGGCCTCGGGTTCGAGACTTTTTTGCTCGCTGCGGTGATCGCGGGCGTCCTGCAGCTCTTGCTCGGCGTATTGCGCGCTGGGGTGGTGGCGTACTTCTTCCCGAACAGCGTCATCAAGGGTATGCTCGCCGGCATCGGCGTCATCATCTTCCTCAAGCAACTCCCGCACGCCGTCGGCTACGACAAGGATCCCGAGGGCGACCTGTTTTACGACCAGCCCGACGGCGAGACCACCAGTTCGGAGCTCGTCAAGATGCTGGACTACATCAATCCCGCGGCCATCGTCATCACCCTCGTCGGCATAGCGCTGATCCTCGCCTTCCAGTCCTCTTGGGTCAAGCGGAATGCCGTCTTCAAGCATATCCCGGGGCAACTCATGGCGGTGCTAGCTGGAGTGGGTCTGTATTTCGCTTTCGCTAAAACGGGCTGGGCCATCAGTGCCGAACACACCATCGCCGTGCCCGTGGTCTCGTCGCTGTCCGAGGCGAAGTCCTTAATCATCTTTCCGAATTGGGCGGGCCTCACCAACCCTGCCGTCTGGACAACGGCTGCGACCATTGCCATCGTGGCGAGCATCGAGACCTTGCTCTGCGTCGAGGCCACCGACAAGATGGACCCCCACCGCCGGATCACTCCCGTAAATCGCGAGTTGCTCGCGCAGGGAGCCGGCAACGTTCTCTCCGCCATCATCGGCGGTTTGCCCGTCACGCAGGTCATCGTGCGCTCGTCGGCCAACCTTCAGGCCGGGGCCGTCACGAAGGCCTCGGCGGTGATGCACGGGCTCTGGCTGGCGGTCGCGGTGCTGGTCTTCCCGGTGGCGATGAACTACATCCCGATGGCAAGTCTGGCCGCCATCCTAATCGTCGTCGGCTACAAACTCGCGCATCCGAGCAACTTCGCGGCGCAGTATCGCCGCGGATGGGGGCAGTTCGCACCTTTCGTCGCCACGGTGGTCGCCATCTACTTTACGGACCTGCTCACCGGCATCGGAATCGGGCTCGCGATATCGATCATTTTCTTACTGTTGGCCAACTACCGCACGCCATACTTCTCCGGGCGCCGCAGCCACCAGGACGGCGAGACCCTCGTCCTCGAACTCTCCGAACACGTGAGCTTCCTCAACAAGGCCCGCATCCAGCAGACGCTCAACGAGGTGCCCGACAACAGCAAGGTCGTCGTGGATGGCAGGCGCGCCGTGGTCGTCGATCCCGACGTGGAGGATGTATTCGCGGACTTCAGCCTACACGCCGCCGACCGTGGGATTCAGTTCGCTTACCTCGGTCCGGATTCGTCGGAAGACCGCGGTCCGGCTCTGAAGATACGCTCCGATGGACAGGTCCCGGTGGCGGATTTCGATATTCGGTAGCGACTCGACGGCAGCGGCGGCACGCTACCCCCCCATCACCGAGCGCTCTTTCATCTCCCGGAGGCGGTCGATCACCTCCGCCAATTGCTCGGCCGCGATGCGCTTGCTCACGATGCGCTTGTCGCGGTCGAGGACGTAGATCTGGGGTGTGGACGTGATGTCGTAACTCACTTTGAATTTCGACCGGTGGTAGGGGTCGTTCGTGTTAATGATCGCCTCGGCCATGCCGTCCTTCTCGGCAACGTAGGGCCAGCACGTATCGCCTTCCTTGCCGAGTCTCGTGCACACCGACATCACCTTGACGCCCTTATCGGCGTAGGCTTGGGCGAACTCGATCAGTGTCGGCGTCTGCTTCTTACACACGCCGCATTCAGGATCAAAGAAAAAGAGCACTGTGTAAGCCGCATCAAGATCTTGCAGATGCACCGACGAGCCGTCTTGTTTGAAGGTAGTGAGCTCCGGCGCGCGCTCGCCGATGAGCAGCGGCTTGAGGCGCGTCACATTGTCGGCAATCTTCTCCCGCGTGGTCGAGTCGATCCAAGGCGTCACGGCGGCGTCCATATAGTACTTCTCGCCGAGGTGCGCATATACCGCGTCCTGGCCAACGATCTTGGAGGCGGCGTATTGGTTCAAGAATTTGCTCACGTAGGCCCGGAAGGTCTCCGGCGCCGGAGCCATCGCGGCCAGTAGCATGTCGACCTCTTTGTTGATGCTGTCTGGAGTCGGAACGACGAGCTTATCGAGGTAATAGCTGACCTTCGTGTCGAGGAAGGTGCTCCGAATAGAGCGCGGGTCACCGAGTGCGACATTGTCGAAGTAGTGATCCTTGTAGAAGAGGTACTGCAGCCGTTGGATCTCTTCGTCGGAACCCGTGAACGCCGGCATCTCGGGCTCTTCGAAGCTCCGCAGCAGCGAAGCGAGGATGGACCTCGGCGCGGTTGTCTTGACGCGTGTTTGCTCGGCTATGACGCGCTCGTCGATCGCCTCGACGCGGTCCTGGGCGGCGTCGCGCTCGGTCTGCGTTAGGGTGCTGTCTTGGGCGACCTTCCGCAAGCTGTCCGCCTGCGGCCTAAACGTGTCTAGCAGGTGGAGGTAGGCGAAAAAGCGCTCATTCTCCTCACTGCCCGCAACCTGCATCGCGCCCGTGAGATCGCCGAGCTTCGTGCGGACGCTGAACGTCTGGTCGCCGTCGATTAGCAACTGTGCGTAGTCGTTGTCGGGCGGGAGCACCAGCAGGTACATCCCCTCCTTAAGGCGTCCGGTGTCCCGGAAGATCGCCTTGCCGTTCACGTACTCCGCCGTGTCGACGATGTACTGTTTATCGAGGAAGTAGTTGGCGAGGTAAAGTTCGGCGCCTTCGAAGCCATCCACGCTAACCTGTATCTCGTAGCCGGTCGAGTTTGCTTTCGGCGCCTTCTTCGCGGCTTGCGCCAAAACGGATTGCGCCGTAACAGCCAACACAAACAGGAGAACAACGGCACGTAGACTTCTCATATCTCGAAACATGTAACCGCGTGTGTAACGTGCCCAGGGCTGGATGAGGTGCGTGCTACATCCGCTCCGGCAAGTCAATACCAAGCAAATGCATGGCTGTGCGGAGCGTTTTGGCGACAGCCCCACTCAACATGACCCGGAACGCACGCGCCTCCGACGATTCCGCCGACAGCACCGAGTGGTCGTGCCAGAAGCGGTGGTAGCCCTTTGCGAGATTGTAGGCATAGCTCGCCACCAGAGATGGGTCGAGGGTCTCGGCTGCCTCTGAGACGACTTGTGGGAGGGTCAATAGGTGCTTGACGAGTTCACGTTCGGCTGGCTGAAGGGTGGTGTAGTCGCTGGCCCGCGCAGCCGTAGCTTCTCGGCCTTCTTCGGCCGCTTTCACGCTCACGCCCCGCGCCCGCACGTAGCTGTACTGAATGTACGGTCCGGTAGCCCCCTGGAGGTCGATGCTCTCCTTCGGGTCGAAGATCATTCGGCGCTTCGGGCCTACTTTTAAGATGTAGTACTTGATCGCAGCGAGCCCGACCTGCTCGGCGGACTTGGCTCGCTCCTCCGGGCTCGCGCCCGCCTGCTCAGCGCGGTCGTCCGCGTTGGCGCGCGCCTCGGCGATCACCTCGGCGAGGAGCTCATCGGCGTCCACCACGGTGCCCTCGCGCGACTTCATCTTGCCGCTCGTGAGCTCAATCATCCCGTAGCTCAGGTGCGCGAGCCGGTCGGCGTAGGGCTCGCCGAGCAGCTTGAGGGTCTTAAAGAGCACCTCGAAGTGGTAGTTCTGCTCGTCGGCCACGGTGTAAATCATGGCATCCATCCCTAGATCCTCGTAGCGCTGGTGTGCGGTACCGAGGTCCTGGGTGAGGTACACGGAGGTGCCGTCGGCCCGGAGCACGATCTTCTGGTCGAGCCCCTGGTCGGAGAGGTCCACCCAGACGCTGCCGTCGTCCTTGCGGAAAAACACCCCGCGCGCGAGCCCATCCGCCACCATGTCCTTGCCGAGCAGGTAGGTGTCGGATTCGTGGTACAGCCGGTCGAACCGTACGCCGAGCTGGTCGTAGGTGGCGTCGAAGCCCTCGTACACCCAGCCATTCATCCGCTCCCACAGCGCTCGCACCTGCGGGTCGTTCGCCTCCCAGGCCAGCAGCATTTCGCGCGCGGCCTGGCCGAGCTCGCTGTACTCGTTGAAGTAGGTGTTCTTAAACACCTGCGCGGGGTCCTCGCCTTCCTTAGCGCTTACGCCACTCAGGGTCTGCTGTCCGATCTTCATCGCCTGCCAGGCGGCGTACTCCTCGCGGAAGTGCTGCTCGAAGGCGACATAGTACTTGCCGACGAAGTGGTCCCCCTTCAGGCCCGCGCTCGCGGGGGTCTCCCCGCCGCCGGAGCGCTGCCACGCCAGCATACTCTTGCAGATCGCGATCCCGCGGTCGTTGACGATTTGCACGCGGACCACCTCCCGGCCTGCGGCCTCGAGGATGCGGGCGGCGCTGTCGCCCAGGAGGATATTGCGGATGTGGCCGAGGTGGAGCGGCTTGTTCGTGTTTGGGGACGCGAACTCGACCACGGTCTTGAGACCCGATTTGGGCGCCAAGCCAAACGTGTCGTCCGCGGCGGCTTCGATGATCAGCTTTCGCCAAAACCCGCTGCTCAGGCTCAGATTCAGAAAGCCCTTCACGACCTCGTAGCGCTCGACGGCATCGGCCCCGGACAGCAGCGCCGCCCCGACCTTCTCCGCGATGGCGTCGGGCCGATCGCCGAGTAGTTTACTTAGCGCAAACGTCACGACCGTGAAATCGCCGGGCATGTCGTTGCGGGTCGAATTGACCACCACTTGCGCCGGCGCTACGGTTTTGGCGTAAGCCTGCTCGATAGCTGCACTCGTGAGCCGCTGTATCTGTCCGACGATTTCCATAAGGCGCGCGAAAGTACGGGACGAAAGCGCAGCCCATTCAACCACTCAACCCTTCGTCAATTCAACAAATGTCCTCACGTCCGCGTCACCGGCCTGATCAGATCCATCTTGCCCGGAGGGCAGGCCCCGAAGTAGGTGTCCCCCGTCCAGCGGCCCCGCAGGTGAAGGACACCTTTCTCCATCGACTTACGGAGTTCGAGGCGCTTGAGGCACCAGGCCATACCGGGGATGCTGTCGGCGCGCACAATTTCATCCTCCTTGACGAAGAGTTCACCGTTCGGCAGCACCCGCGCCGTGCCACTCATATAGGCGTGGTAGTCGCCGTCCATGACGTGGCAGGAGATGTTGAAGAAGTCCTTGTCGTCGGGGGTGGGGGCCACGCTCATCTCCATGTCGAAATACCGCACGGAAGGTCCGAGGTCCTGCGTGATTATCCCCTTCCACTGCCCGAGGTAACTTACCGGACCCTGGCCGCCGACGCGCGCGCCCATCCATCCTAGGCTTGCCAGCACAAGGGCCAACGACAGCATGACCCACTGCGGGCGATCACTCGGTAGGGGCATTCGCGACATCGGGGGCTAAAGTACTGAAGACCCGGAAGCCCGCGGCCGGCAGACGGAGTTTCGTACCTGCATTTAACGTATGCTTGGCGCCACTGATCACGTCGAAGTAGTCCCCCTCCACGTATCCCCCACTCAACGACACAGGTTTGCCGTCCTTAGAGAGGTTAACCACGACCACGATCCCCTCCTCGCCCTTGCGTCGCGTGTAGGCTAGCACAGCATCGTCCGGCTCGAGGAGCGTAACTCGCGCGGCGCGCGCGCCTGCCGCGCCATTGCGTAAGGCCGAATTATAGTGTTTTAGCGAAAGCAACTTCCTAAAGAAGTCCTCCTTGGCGTAAGTCTTAAAGCCGATGTCGTCCTTCTCGAAAAACGCTAGCCGCTTACGCAAGGGCTCCTCCTGCCCAGAGTAAACCAGCGGTGCGCCCTCGAAGGTCGCCGCGACCACGAACATCGCGTCGGCGAACTCGCCCATGCGCTCGAACTCAGTGCCGTTCCACGAATTCTCGTCGTGGTTGCTGGTAAAGTTGAGGTGGTAGGCGTAGTCGGCGTATAGGCTGGTGTCCTTTGCCTGGTGGCGCCACACACTCTCGGCATTCTCTTTCCCCTCGGCGAGGGCATTGAGGAGCTTGTGGAAATCCCAGCCGTAGTTGATGTCGAAGGCGGCCTGGAAGTGCCGCGGCTCGTCGCCCCACTCCGCCAGCATAAACACCGGCTTAATTGACTCCAGCGCGGGCCGCACCTTGAACCAGAACTCGATCGGCACGAAGCCCGCCACATCGCAGCGGAAGCCGTCGACGTCGTAGTCGCGGAGCCAAAATTTCATATCCTCGATCATGGCCGAGTCCAGAGAGGGGTTGGCGTGATCGAGCTGCGCAATGTCGTACCAGTCGGTGTCCCCGCCGCCGGCGTCTCCTGGGTCAAATGCGTGGCGGATGGTGTCGGTGCCGGCGCGCTTGACGTAGTACTCCGGGTGTTCCGTGATCCAGGGGTGGTCCCAGCCGGTGTGGTTGGCGGTCCAATCGAGGATGACGTGCATCCCGAGGCGGTGGATCTCGTCGACGAAGCCGCGGAAGTCCTCGAGGGTCCCGAACTCAGGATTGACGTCCGTAAACGTTGACGACGCATAGTAGCTGCCCATCGTCCCCTTGCGCTTCACCTCCGAGATCGGGTAGATTGGCATGATCCACACCACGTCGACCCCCATGCCGGCGAGTCGCTCGAGGTGTGGCTTGGCGGCGTTGAGGGTGCCCTCTGGGGTGTACTGCCGGACATTAAGCTCGTAAAGCGTCGCGGTCTCGGCCCAGGCCGGCGTGTTGAAAGGTCGGTTCGTGGTGTAGGCCATGTCGGCGGTAACGCCTGCGGTTGGTTTGGGGTCAGTGTTGCACCCGGCGATCACGAGTGAAGTCACGAGCAGTAATCCGGCGAGGCGATTTATCATGGGCCTAAGCTAAGCGCGGACCGCGCACAGCCGTAGCGGGCCTCCCCCGCGCGTCCCTGTACCTTCGCGAGCATGGCGGCAGCCCCCCACGATCCGTTCGACGTCGCGTTTTTGCGAACCTGGCTACAGGCACACAGCCGAGAACTCTCCGGCCGCCGACCACTCCTGGTCTCCGTGAGCGGGGGCCTGGACTCGATGGTGCTGTGGCACCTCATCGCCGGAACAGGTTTGCCGCACGAGGTGCTACACGTCAATTTTGGCCTGCGTGGTGAGGATAGCCGCCGGGACGCCAACGCGGTGATCGAGATCGCGGCGAGGCGCGGCGTCGGACTTCATCTGGAGTACGCCGCGCTCGACAAGACGCGGGCGGGAGTGCAGGCCGCCGCCCGCGAAGTTCGTCGTGGGCACACGACGCGGCTCCTGGAGCGCCGGAGCGCCGCCGTGCTAGCCCACCACGCGGATGATCAAGCAGAGACGGTCTTGATGCGGCTGACGCGCGGCACAGGTCCGAGGGGATTGGTCGGGATGGAGGCCGTGCGTGGCCCTTACCTCAGGCCCCTTTTAGAGGTTCCGAAATCGAGCCTGGAGGCTTTCGCCAAAACCCACGACATCGACTTCCGCGAGGATGCCTCCAACGCCACCGATGCCTACGTCCGCAACCGGTTCAGGCATCACGTGCTGCCGGTCTTGACGGATATCGAGCCGCGAGCTGTCGGTGGGATCTGCCTTTCGGCAAAACGGCAAGCCGCACTTTTGACCTTCGCGGAGGGTCGGAGCGCTGAGGTGCTGGCGAGAGCGCGGCAGAGCGACCCCCCCACTACCCCACCCAGCCCGGAACCTTCGGGTGCCGACGCGACGATGAGCGGACGGGCGAACCTCGACGATCAAACGCTGGGCACCTATGCCCGCGATGAACTTGCTCAAATTCGAGGGCTCGGAGTCGCGCTACAGTTCTGGCTCGAGCCCCGCGGCTTCCGGAGCGCCGCCGTCGACGATATCGAAGCCTGGATCGCGGACGGCGAGCCGCAGCAACGCACGTGCCTCAACTCCGACCGCACCCTCGTCTGCACGGTCGCGGGCCGCCGAGTTCGCCTGGACCACTACGCCGCCTAGCGCACGTTCTCCAGGCTCCCGTCCGGAGCCTCCCGCACGACGACGGCGTCGGGGTACCCGCCGCGGCGAACACTCTCGAGTTGGCCCTGGGCCGCTTCGGCGGTCGTGAAGCCTTGCAACAAGACGATCACGAATTCGCCCTTGCGTCTAGTGGTTAGGTCGCCGAGGGCAGCCGCCTTCGCCTGATCGAAGCTGTTAAGGTTGCGGTAGGTGGCAAGCCGCACGAAGTATACGCCACCGGCAGCCTGGAGGCTGCTCAGGGCTCCGGTCTCGACGGCCGGCAGACCGACCGCGCTTCCTCCCGACTCCGCGGCGACGAAGGCGTCGCCGTAGCCCGCCGATCGGACTGCGGCGAGCTTGCCGGTGGCTTCCTCGCGGGTTGAGAAAGGTCCGAGGCGTACGCGCGTCAGGGCCCCGTCCGCTTTGCCGTAGACCTTGCCGAATTGCGATAGGCGAGACCTGTAAGGTGTGAGGTCGGCAGCGCTGGACGAGATGGCCGCGACTTGGACCGAGAAGCCGGCCGCTACCGAGCCGGGCCTCGCAGCCGAAGTGGTTACGGTTGCGGGCGTGGTTTCCGTGACGGCTACCGGAGTACCGGGCGCAGACACAGGGGCTGGTGTCGCGAGCGAAGCACCCACCTGGGCGTCGGTTCGCTCGGAAGGAGTATTTGGCTGCGGGGGATCCGAAACATCGACGGCGGTGGTGCCGGCTGCCATCTCACGACTAAGCTCAGTAGCCGAACCTCTCTCGTCCGGAAACATCGCGAAGCTCGACAGTACGTTGGTTCCGTCACCTTCGGACGTGCTGAGCTCCCGGTCTATAGTCGCCATGCCAGGCAGCTCGTAGACGACCGCGTACTCGCCGTTACGCTCGAGGTTGAGGGTGTATTCGCCGCGGCGGTCGGTCTTGGCGTCGGCAGTAAAATCGTTCGATTTGTGTCGCGCGACAACGTTCACGCCTTCGAGGGGGGCTCCCGTGCGGCTATTGGTTACCTGCCCAGCGTAAGAGGTGACCTTGTCCTCGGCCGTGAGCAAGATCTCGAGGCGGGCGCGGTCTTTAAGGTCGGTAGCCACCAAGCTGAACTGCTTAGGATTATACCCGCTCTTCTTAATTATGGGACGGCAGTCGAGGCTCGGGAGCGCTCGGAATGTGTAGGCGCCGTCGGCGCCGGTTAGGAAGATGCCCTGTCCGCATTCGCTGAAATCGAGCACGGCATTCGCGACGGGCAGGCGGGAGGTAGAATCGACGACGGCTAAGGTGATGGCTTGTCCAGAGCGCATCGCGCGGTACAGGTCCATGCCGCCACTGCCGCCGCTGCGATTACTGGCGAAATAGGCGATGTCCCCGCCCTCGACGAGTGTGAACCCGATATCGTCCATCGAGCTATTCACGGCCGGGCCGAGGTTCGACACTGAGGAGACGAGCCCGTTGACGAGGTCGGCCCGGTAGATGTCCATCCCGCCGAATCCGGGGAGGTAGTCGCTCGAGAAGTACAGCGAGCCAGAGGCCGCCTGCGGAGCGATCTCATTGCCGAAAGTGTTGATCTCCGGACCGAGGTTGACGGGCGCCCCCCAACCGTCACTGGTGCGCTCGGAGTAGTAGAGGTCGTAGCCGCCCTCGCCGCCCGGGCGGTCGGACGAGAAGTAGAGCCGCTTGCCGTCCGGACTGAAGCTCGGAAAGCCGTTGTTAAACCCGGAGCCATTGTGGGAGAACGACTTGCCGGGGAGGAAGTCGTAGTCCTGGGTCGGGAGCGCGAGCACGAGGCTCAACTCCCAGCCGGCCTCGGGGATAAGGCGCTCGCCAGCCTGGAAGTTGTTGCGCGTGTAGGCGACCAATTCGCCGCTCGGGGCGTAAGCCACGGGGGCTTCCCCGCCGGCGAGCTCTCCGACGCGGTGCACCTTATCGGGCACGCGGAGGAACTGATTTTCGTCGCGAACGCTGCGATACAGCTGTGTGCCGCCTCCGTTGCGGCTGCTGGCGAACACGACGAAATCCCCGAACGCCTCTGGCGCGAAGTCGTCCCCGCTAGCATTCGCGAACTCGTTGCTGACCTTCCACGCCGCAATATCCTTGCCGTGCGCCTGGGCATAGGCGATCCGGGAGGCGAGGGCATCAGCTTTGGGATGGCGTTTCCTGGCAGCCTTATAGACCTGCTCCACGGCGTCGGTGTAGCGGCCGAGCTCCGTGAGAATGAGGGCGTACTGGTAGTCGACCTCGGGATCGCTGCCCGCCGGCAATAGCTTCATGGCTGCTTCAGCCTCGGTGAGCCGCCCGAGGATCCGCAAGCTATAGGCGTAGCGGTAGCGGGCCTCGGCGTCGTCGGGAGTCTTGCGTAGGACCTTGTCGTAGCCGTCTGCGGCCTCGGCGAAGTCGCCTAGTTCGAAAGCTTTCGTCGCTAGGCGGTTGGCGCGTTGCGCGAACGCGCTCGATGGCAGCAGTACGTTAGCGACGAAGAGTAAAGCCAGGCAGTGTCGTAGGCGAAGGAGCATAGGGATCACGGGTTTTGCCGGAAAGGCGCACACTCCAGCAGTGAGGCCGCGCGGTAAGCCCCGTAAACGTAAGCAGCCGACCGAGGTGTACCTACCCCAATCGGCTGCTTATACTTTCACATCGATGCGAGCGGCCGTATTGGGCGCGCGTGTCCTGTCAGAAAGGACAGTTGCGGCAACGGCTGACCTCGACGTCCTCGCGGGGCTGAGATCTTTTCCCAGTGTCCTCGCATGTACTGCACCCGAGGACGCGGAACTCCGTACGGCGGTTGAACTGGTGCTCGCGCTCTGAGCACGGCACGTTGTTGTTGCAATTATTAACCGGGACGGTCTCCCCGTAGCCGCGGGGCACGAGGCGGTCACGGTGGACCCCGCGTTGCTCCATGTAGCGGACCACGGCCTCGGCGCGCCGTTGGGAGAGGCGCATGTTGTAGTCGTCGCTACCGCGGGCGTCGGTGTGGGAGCCGATCTCTATGATGACCTCCGGGTTTTCCGTGAGCATGGCGTAAAGGCCGTCAAGGTCTTCTCGGGCCTCGGCGCGGATGGTGGCCATGTTGAAGTCGTAGTAGATGTGGAGCAGGTAAGGGATTGCGTCGCCGGCCTTGATATCGCTTAGGCCGCGGTCGAACTTACCGCCGGCGTTGACGACCGAACCGTTCTTGAAGGTGCGGCCGTTGATCACGCCGTCGGCCGGCTTGCCGGTCTTGGCGTCGACGTAGAGTCCGGTCCCCCCTTCCTGATAGAGACGCGCGTCGGGGTCGTTGTCTGGGCGGATTGGCGTACCGGCGAGATCACTGTCCTTCGGACCGCCGTAGATCGTAGGTTGGAGGAAGAGATCGACGTCGAACACCGAGGTGCGCGCCGTGTCGGTGGCGCAAAGGTTGTCGGCACGGGCAGAGAGGAAGTCCTGCATCGAGGCTCGAACAGAATAACACATCCCCTTCACGATGTCGAAGGTGTATCTACCGTCGGTGTTGGTGAGTGAGGTGACGCCTTTCGGGTCCAAGGGGCTCGTGAGCGTGACGAGTGCACCTCCGATCGGCGCGCCGGACGATTCGTCGAACACGAAGCCCTCAACGGAGTATTCCTTGAGCGGCTTGAGCGGGAGTTCGACAATCAGCTTGCTACCCTTAAAATTGAGAGTCGTCCCCTCGGTGGTGGCCTCTTCGTAGGCCTCCGCGCTGGCGGTAAATTTACACTTGTCCTCATCGCTCATGCCCATCGCAGCGATGCCGTTGACATCTGTGACGCTCGAGCCGGACGTGCAGCCGTTGAGGACGGTCGCGCCCTCGATCGGCAGGCGGGTGTCGGCGTCGATGACGAGGACCTCCACGGGGATGCCCGTGCGGACGAAGGAGTAGATGTCGTCCTTGCCGGCACCGCCGGTGCGGTTGCTGGAGAAGTACCCGAATCCCCCGTCCTCGAGCAGCAGAATCGAGTGGTCGTCGGCGGTCGAGTTTAGGGGTGCGCCGAGGTTCTCCGGCAGGGTGAACTCGAAGGCTGCCTTCTCGGTGGTGTAGTAGAGGTCGTAGCCGCCGAGGCCGACGTGTCCATCGGAGGCGAAGTATATGTGGCCATCCGGGGCGACGGAGGGGAAGGCCTGGTGTCCTTCGTTGTTGACGTTGGGGCCGAGGTTGACCGGAGGATTCCAGCGACCGTTCTCCTTTTCGGAGTAGTAGATGTCCATCCCGCCAAACCCGCCCGGCATGTCGCTCGCGAAGTACAAGCGTCGGCCGCTGGGGCTGATGGCCGGGTGAAGCACGGAGTACTCGTCGGAGTTAAACGGCAGGGACTGAAGCTCGCCCCACTCCTTACCCTTCTTGTCGGCGTAGAAGACCTTGAGCTTGACGATCCCATCGTCGGACCGGCCGAGCTTGCCGTCTTTGTAGTTGTTGCGTGTGAAAAACATCTGCGTCCCGTCTTCGGCTACCGTCACGGCGGCTTCGTGGTACTTGCTGTTAAAGGTCTTATCGAACTTATCCGGCGTCCCGTAGACCGTGGTCTGCGGGTCGGCCTGGTCCGTCCGCATCGTCTTGACGTATAAGAGTTCCAAGAAGGGGTTGCCGGTCCAGGCGTGGTCGCGCTTGACGGCTACGCCCTGGCTGCGATCGGAGGCGAACAGGATGCCGTCCTCGTAGACCGCGGCCCCGAAGTCGTCGAGGGCAGAGTTGAACTCGAGGTGCGAGACGGCGTAGACGCCGGCCGAGCGAGTGAGAAGCTCCTGCTCGTAGTCGCAAGCGCGGCCGAGGTATTGCCCACGCAGGTCGTCGGGTTGCTCGTTCATGAAGATCGCGAACCACTCCTTGGCCTGGTCGCACTTCCCGTTTTGCTGCAAAGCCTGTCCGTAGTAAAGCTTATGCACCGGCGACGACTCCGGGAGGCGGACGATCTGCCCGAACCAATACTCCGCGTTGATCGGGTCGTTGATTTTGCGGTAGGCCTCCGCGAGGGCGATCTTGGCGTTGGCGTCGTCGCTCGTCTCCAGGATCTGGTTGAACTGCTGGATGGCGTCCGAGTAGTTGAGGTCCGCCATCGTACGCTGGGCGCGCTTGATGCGGCTCGTCTGGGCGCCGGCCGCCTGCACGCAGGCCAGCAGCGCGAGCAGGAGGCAGAGACGACGGAGGAGAAGCAGGTTCATGAGCGGTGAGATTTCGAGGGGATCGGGATCGGGAGGGGGAAGTAGGCTTAGAAGTAGCGCGGCGTGACCATGCGGTCGGATAGGAAGTTGAACTCGTAACCTAGCATGAGTTCAAAACCACCGGCGCTGGCCTTGTTGAGGGCCGTGAGCGGGTAGTCGTACGAAGCGCCGAGGCGCATGCCGTTACTTAGGTTGACGCTAAACCAGAGGTCGGCCGAGTCGAAGGAGCTTCGGTCGTTGATGGCCTCGACGGCGGTGCGGAGGCTGGCTCCGACCCAGAACTTCTGGTAAAACAGCAGGCTGGCGTCGAGGTCGATCTCGGTTGGGGCCCCGATCGTGCGAGCGGCTTCGTTCTTGTCGGTCTTCGATAACAGACCGACGTTCTTGATGAGCATGCTGGGTTTAAACATGATATCGTCCCCCTTGACCGGGAAGGCCGCGCCTACCGAGGCGTAGTAGTGGCGGTAGCGGCGACTGTAGATGGGGATGTTCGGATCGTTCGGCTCGCGAAGGTCGGTTTCGATCAGGTGTGGGCTCGACAGGCCGGCGTAGAAGCGCTCGCCGAAGAGGAACAGGCCCGCGCCGAAGTTCGGCAACCAGCGATTGGGCGTCGCGTCGAAGGCCACGTCATTCTGCGAGAGGTTCAGTTTCGAGAAGTCCGCCCGGTAGTTCTCTAACCCGCCCTGCAGCCCGACCGAGAGCCGCAGCTTATCGGTGACGGAGATGCGGTAGGCGTAGCTTAAAGACGCGCCAATGGTATTGGTCGGGCCGATGGCGTCATTGCTGAGTGTCATCCCGACCCCGACGCGCTCGTTTTGCAGCGGCGTATGTCCGGTAAAGGTCTGCGAATTGGGCGCGCCTTCGAACCCGACCCACTGCGAGCGATGGAGCAAGCCGAGGCTCATATAATCCTTCGAACCGGCGTAGGCGGGATTATAGCTCAACGAATTAAACATATACTTCGTAAACATCGCGTCCTGCTGCGCGACAGCGACCGTGGCGGTGGATACGGCCAGGCCGAGGCCGAGCGTGAGTTTGTTGATATAGGTCATCGGCGAATATGGATTTTCGAGGCCCGCAGGCCCCCTGTAGGCGGTTGTGATAGGCCGAGAGGCACTGTCCAGCGTACTCTTGACAAATACTGTGCTAATTGGCGGACCGTCCGCGCGGGGGACTAGCGCCGGAGTTCCAGGTAGTTAGCGATCACGCGCTTGCCATCGATCACGACTACATAAAAGTAGGTACCGTCCGGGAGGGGCTTACCGTCCTGGAAGTTGCCCTCCCAAGTGTTGTCGTAGCCTTTGGCGGCGTAGACGCGCGATCCCCAGCGGTTGTAGATCTTCACCTCATTGTCGGGGTAGCGTTCGATATTGCCGATTACCCAGCGGTCGTTGACCCCGTCGAAGTTCGGCGAGAGCCCCCGCACGATCTCGATCGGGCCGCGGGGGTCATTCGGGCCGCCGGGCTCGCTGCCGCAGTCCACCCGCAGTCGCACCGTCGCCTGCGAGCAGCCGGCCGCATTACAGATCTGGTAGCGGACCGAGTCGTTGGCGCAACTGGTCGCCATTGGGCTCTGGACGTAGACGAGTTTTCGATTTGCATCAAAACTTGCCGTGCCGTTGCGCGGGCCCGTGACCACCGTGACGGTCGTGATGGTGGTCGCGCTAAAGTCATTGGCGAGGACGTCGACGCTCACCGTCCCGCTCGCCGGCACATCGGCGGCGTCGTCGACGGCCTGAGGGACCTCCGGCGAAGCGGTCTCAGTGACCTCGATGACGAGCGTGGTTACGTCGCAGCGACCGGTCGAGTCGCAGACATTGATGCAGAGCTTCTGCGAACCCGCGGTAAGGCCGGTGAAGTCGAGGCACGTGACCGCGTCGGTGGTGGCCGTAGCTACCAGAGCCGTCGCGGCCTTGCAGTCGTCAAACATGCGCACGGCAGGTCCGACGAGCTCAGGGTCGGGGAAGCACCAGCGCTGCCTCTCGCCCTTGACGATGCGGATCGTGTCGCGGGCGGGAGTCCGGTCGATGACGTGGACGGTGATGTCGAATAGTTTGGTAACACCGTCACTGGCCTTTGCCACGACGCAAGCCCGCTCCATCCCGACCTCGAGTCCCTCGAACCCAACCGAGAGCTCGCGCTCATCGAAGCTGAAGAACACTATCCTGCCGGACTCAAGCGCACAGAGGTTCTCGAGGTCGGCGGGTCGCGATCGGAAGCCTTCGACGTTGAGCATCGCGCGAGCGCTGGTGCCCTTGTCGATCGTGAAGACGAGCACCTGGTTGGGCAGCGGCGGTGGAGTTGTAGCGGCGGTCACGACGATCTTGGTCGTGTCGCAGAATCCGAGGTCGTCACACAACACCATGCAGGTTGAGTCGGCGCCTCCTTCCTTGAGCCCACGGTACTTAACGCAGCGCGTAGAGGCGATGGAAGTGAACTCCACGAAGGCTGGGCGGGTAGCGGCGCAGATGTCCACCGCCGAGACAATCCTGCCCGGCAGCTCTGTGGTATCGAGGCAGAACGTCTTGACCTCCCCCGGGAGTGAGACGCTGTCGCGCACGGTCACCGAGACGATCGGTTTGGCCAGCTTAGTCGTCACGGCGAGCAGCGTCGTGGCGCAGTTGTTGGCTGCGTCACAGTAGCGGATCGCCACCGAGTCTCTGCCGACGCTCTTGGCGCTTACGCGAAAACAATCGCTGTTCGTCAAGGTGATCGTGCTGGTGCGTGGGGCCGGTGTGAGGGTGACGCTGCCGGGCACCACCGGTCCGGTGAGTTTGCCGAGGTCGACACACACCACTTTACTAGTGCCAACATTGAGGGCCAACGATTGGTAAAACCCTCCGGTAGAAGGTGGGCAGTTGACCGCAACGGTGACGCTCTCCTTGAGGACATTTCCTTCCATGACTTCGAGGACGTGGTTGCCGGCAGCGAACGCGAAAGAGGCCGTCCCGCCGGTAGTGCGGGAGACTGATGCAACCTTCGCCGTGATGCCGGTGGGCTCCTGGAGGATGTCGAGGGCGGAGTACTGCGTCTCGGCGATCCCGCCGATGATAGACTTCGTCGCCAGATCGAGCGTCCAGTCGCCCGCGGGATCGGCGTCCTGCATTAAGGCCAGCAGCCCGAGCGGATCAGCGAAGCGCCCCTTGTAGCTGGCGCCGCTCACGGTCCAATTCACGAGTTGGTACGGTCCCTTAGAGCCGTCGTCCGGGATTTCGGACAAGGGGTACGCCTTCTTAATTACCTCCATGCAGGGGGTGAAGGTTTTGGCGTAAGCCTTACCGTCTAGGAGGAATTTGTAATACCCAAATTCCGCCTCAGAGTAGCCGCTGCACACGGATGCGCCCTGGCTACAATCCGCCGGCGAGAAGGTGTAGCTTTTCTGGGAGAACTGCGCCCGAGCCGGTAGGTAGCCCAGGGCTAGCACAACGAACAGCAGGCTGATGCTACGAGAGGGGGTCGCGGACATGAGTTGGGTTGAATGGCTCGGGCAGCCGCAAATCCTTGGGGCTCACCGATGCCATTGCACTAACTATGCCAACCTATTATCCTAAATTTTAATACGTGGTCTCCGTCCAACATAGTGAGCTCACCAGCACCACGGCGTAGCCCACGCTGGCCAAGCCATTGGTCGTAAAAAAAGCGCGATCGATCTGTGCCGTGCGACCCGGCCTCACGAGTCGGTGTTGGTACGCCAGAGCCAAGCCAAATAATGCCGCACTGCCGAAAATCCACGAGGTAGCCTCCGGAAAATGGCTGGCCAAAAGCCCGCTGGCCACCACCAGACAGGCGAAGCTGAGGAGGTGTAGCACGCGCGACAGCCAAAAACTGCGGCTTTCGCCAAAACGCGTAGGTACGCTGTGGAGCCCGGCGCCGCGGTCGAAACCCGCGTCCTGTAGCGCGTAGACGATGTCGAAACCCGCGACCCAGAACAACACCACCACCCCGAACAGGACCGAGACGAACCCAAAGCGTCCTGTGACCGCGACGTACGCCCCGACCGGCGCCAACGCTAGACCCACCCCGAGTACGAGGTGGCATAGCCAAGTGAATCGTTTCGTGTAGCTATAGCCCAGCACGACGGCCAGCGCCACCGGACTAAGGGCGAGGCAAGCCGAGTTGAGCAGGCCTGCACATACCACGAAAGCAAGACAATTCCCGGCGACGAAATACCCCGCCGCACGGCGCGAGATCCGCCCCGCAGGTATGTCGCGGACCGCGGTCCTCGGGTTCTGCGCATCGTAGCGCGCGTCGATGAGGCGGTTGAACCCCATCGCCGCCGAGCGTGCGAACACCATGCAGGCCACGACGAGAAGCAAGTCTGTCCAGCGGAAGGTAGTCCCCGGTTCGAGCACCCCGAGCGTGAAACCAATGATCGCGAAAGGCAGCGCGAAAACCGTATGGCTAAAGGTAATGAGACTGAAGTAGTCGCGCATGCGGACCGGGGGTTAGGCGATAGAGTCGGAGGCTGGATCGAGGGGATCCACCCTAATGGAAAAGGTCCGCGCCCCGCCAATGTTGGCAGGACGCGGACCTTTCGTAGCCGCTTTCGCGAGCCCGGATGGGGTGTTCTTAGCCCTGCGGCTCCACCGTCCCCTGGAGGGAGAGGAAGGTTTGCGCGGGGTTGGTGTTGGCGGTGATGGTCACCTTCTGATCGCGCTCACCGGGTTTGCCCTGGCTGTTGAACTCAACGACGATCTCGCCGCTGGCGCCCGGGGCAATAGGCTCGCGTGGCCAGATGGGCACGGTGCAGCCGCAGCTACCGACGGCGTTACTGAGGACGAGCGGCTCGGAGCCGGCGTTCTTAAAATTGTAGGTGTGCTTGACTTTCTCGCCCTCGGCAACGGTACCGAAGTTGAACTCGGTCTCGCTGAAGGTCATCGCGGTGGTCGGGCCACTCGGTACGGCCTCGCCGAGGCCGTCGAGAGCTTGGGCGCCGGTCACGGCGGCGTCCTCGGTCATTTCGGTGGCGTCGCGGGCCGCGTCACGGACTTCGTTGTTGTCATTGTTGCAGCTCGCGAGCATACCGGCGGCAGCGATTGCGACCAGGCCGAAGCGAAGGGACTTCATCATCATGGTGTTGATTTGAGTGCGCGAAATTAAGTGAGGCATGTGCATTGTGTAAACCCAGAGCTTCCTTCCGGGGGTTAACGGGTGGTTAAACGGCGCCGCCAGCTTTTGGGTACAGCCGTTCGTCAAAGTATTGTCGCGTTGAATAAGTACAGCCCCATCGCCGACTACGGTCTCGTCGGCAACCTCCATACCGCGGCGCTCATCTGCAAGGAGGGCAGCATGGATTTCATGAGCTACCCGCGCTTCGATAGCCCTACGGTGTTCTCGAAACTACTCGACGCCGACAAGGGCGGCGCCTGGGCAATCACGCCGGTCGGCGTCGAGGACGTCCACACCGAGCAGTACTACGAGCCTGAGACGGCTGTGCTCGTGACCCGCTTCATGCACCGCGGCGGCATCCTCGAGATCACGGACTTCATGCCTCCCGTCGAGGACATTAAGCACTGCCAGATCGTACGGATCGTGCGGGCTTTAGTCGGGACGACGGACCTCCGTTTTGACCTAGAGGCGCGGTATCCGTACGCGGCCGAGGCCACTGAGGCCATCGCCGACCCGGATGAGGAAAGTCTCTCGATCGCGCTCGGCCCCCACAACACTACCCTGCTCGGCCTGGGCGCCGCCGAGCGGACGGGGTGTGGCCCGCGCGTCAAGTTCGACCTCAGCCTCAGCGTCGACCGGGACGAAAGTCCGAAGAGCCGTGTCTTCGTCTTCCAGAGTCGCGACTGTAAGCGGCCACACGGCGGCGACGTGGCGGGTTTTGGCGAAAGCCTCCTCGAATACACCCGCACTTTCTGGAAGGAGTGGGTCGCGAAGATCCACTACACCGGGAGCTACCGCCCGACCATCATCCGCTCCGCCATCACGCTTAAGCTATGTACTAGTGCAGAGTACGGCTCGAGTGTGGCGGCGCCGACGTTCGGCTTGCCGGAGGAGGTGGGCGGGGAGCGCAACTGGGACTACCGCTACTCGTGGATCCGGGATTCGGCCTTCACGATGTACGCCATGATCCGCCTCGGGCTCAAAGAGGAAGCCAGGCACTTCATGACCTGGATCGAGGAGCGCTGTTCGGAGCTCGACGACGCCTCCGAACTCGCGCTCATGTACCGCGTCGACGGCACCACCGACCTCGACGAGTACGAGGTGGAGCTCGAGGGCTACCGGGAGTCCTCCCCCGTGCGCGTCGGCAATGGCGCCAAGGGCCAGCGCCAGCTCGACATCTACGGCGAACTGATCGACACGATCTACCTCTACGACGGTCACGCCCACGAGATCACCTACGCCTTCTGGGTCGAGGTCTGCGAGATCATCGAGTACGTGTGTAAGTCGTGGCGCGACCCCGACCACGGGATTTGGGAGGTGCGCAGTGGCGAGCAGCAGTTCACCATGTCGAAGGTGATGGCCTGGGTCGCGATCGACCGCGGGATCCGGATCGCGCAGCACCGCGGGTTCCCAGCCCCGTACGAGCGGTGGTTCCGCGAGCGCGACGCCATCTACGCGAGCATCTACGGCGAGCACTTCGACGAGGAACTCAAGTCCTGGACGCAGTACCCCAATTCGAAGGAGCTCGACGGCTCCCTGCTGATGATGCCGCTGGTCCGCTTCGTCGCCCCGCAGGAGCCGAACTGGTTGGCGACCCTGGAGCAGATCGAGCGGCATTTGGTCGATGACTGCCTCGTGAAGCGCTACGAGCCTAGGGAGGGCGTAGCCGATGGTTTGCAGGGCGACGAGGGCTACTTCTCGATCTGTAGCACCTGGTACATTGAGGTCCTCGCCAAGGTGGGTAGGGTGGATGAGGCCGAGCGATTGCTCACGAAGTTTTTGAGCTACTCCAATCACCTCGGGCTCTTCAGCGAGGAGATCGCGATCAACGGGGAGCAGCTGGGCAATTTCCCACAGGCGTTTACGCACCTCGGGTTGATCTCCGCGATTTTGCAGATCGA
>JBGTKC010000131.1:0-8777 GCA_041744755.1 Saprospiraceae bacterium
CGAACTGTACAACGATTACAAAGACCCCGACCTCATCGTCTACGCCATCGAGGGGGAGTGCCTCAAGCTGCGCTGCACCGTGAGCGCGGAGGACTCCAGCAAAGCCTGGACGCTGCACTGCGACGTACGGGAGGCGCTGAACGACTACATCACGGGACTGCAGGGCGGAAAGTATTTGGCGCGGGAGCGGGTGGAGGTGGTGTCAGGGCCATCGGCATCGGCCGCGGCACCCTCGTGAGCCTCACGAGTCCTTCACGAAAGCATCCCGACCGATGCGCTATCGATTGGGGTGCGAAATTACTTCTAGTCAAACTTCTGGGGATCTTTTTGGCGTAAGCCTGAAAAGCAGGTGCTCTATCTCGGCACACCAGAGGTGGCCCCTTCGCGGTTGACGATGGCCGCGGTATCGGGTGCGCCCTCGTAAGGGTACTCGCGGGCGGTCGTCGGGCGGGCCGTATGCCCCACCGCATGCGCTGAGGCAGTCGTGAATTTGTCGGTCACCTTACTCGCGGGGAGGGCATTTCGCAGGGCCTCGAGGATGGACCGGTGCTGCGCTTTCGGCGTGGATGGCATCACCGGAACGGCGCTGGCCTCGCCGTAGGCCACGAAGGGAATATATACCTGGCCCGACACGCTAACCTTAGTGCGCATCACGGCAGGACTCGGCGCGTAGGTCCGGGCCTCGGCCGGGAGGGCGGCGTCGTAGAATGGTCCGACGTGCAACTTGAGGTCGTCTTCGAGCAGGTAATCGTAGGCCTCGGGGTGGACACCGGAGCGATCAGCCGCCGTGCGCTGGGCCGTGAGCGACGCGGCGAGTCCGCAGCAGCCGAGCGCTACGAGGAAGAGACGCACGACGTTATAGCGAGAGGGCAAGGTGGGTGCGTAAGTCATCTGGGTAAGATTGTGGATGCGGTGAAGCCGCCGGAGTAGCTGCTTCGGTGAGCCAAAGGTGACCGCACCCGCCACGGGGAGGCTTGCCGCTACGTCGCGGCGACGTGCGCCCACGTCCGCGGCGACGCCGGCGCAAACCTTGCGGACGTACGCGCACGCGCAGCGTCCCTCCGTTGCGCCTTTGCTTGCCCCATCCTCCGTCACCTCACACCGCCGCCCGTTCGCCCCAGCCCGAGGGCCGCACCCCGTACAGTTCCGTAAACGCATTCGAGAAGTGCGCCACGCTCTTAAAGCCCACCGCATAAGCCACCTCGCTCACGTTGCCCTCGCCTACGTCGAGCAAGGCCGCCGCCCGCTGCAAGCGGTACTCGCGCAGCAACTGCGACGGCGGTCGGTCGAGCAGGTCCACCAGCAGTCTGTGCAGGTGACTGCGACTCACGTGGAGCCTTTCGGCAAAACCCTCCACCGTCCAGGTCTCGTCGCCGTGGCACTCGTGGAGCGCTGCATCCACCTCTTTGAGAAAAGCGATCTCCTGCCCCGTGAGTCGGGCTTTCGCCGGCCGAAACGATGCCGTAGCAAGCACTGAATCGGATTTACCCGCGTCGGATTCACTCGCGTCGGCGTCGGATGAGCTAGCGGCAAATGCGCCTTCCGGCAAAACCGTCACCTTCCCCGCGGCGTCAAGCCCGAGCGATACACGTCCCGCGCCCACCAAACGCTCCCGCCAGCGCCTGCGCTCCTGGATGAGCTTGTCGATCACGAGGGCCAACTCCTCGGCGTCGAAGGGCTTCGTGAGGTAGGCGTCGGCCTGGTGGCGCAGACCTTCGAGACGCTGGTGGCGCGCGCTACGGGCAGTGAGCAGCACGATCGGGATAAAGCCCGTGTGCACCGATGCCTTCAGGGTATCACACAACTCCAGACCGTCCTTAATCGGCATCATCACATCCGATACAATGAGGTCCGGCAAGAACTGCTCGGCGATTAGAATGCCCTCCGCACCGTCGGCTGCCTCTAGGACGCGGTAGTCGTCGCTGAGCTGTTGGGCGATGTAGGCGCGGATACGGGCGTGGTCCTCGACGACCAGCACACTCGGGCGCTCGTCTTCGGCGTCGGGGAGGCGGATTAGGTCTTTCGCCAAAACCGCAGCCGTCGCCGGCGCGGAGGCCCTCGTAGAGGCCGGCACGAGGGAAGTCGCAGGGACTGGGGCGGGCGTGAAACCGTGGGGCAGGTGGTTCGCTGGCTGCACAAACGCAGTCGGCATCGGCGATCGAGGCAAGGCTTCAATCGGGACCGTAATCGGCGCAGG
Source organism: Saprospiraceae bacterium (assembly GCA_041744755.1). GTDB lineage: Bacteria > Bacteroidota > Bacteroidia > Chitinophagales > Saprospiraceae > CALDTK01. Next base: position 2,198 of record JBGTKC010000131.1, read on the forward strand.
GTTTGCCAACGCCGGGCCCGCATCTTCGCGCACATCTGCCTCGGCGCCGCGCGAGAGCGGGAGCGATAGGCTGAAGCGGCTGCCGCTGCCCTCGGTGCTGGTCACGTTAAGTTCGCCGTGCTCCAGTCGCGCGAGTTCGCGGGCGAGCGAAAGGCCGATGCCCGTGCCGATGGTCCGCGAGGCATCCGACTCGTCGACGCGGTAGAAGCGGTCGAAGACATTCGGGAGGTCGGCGGCGGGGATGCCGCGGCCGGTGTCGCGGACGGTGAAGTGGACGCAGGCCGCGGGGCCCCGTTCGACCGGCTCCAGCGAGTGGGCCGCAGAGGACACGCCACCCACCCTGACCTCCAGCACCACCTGCCCACCGCTCGGCGTGAACTTGATCCCGTTGCTGACCAGGTTGCCGAGGATGCGCTGCAGGTGCTGCGGATCGGCGGTGACGGTCGGCAAGTCTTCCCCGATACCTTCAACACGGAGCCGTACGCCCTTACGTGCAGCGAGCTGTCGGTGCTCGTACAGCATCAGCTCCAAGAACGGCTCTACCTCGATGGCGCTCGGGCGCGAGCGCAGGTGCCCGGCCTCCAGTTGGGAGATGTCTAGCAACTCCTCGACGAGTTCGTTGAGGCGACCGGCGTTCTCGCGGGCGAGGGTGAGATTCTGGCGGTGGCGCGGCGGGAGCAGCGCGAGCTCGTCGGTGCGCAGGAGGTCGTCGAGCGGGCCACTGATCAGCGTGAGGGGCGTGCGGAACTCGTGGCTCACGTTGGTGAAGAAGTTGGTCTTCACGCGATCGAGTTCGCGGAGCTGAGCGGCTTCGGCGCGCTGGCGCACGAGGCGCTGGCGCTCGCGGAGGCGGTTTTGGCGGAAGCCGTACAGAATGTAAGCAGCCCCACCGACGAGGAGCGCGTAAGCGCCGTAGGCCCACCACGTGCGCCACCACGGCCAGCGGATGTCGATGTCGAGCGTGGCGGTAGCCCCGTCGAACTCGCCCGTACCATTGGCAGCCTGCACCTCGAAGCGGTAGCGCCCCGGGTCGAGGTTGGTGTAGCTCACACTGCGGCGCGGGCCAGCCTCTGTCCAGTCCTCGGCGTAGCCGACGAGGCGGTAGCGGATCCGCGTGGCGGCCGGGAAGGCAAACTCGAGGGCCGCGAAGGAGATCTCGACGTCGCGCTCTGCGGCGGCGAGCGAGAGGGCCGACAAGAAGGGAGCCGCCGGCGCGCCAGGGCTCGACCACGGCTCCCCGCGGACGTTCACGCCCGTGAGCACCACCGGCGCGGCCCGCCCGTGAGAGAGCAAGGAGTCGGGGTAGAAGCGATTGAACCCCGAGATGCCTCCGAAAAACACCTCGCCGTCGGCGGCGACGTACTTAGCTGCGGCGTTGAACTCCATGTTCTGGAGCCCGTGCTCGAGGCCGAAGTTGAAGAATTGTCCCGTGCCTTGGTCGAGCACCGAGATACCGTAGTTCGTCGCCACCCAGACCCGGTCGCGGGCGTCGACCACGACCGAGTAGACCACTTCGTTGGCGAGGGCGGAGTTTTTGGAATCGTAGTGCACGAAGGTGCCGGCCTCCGGGTCGAGGCGCGACAGACCCGCGCCGTAGGTCCCGGCCCAGATGCCGCCGCGACTGTCCTCGGCGAGGTCGAGCACGATGTCGGAGGGGAGCCCGCGCGGGTCGTTTTGGTTGTAACGATACCGCCGCCAGGTGTCCGCGCGGCTGTCGAAGACCAAGATGCCCGACTGGTAGGCCCCGAAGTAGGTAAGGCCGTTGCGGGCCTGGACCACCGTGCTGAAAGTTTGGCGGACGCTGTCCTCGGGGCTGTCGGCCGGCGGGCAGTACCGCACGTATCGTTGGAGCGAGTCCACGTACCGCGTGGGACAGCGCTGGCCGGCCACCCTCGACCAGACCTGAGGTTGCCCGTCGTTGCGTAGGGCGGGCAGGGGGGAGTCACCATAATCGCTGGTGTTGGCACTGGTGAACGCGACCTGCCCCCGTGGCTGCCCGAGGACCGGGTCGAAGCGGGCGAGCTGGTATCCCCTGGGCTCGCCCTGGATACCCTGGACGAGGAGCGTCCCGTCGGCCGCGAGGTGGAGCGACCGGAGGGTGGCGAGCGTGTTGTCGGCCGCGGTGCCGATGCCGAGCTCGCGCGGGAGGTAGGTACGCACGAGTCGACCGCTCGGGTCGTAGCGGTCGATCCCGCGCTCCAGCAGGACCCACAGATCGCCGTCGCGGGTTTTGCAGAAATGCCACACGCCAGCTGGCGAGGCGTTTTCCAGGTCGTAAGCCTCGTCGAAGCGCCCGCCCATGCGCGCTCCCGTGAGCGGTAGGCGACTCACGCCGGTGCGGGTGCCGACCCAGAGCACCTGCTGTCGATCGAGGTAGAGGCTGTACACCTCTCCGGCCAGCAGGCTAGTCGGGTTTCGTGGGTTGTGGCGATACTCGGTCACCTGCCCGTGCGCCGGGTCGAGGCGCACGAGCCCCTCCCACGTCCCGATCCACAGTTCGCCCGCGACCCCGGGCGTGATCGCGGTACAGCGCCGCCGACGTAAAGCTTCCGGGATGGGCAGCATCGCGCCGGTCGCGAGGTCGAGGACGCGTAGCCCGCCGTCGGTGGCGACGTAGAGCCGACTGCCGGCATCGTAGTGGAGGCCGCGGATTGGGTCGAACGTCGGTGCACCACCGGCGTCGCGCAGTTCGGTGCGCCTCAGCGCGCCGTTCGCGCCGAACGCATGCAGGTAGCCGGAGAGCGTGCCCACCCAGAGCCGCCCGTCGGGAGCCGCTGCGTAAGCGAAGGCCCGGCCGTCGAGGCGGGTCGCGTCGGCGTTGACGGTACTGATGGTCTCGTGCTTCGGGTCGATGCGCGAGAGGAGGCCACTGGGCTGGTCGAAGAAGGTGCCGTAGGGGGTGTTGCCGAGGGACTGCGTGGTGCGGTCGCCGGTGTTACACGGCGTGCCGAAGGCGTGGCAAGCGCGGCGGAAGGTCTCCGTGCGGGCATCGTAGAGGTCGAGTCCGCCGCCATCCGTGGAGACGTACACATTTCCGCCGGCCCCGGTCGCGAGGCCCTTCACGGAGCTGTACACGAGGCTGGTGGAGTCGAAGGCCAGGGGTGCAAAGCGCCGCAAACCCGTGCCGTCGTAGCGGTACAGCCCGTCCCAGGTCCCGAACCACAAAAATTCGAGCGAGTCTTGCGTGATGGCGACGACGGCCGTCTGCACGAGACCGTCCTGCTGGGTGAGGTGCTGAAAGCGCGTCGGGAGCGTGCCGGGGGTTTGGGCGGCGGCTTTCGCCAAAACGAACGACACCAGTGCGACGGTCACCGCGGCGATGCCCACTGCGCGCGACAGGCGGGCGACCCTGCTCAGGCGAGGGTATTTCCCGAGCCACGAGTGCTTCGAATGACATGTTGGAGGTTTCACTTCGACTAGAATAACTCGCAAGCTACGCCGCGATCGTTCGAGTTTATCATATTTTTAAAACTTACGCATTTATGCGTAGTGTGGCTAACGCTTACTCAACTCAATGTAATTTAACGTTGCGTGACGTGCACATTAAACTGCGGGTACGTTTTGCCGAAAGGCGCCCCCCGCCCTCGTCGCCCGCCACGCCGCCACGTGCGCACACGTCGCCAAAACATGCGTCCACGTCGACGGGGACGTGTACGCATGCAGCCGCGACGCCACCGCAAGCCCTGGCCTTAGCCCTGCCCGACCTTTGGGTCAACGAAAGCGCAAAGCATTGTGCACCAGCGCATTGCCTCCTTTCATCACGTTCCATCCACCCCCATGAAGTACCTACCCACTGTCCTTGCGGGCGCTCTGCTCTGCTGCGGTTTCGCCGGCACCCCCCTCCTCGCCCAGCACACGAGCGCCGAGCGACCGGGCGTGAGCGACCTCCAGTACGCCTTCGACGTAGCCGATCTGCCTGTGCAAACCGGGGCCGGCGCCACCGCCGCTCCCGCCGAAGCCACTCCCCCCACCGGCTACACCTTCGCCACCGACGCGGAGCGGACCACCGGCGAGTACTTCAGCGCGGAACCCGCCGACGCCCCGTTTTTGCGGAGGCTCGCCCACCTCAGAGTAGACACGAGCTACGCTGGGTCGCGGACCCTCACCGAGCGCTTACGCGTCGAGTCGGCTGCCGCCAGAACCAGGGCGCTCGGCGATTTGCCAACCCGCGGCGAGGGGCTCGACCCTCGATAGTCCGCTCGCGACCGCAAACTCCCGACATCCGATACGCAGCGCCTAAGAAGTGATAAAGACGACCAAATCCAGCACACGGCTCCCCGGGGCCGTGGGCGGGAGGCGGTTGTCTTTCTCTGGCGGGATCACCCTAGACGTCTTTTTCACTCACTCAATTTGTTTCAGATGAGAATCTTATCCCTTTTCTTCCCGCTGATCCTGGCCTTCGGCCTGCCGTTCAGCACGAGCGTCCGCGCTCAGACGGTGCCCGTCACCACCAAGAGCGCCGTGGCGATGGCCCACTATACGCTCGCCGTGGATGCCGCCACCCACGCCGAAACCGCAGCTTCGAAAAAGCACTTCGAAGCCGCCGTCGCCGCCGACCCCGACTTCGTCTCCGCCGCGGCCTGGCGCCTTAGCCTCGAAAACGCCAACGAGTCCCCCGCGATGGCGCCTTATATGGCGATCGTGAAGCGCGGCGCGGCCAAGCTCCCTAAGGGAGAACAGGAGATGGTGCGCCTCGCCCTCGTGCCTTACAACGGTCCCGACGCCGCGCTGGCCGCACCCTACGCCAAACTCGCCACTGAGTACCCGCAAGACATCCTCCTGCCCGTGACAGAGGGTCGGTTCTACGCCGACGCCGGCGAGTACGACAAGGCCATCGCCGCGCTCCAGCGCGCCATGAAGCTCGACCCAACCCACCCGGCGGCCCTCAACCTCAGCGGCTACGCCTACATGCGCAAAGGCGACATGACCAACGCCGAGAAGTCCTTCAAGGCCTACCTCGCCGCCTACCCGAACCACCCGAATCCCTACGACTCGTACGGCGACTTCCTTCAGGAGAAGCAAGATTTCAAGGGGGCCAGTGCTCAGTACGCCAAGGCCGTCGCGATGGACACCAGCTTTAAGGCGAGTGCCGACAACATGGTCCGCATGGAGATCGCGCAACGCCTCGAGGAGACCTTCAACGACGGTTTTGCCGAGCGCGACGCCGCCAAGATCGCGAGCGCCTACTGGGAGCGCGCCCAGATCTTCCCGCACACCGGGGAGACCGTGAAAGGCCGCGCGGGCTACGAGGCCAAGGTCAAGGAGCATCTCGCGAAGCTGAAGCCCGGCGACAAAATCCGTATGAAGACCGACGACTTCATCGTCATTGACGCGACCACGGCCATGGAAATCGGCCACTCCGACGAGATGGTCGGCGGCAAGGCCGAAGTGAGTAAGTACACGACGCTCTGGGCCAAGATCGACGGCCAGTGGCTGATCGTACGCGACATGTGGACGGACTCCGTGGCGAAGGCCACGGAGACGGCCAGCAATTAGCACCCCGAAAATGGATTAGCATCCGGCCCCCGATCGAGTGTGATGCTCGGTCGGGGCTTTTTTATGGCCCGTTCGACTGGCTCCCGGCAGTGGGCTGCTGAAAGGCCACCCCATCCAATGGTGGCACCGGCGGAAGCCGGTCGAACGCCACCCTCGAACCCGCTCGTAGCTCGTGGCCCTTCCCTTCCCACGCCTGTGCAGCAAGCCCAGCTCATGTACTTGCTCAGAGGTGCCTGTACCGATATCCTCAGTCGGCTAGGTACAGGCCCTTGGCCTAGGCCTACTCTGCCCTCAATGTCAGCTCGACCAATATCGGGAAGTGATCCGAACTCACCGACGGCCCGCGCTCCAGACGCGCCACGGCGAAATCGTCCGTCACGAAGACGTGATCTAGCGGCCAGCGCATAAGGATGTTGTGCGCGTCATAGCTGGTGTAGATCCCGCGGCCGACGCGCACGTCGTGGAGGAGGTCCTCGGTTTTGGTGAGGCGGTCGACGCGCGACCAGGCCACGTCGTTGTAATCCCCCGCGATGATGACGGGCTCGGCGCTCGCCGCGGCCATCTCGCCGACTTTGATGAACTCGACCTCATTCTCGCCCTGGTTGTCGGGGAGATCTTTGAAGCGCGACGGGGGCACCGGGTGCATGGCGAAGAGGCGCACGTCACGCGCGCCGGGCAGGTCGAGCACCGCCTCCACCGAGGGCACGTCGTCGTGCTGGAGGTAGTGCGTCTGGGTCTGCGTGAGCGGAAATTTGCTGTAGACAACCATGCCGTAGCTAGCGTCGTTGATGACCTCGTGACTGTAGGGGTAGCTCGCCTGCACGCTAGTCAGCTGTTGTTCCCACCAGCCATCGGTCTCCATGGCGATGACCACGTCCGCGTCCTGCCGTTCGATGAACGCGAGGATCGGGCCGGCGTCCCGGTTCTTCATTTTGACGTTGATGATCAAAAGTGAAATCCGTGGATCGCCCTCCGTGGCGTCGGTCACGTCGGGGACGCTCTCCCCGACGAGGGTAGTGTAGTTGATGAGGTAGTAGCCCTGGATACCGACGGCGGCCACGAGGCCCAGGACCAACAGTCCGTT
>JBGTKC010000132.1:0-24758 GCA_041744755.1 Saprospiraceae bacterium
CGCGCTGGTGGCCGCCGGGCTCGCGTACGCACGTGCGGGTACTTATCCTTTCGAAGGGGTAGACTACTACACGGCCTACTTTCGGCAGGGCCTCAACGGAGCAACGGTTGAGTCCTACGTGTTCACCTCCGGCCTCGTCACGATGGCGGTAGCCGTGGCCGGCGCGGTTTATTTCACCGTGCGGCGAGGGCGCCACACGGGGGCCCAGCTGTGGAACGCACAGACGCGCGCCCTGCTGGAGGCCATGCTGGTGCCCCTGGCGGCGGGCGGTCTGCTGGTGCTGGCGCTGTGGTGCCACAACGACTACGGCTACTCGGCGTCGATTACGCTGATCTTCTATGGCTTGGCACTGCTGGCGGGCGGGCGTTATACGCTGGATGAGATTCGGACACTCGGCTACTGCGAGGTGGGACTGGGGGTGGTGACGGCATTCTTTCCGGAGTACGGGATTGACGCGTGGGCCATTGGCTTTGGCGTCTTGCACATCGTCTACGGCGGGCTGATGTGGTGGCGGTACGAGCGGACATAGCGGCGCTGCGCTCACGCACCCCGCCCGATAACTGCCTGGCTTACAGCCCTTAATTGTAGATATCAGTTGAAACTTAAAGCAATTTATTGCAGTCTCTTTCCAACGTGCGGCGGTCGATCCATCAGCGAAGCGGTCCATCGTCCATCAGCGTAGCGGTCTCTAATCCTCCATGAAGCACCTCCTCAATCAACTCGATAAGAACCTCGACAGCCGCGTGCGCTTGGCGCTTATGGCGATGCTGGCGGCGGCGGAGTGGGTCGACTTCACGACCTTCCGCGAGGAGCTCGACCTGAGCGACGGAAATCTCGCCTCTCATTTGCGCAAGCTCGAGGACGAGGCCTACGTGGAGCTGCGCAAGGGCTTCGTCGGCCGCAAGACGCTGACCAGCTACCGGGCGACCAAAAAGGGTAGAGATGCCTTCGAGCACCACATTACTGTGCTCGAGAAAATGCTGCGACCCGACACCTGATTTTTTTGCTCGATCACTTTGTAAAGCAAAGCGCTTTTAATTATGAACTCCAATTCCTTCATCCCAATCCAGCCCATCTCGCCACCCACTTTCGCTCCCGCACGCGGGGCGCCGTCCCGCCCGAACGCCGGCAGTCGCCTGCTGTTAAGCAAGTCGGCCGCCCGGCGACAGCTCTACCGCGTCGGCGGGCTCGCTGTGGTCGGCTCGGTGGCGCACGCGCTCACCTGGGATAGCGACGGCCTCGGCCTCAACGCGGTGCTGCTGGTGGGGGCCTACCTCGCGCTCGCGCTCGGGCACGGCCTCGGTTTGCTTCCATCGCGGCGTTGGGCGCGAGTCGGGCTCTCGGTAAGGGTACAGTTGGTGGTGTGGGTCGCGCTGGCGGTGGCTACGCTGTGGCACCTCGATCCGTGGACCTTCGTCACTTTTGTGTTGAGCAGCGTCACCTTATTGACGGCCGTCGTCGTCGGACCGCGCCTCGATCCAATCAACCTACTCGCGCGGGGCTTCCTGCGGATGGCGGCGGCGCCCTTGGCCGCGGTGCACTTCGCCTACCGCAGCGGCCTCGCCCTCGACCACCGACTACGGGGCAGCCAGCGGAGCGTGGTGCGGGCACTTTTGCCGGCCCTAGGCGTCGTTGCCGTGGCTGGACTCTACACACTCAGCAACTCCTGGCTCTCAGAGGCGTGGTCGGGCTTTGGGTCGCGGTTCTGGGCGTGGTTCACGAGTGGAGACATCGGTCTTCACCTCGTCCTAACCCTCGCCTGGGCGGCTGGCGGCGCGGGGCTCTACTACCGTATGGGTTACGTGGAGCGCTTTTTTACGCGTCCTTTTTGGGGCCTTGCGGCAAAACCCGCTTCAGAGGGAGGCTCTGGTGATTTACCGATGTCTCAGCCGGACCTTCCTTCCGCGACCGTGTCCGCGGCGGACTCCGCAGGAGTGGCCTGGAGCGCCGGTGCTGCGGCGGGTGATGTCTCTGGCGTGGGCTGGTCGCGCGCCACGGTGATGCTTTGCTGCGTCAACGCACTGGCGGTGGTGCTCAACGTGACGGACGCGTTCACGACCTGGTTCGGCGAACGTGCCACGAGTGGAGAAGGGCTCAAGCACGGTCTGCACCAAGGCACTTGGGCACTGTCTACGGCGGTGGTTTTGGCGGCAGCTGCACTGTGCTACCTGCTGGCAAACCCTACGCCCGATCAGCACCGCGCGCGGACGCTTGGCTTGGCGTGGCTCGGTCAGAATGTGATGATGGTCTTCACGGTGGCCCTGCGCAACTTCCACTATACGGACGCCTTTGGGATGACCTACAAACGACTCGGGGTGTACCTTTTCTTGGTGTGTACGCTCGTGGGGCTTTACCTGCTTACGCGCACGGTGCTAGATCAGACCCCCGTGGCGAGGCTCGTGCGGCGGCAGGCGTGGACGATCTACTTCGTCCTGGCCGTGGCCGCGCTCTTCGACTGGCCGAGTGCATTCACGTGGTACAACCTACAGCCCGCACGACAGGCGGTAGACCGGGTGTATCTGGCGGAACTGCTGCCTTTCAATCTTCGCACGTGGTACGGGCTCAACCCTGATTACGTGGGCCACCTTCTCGCGAATGCTGCACCCTATGCAAGCCTGAGGCAAGCCTCTGAGCCGGCCGTCGACTGGCGCGAGTGGGACCTCGCGCAGGCGCGGCGAGCGAAGCTAGTTACTGAGTTTCTCGCACCACAGAGCAGTCCTCAGGATTCGACACATTGACTCAGGATTGAAGACCAGGCCAACACTCCATTATCCCTCAACCAGACAAGCTCAGCATGTCCAATATCCTCGTCGCCGCCCGTTGCGCCGCGGCAATCGGTAGGCCCACTTTGGTCGAGATCCGTTTGCTCGGCGTTGCGCTCGTCTCCTTGTGCATACGAGCGGCCCTCGTGCAGGAGCTTACGTATGGGTTTTTGCTCTGGAACCTGGCGATGGCCTACGTGCCGCTCGCGCTTTGTCGACTGCATCACTGTCGCGGCGCGGGGTGGGGACTTAAGTCTGAATTTCTGTTGTTCGTCGGCTGGTTGTTGTTCATGCCTTACGCCCCATACCTCATCACCGACCTTGTTGATCCGTTGCGCCGATTGGCGGGTGGTGCGCAGGAGGGTGCGTGGTTAGGGTTCGTCGTGACGGCGACCGCCGCGGCGCTGGGCTTGTATTGGTTCTTGAGGGGACTGCGGTATTTCGACGAGACGCTCGACGCGCGCGGCTGCGGGCTGCAGGCACGGGCGGTGGGGTGCATGTCGATTGTCGTGTTGAGTGCGCTCGGTACTTGGATGGGACGGCTGATGCGACTCAACACCTGGGACGTGCTGACGAGGCCCGCCGTCGCCGTCGGGGCGACCGTGGAGATGTTAGCTTCGGCAGCCTACTTGGAGGCCATCGCGGTGACGAGTCTGGTGCTGTGGGTCACGTGGCGCGTATACACGCGGTACCGGTGGGTCGGAGCGTACCTGCGGTAGCTCGAGTCGACCGCTGCTCAGCTGCTGGCTAGCGTACTGACACCGTCCGAATTTATCCCCTGAGCCCCCGAGTCTTACGCGGGCGTGCGGGTGTGGGTGAGAGCCTCCTCCGCTGAGGGTGGTCCGACGAAGGTCTGGTTTAACGCGCTCGCGTCGCGGCGAGTCACGAATTTGGATAGGTTGATACAGTACAGCGCCCAGAAAAGGATTCCGACGGTCTTGGGCGCATCCTCGAGGAGGAAGTAAACATCACCCAAATTATTCTGGTCGTACGGAAGTAGGTCGCAGAGCATGGAAACGCCAAACAGGCAGAGCGCCACGAACAAGGATAGCCAAGGCGTGCGGAGGATGGTCTTCAGGTAAATCAGCAGGAACGCGAGTACGCTACCGGCGTGCACACCTTAAGTGACGTGTTCGGAGAGGCTTAGATATGGAAAAACGGATTCGTGCAATCTGAACCCGTCGTCCAGCATCAAGAATGCCGTGAGCGAACACAGATAAATTAGGAACCCACGGTGCCCCCGAGCTCGGTCGGGCAAGTTGATAAATGTAGTTAAGATGCTCCCCAAGCCAATCGCCCACGCCAACAAGCCAAGCTGAAAGTACAGCCCAGTAAATACCTGCGAGACCCCATTGAGATTTGGGTCTCTAAACATAGTCCCGAAAGAGATACCTACATAGCGATTGAATAAAATTGATGACAAGATAAACAGGGCCGAAATAGCGACCGTTATTTTCTCTCTTGGTGATGAGGATACGATGGACATAAATTGGGGTTATATAGACTCGTGGGAAAATTTGGGAACGGGGTGTCTCCGTGGGGCCTAGTGGACGTTTTCGAGAACCGAGAGCCAAAATTAGTGCCAAATTTAACACTGTAATAATATAGGATTTACCGGTCGAGCCTCAGACATAACTAAGATATTTGCATATTTAAAATAAATGTGTTGAACTTTATACGTGGTAAATGGCCGGTGGCGGGCGGGGACATTGCTCATCGACCTCAGCTTCTACGCGGACCTTTCCGCCGCGTCGGACCCAGGCGCCGTACCTGTCGCGCCACCTCCCGCCGAGCCTTGGCGGAGCCCTCGAGCCTGCCCCACCTTTACCGCCATGTCCGCACCTTCACCTAGGCCATCTATCTTCTCCACCATCTCCAGGCTCGCCCACGAGCACGGCGCCATCAATCTCGGGCAGGGCTTTCCGGACTTCGCGCCGGACGAGGGGCTCGTCGATCGCTTCGTGTACCACCTGCGGCACTCGAGCAACCAGTACGCACCCATGGCGGGCGTGCCGGCGCTGCTGCAGGCGATCGGGAGTAAGATTCGGCGAGTGCAGGGGGTCTCGGTGGACCCGCAGACCGAGGTCACGGTGACGAGCGGCGCCACGCAGGGCCTGTGGACCGCCATCCAGTCCATCGTCGGCCCCGGCGACGAGGTCCTCCTCTTCGACCCCGCTTACGACTCCTACGCGCCGGCGGTAGAGAGCCGCGGCGGGGTAGTGACGTCTATTAATCTCGTCGGACCCGAATTCCGGATTGACTGGGCGCGTTTTGCCGAAAGGCTCAAGCGTCCGCCCAAGCTCGTGATCATCAACAATCCTCACAACCCGACCGGCACCTGCCTGCGCCACGAGGACCTGATCGAGTTGGAGAGCCTCCTCGCGCCTACTGAGACGCTATTGCTCAGCGACGAGGTGTACGAGCACCTTGTGTACGATGGCCGTGAGCACCTGAGTGTGCTGCGATATCCCGGCCTGCGCAGGCGGGCTCTGGTGACGAGCAGCTTCGGGAAGACCTTCCACGTCACGGGCTGGAAGGTGGGCTACGTGGTGGCCCCGCCGGAGCTAACGCAGCGCTTTCGGCAGCTGCACCAGTTTACGGTCTTTACCGTGAATACCCCGGCGCAGTACGCCATCGCCGATCAACTGGCCGAGCCGGCGCACTATGAGGGCCTGCCCACTTTCCTGGCGGCAAAACGGGATGCGCTCGCTCGGGCCTTGTCCACGAGTAAGTTCGCGCTCCTCCCGAGCGAAGGGAGCTACTTCGTGCTGGCCGATTACAGCGCCGTGAGCGACGAGGAGGACGGGCGTTTTGCCGAAAGGCTCATCGTCGAACACGGCGTAGCAACGATCCCGATCTCGGGCTTCTACCGTGACGCACCCGCCGGACAACGCTACGTACGCCTGTGCTTCGCGAAAAAGGAGGAGACCTTGGCGCGAGGAGCGAGGCGATTGTTGAGTTGTTGAAGGATTGAATTTTTGAATGGCATTGCCGGCGCCCCATCGGCAAATCAAAAATTCAACCCTTCAAAAATTCAAAAACTATATATCAATCCCCTGCACACTCCCCCCATCAACGCGGTAGTTCGCGCCCACCACGAAGCTCGCCCGCTCCGAAGCTAGGAAGGCCACCACCGCCGCCACCTCCTCCGGCTGGCCGCGACGCTTGAGGACGAGGTGCGGACGCTCCTCATCGAGGAAACTTTCGACGGCCTCCTCTTTGGACGTGCCGCGCTCTTCGGCGCGCTTCTCCATCATCTTGTCCGTCATCGGGGTCTCGATGAAGGCCGGGGCAACGGTATTGACGAGTACGCCGTCCGGGGCGTAGAGTTGGGCGATGGACTTCGTGAAAGTCAGGAGGGCCGCCTTGGCGCCATTGTAGGTTGACTCCTCGCCGTAAGGCTGGGCGACATTCTCGGAGGTCACGAAGACCGCCCTGCCCCAGCCGCGCTCGCGCATCCCGGGGATGAAGTGTCGCGACACGCGCACGGCCGTGAGGAAGTCCACCTCGAAGGCCTCGAGGTAGTCGCTGTCTTTCATCTCGAGCGGGTCGCCCTTGGCGCCCGTGATACCGGCGGTGTGGATGAGGATATCGACCTCCCCGGTAAACTCCACCAGCGCCGCCAGGTCGGCGTCCGCGGTGAGGTCCGCGGTTTTGTACCGGACGAGCTCCGCGTGGCCGAGGCGCTCAGCGGTGGCTTTGAGGCCGGGCTCGTGTAACGAGGTCAGCGTGACGCGACACCCGTCCTCGAGTAAGAAGCGCGCGATGGCCTCGCCCATGCCGGCGGCCCCGCCGGTGACGATGGCATGGCGGCCTTTGATCCCTAGGTCCATGAAGTCGTGTTTGAGAAGAGGGATAGCCTGCGCGCAGGGCTTGTTCGATCGCGTCCGCCGCCAACTGCTCGCGCTTTACTTCCGACGTGCATCTTCACGGCATGGAAGCACTCAAGGTCTGGCTCCACCGCCGCTACGAGACGGTCGTGAGCAGCATCGCGTTCTGGCCGACGGTGCTGGGCACGCTCTTCTTCTTGCTGGCGGTAGTGATGCGAACCTTTACGACGAAGGCCTTCTTCATCGCCGTCGACGAGACGATCCCCTACTTGCTGGTCCGCGACCGCAACGTGGCGCTCTCCTTGCTCACGACCCTCATCGGTGGCCTCATCTCGCTGATGGTGTTCAGCTTCTCGATGGTGATGGTGCTGCTGAGCAATGCGACGGCCAATCTTTCGCCCCGCCTCCTACCGAGCCTCATCGGCAGCCGCCGTCACCAGATGGTACTGGGGTTCTACCTCGGGTCTATCCTCTACTGCATCATCATCGCGATGGGCTTCGGGCTTAACGCCAAGGACAGCGCGCCCCCGAGCACCTCGCTCGCCCTGGCGGTGATCTTCGGAATCGTGTGCCTCGCGCTATTCATTTACTTCATCCACGGCGTGAGCATGAGCATCCAGGTGGGCGTCGTGTTGCGGGGCGCGCACCGGCGCACACTCGTGAGCCTCGACCGACTGCTGAAGCGCCAGGCCGAGCAGAAGCCGGGTCAGCACCTCCCCGATGTCGGCGCGTGGACCTGCGTGCCGGCCTGGGAGGCGGGATTTTTTCGGGGCATCAACGAGGCTGGCTTGGCGGCTTTCGCCAAAACCCACCACACGCGCTTCGCCTTTATGATCTCGCTGGGGACGTACGTAGTCGAAGGCGATCCCCTGTTTTACTCCGAGCTGCCACTGGCTAAAGGCTTCATGGACATCGATCACTTCCCGCGCAACTTCTACTTCGAGGAGATCTCCGACACGGACGACTTCTACGGTTACGGCGTCGAGAACATCCTGGAGGTGGCCCTCAAGGCCCTCAGCCCCGGGATCAACGACCCAGGTACGGCTGTGATCGCGATCGACTACCTCCGGCAGATTTTCCACCGGGCCGTCCGCCTGGTCCCCGTCATCACCAAGGCCGACGAGGACGGCGTACCGCGGGTGTTCCAGGCACTGGAGGACCCACTGGAATTTCTCGACCGCCAGATCGTCGCCATCCAAGCCTACGGCAAGGAGGACCCGATGACGCAGACCGCGCTCCGGAGGATGCGGGACAGCCTGCTGAGAGAGGCGGCGCAACGCGCGTGGCCGATCCACCGCCTGGAGGCACTAGGGTTAATCTTCGCATCGGTGCAGACCCCCCAACACCGAAAGCCCCCCCAACCGTGAGGCTGGAGGGGCTAGGGGGGTGTTCACTTCAAAAATCTACTTAGATGCGGACTAGCGGCCTAGGCCGTGATTCGACTCTCGATCGACTGCTTAAAGTTCTTCAGGTCGTCGGTGATTTGCTTCTCTGGATTCTCTCCAAAGGCAGCCGCGATGGCCTGTCCGACGCTACCGGCTGGGGGCTGGTACGTGAGGGTAACCTCGATAAGGGTCTTGCCTTTCGGAGTCTCACTGAAGAGGATGCGACCGCTGTTGGGCACGTCGGCCTTCTCCTCGGCTTTCCACGAGATGGCGCGGCCCGGCTCGTCCTCGGTGATGTTGGCGTACCAATTTACCTCGGTGCCTGCGGGACCCTTCGCGGTCCAGAGGCTACGCTTTTCGTCAAGCACCTTGACCTCCTTGAGGTGGGTGAGGATATTAGGTAGGTTCTCGAGCTTACGCCACTCGGCGTAGACGACGCTCGACTTGGCGTCGACCTCCTGGCGCTTGCGGATCGTGACGGCCTGGCCTTTCGGGAGTAGGGCGGCAAGGGTGTTGCCGACGCCCTTAGCCTTAGTTGCGTCGGTAGGGTTTTCACCTTTCTTGTACAGTGCGTAAGCACCAGCGGCGAGCCCGCCCAGGACGGCGGCGCCGATGGCGACGTTGCGCTTAGTCTTCTTCGGCTTCATCTTGCCCGCAACGTAGGGTTGCTGATCGAGCTGAATGCGCGGGCCTTTGGCGGCCTTGTTGGCAGCAAGCGGCGGCATGTCGAGACCGAGGTGCGTGTGCTCAGCACTCGTCTTGGCGGCATTCGGGGCAGCAGTTTTGCTTTTCATGGAATTTTTCTGTGTTTTGGCGGTAGGCTCGCAATGGGTAGCGTCCTCCATTTTCTGGGACATGATGTCTTTGGCGGAACTTGGCATAATCTGATTTTGATTGGGTTTTGTGTTTAGCGTGTGCCCTATAGGTATGTCAAAATGTGGATAATCGTTCGGGGAGGAAGGTGCATGTGGTGCACGTTGCTCACGTTGGGTGGGTTGGGACCATGTCGTGTGTCCAAAGTGATTTAATGGGCTCTGTGGATGATCGCACCCGTCCGCACACGCTAATGGGAGCCCATCTGTAGTAAGAGATCGGCAGCGGCTGCCCCACATGCGCCAGTGGCATGATCCTGCACCCTATGAACCATCCCCCCCTCCCATTGCTCAACCTACATGCAACGCTTCGCCCAACTCTACCGCGAGCTCGACGAAACCAACAGCACGCTCGCCAAGGTCGAGGCCCTGCGGCGGTACTTCGCCGAGGCCGACGACTCCGACAAGCTCTGGACCATTGCCCTGCTCTCGGGCCGGCGCCCGAAGCGACCCGTCAACACGACGCTCCTTCGCCACTGGGCCGCCGAGCGCGCCGACGTGCCGCTCTGGCTCTTCGAAGATTCGTACCATACGACCGGCGACCTCGCCGAGGCCATTAGTTTATTGCTGCCCAACCCAACGCGCGACTCCACGCACGACCTGAGCTACTGGATCGACTACACGCGCGCCCTCGCTACCTACGACGAGGTAGGGAAGAAAGAGGGCGTCCTCGAGGCCTGGGACGAGCTCGGCGGCACGGAGCGCTACTGCTTCACGAAGCTCATCACCGGCTCTTTGCGCGTCGGCGTCTCGCAGAAGTTGATGGTCCGCGCCCTCGGGCAGGCCACCGACGTCGAAGAGAACACCCTGGCGCATCGCCTCATGGGCAACTGGGGTCCGGACGAGACGACCTTCCAGGAATTAGTCCTCGAGCACTCGCCCCATGAGGACATCTCGAAGCCCTACCCCTTCTACCTCGCCTACCAACTCGAACAAGCCCTCGAGGCGCTCGGCGACGTGCGCGAGTGGCAGGCCGAACGCAAGTGGGATGGGATCCGCGGGCAGCTCATCGTGCGCAGCCACGAGAGTTTCCTGTGGAGCCGCGGCGAGGAACTCGTGACGGATAAGTACCCGGAGCTGCAGGTTTTGGCGGAAGCCGTCCCCAACGGCACCGTGATCGACGGCGAGATCTTGCCCTATAAGGACGGCATGCCCCTGCCGTTCGGACAGCTCCAGCGACGCATCGGCCGAAAGACGATCGGCAAGAAGTTGCTCGGCGAGGTGCCGGTGGTGCTGATGTGCTACGACCTGTTGGAGTACGACGGGAAGGACATCCGGGAGCTTCCACTAAAACAACGCCGCGAGTTGCTCGAACTCGTCGTCGCTGCCGCTAACCAACCCGCTTTGCTTCCTTTGAGTCCCGTGGTCGAGGCTGACGAGTGGCGAGTTTTGGCGAAAGCCCGTGGCCAGTCGCGTGAATACCTTTCGGAAGGCTTGATGCTCAAGCGTCTTGACTCCCCCTACCGCATCGGCCGCAAGAAGGGCGACTGGTGGAAGTGGAAGGTCGACCCGCTCACGATCGATGCCGTGATGATCTACGCGCAGCGCGGGTCCGGGCGCCGGGCCAACCTGTACTCCGACTACACCTTCGCCGTGTGGGACACCGACGAGGCGACGGGCGAGCGGACGCTGGTCCCCTTCGCGAAGGCCTACTCCGGGATGACGGACGCGGAGTTTCGCTCGATGACGGCCTGGGTGAGGAAGAACACCCTGGAGCGCTTCGGCCCGGTGCGCTCGGTGCCGCCGGTGCACGTCTTTGAACTGGCCTTCGAGGGCATCAACAAAAGTACGCGGCACAAGTCCGGCATCGCGCTGCGCTTCCCGCGGATGCTCAGGTGGCGCAAGGACAAGCTCATCGAAGAGGCCAATACGCTGGCGGACCTGCACGCCCTGCTGGCGCTGCAGGGGGAGTCAGTCGGAGAGGAGTGAGGTGCAGGGCCGCGGACACGGTGCCGCGGCCTAATGTGGCACCCTTTTCGCAAGCGCAAGCGCTAGCGCTAGCGTCCGCTCCTCTCCCGCCATGCCCACTACTCGCCCTCACGCACGTCAGCTGCACTTCCGCAGTCATATCCTCGGGATGTGTGCGATTGTACTCGGCCTGCTGGCCATGGCGCTCTTTTACGGCGACGACGCCGCTGTCGGGATTTGGCTTGCCATTTTGACGACGGGGGGGCTACTAGCGTATTTCGTCGCTCGCCTTTCGCTCACGTACGCGACGGTAGCGGGGGTGGCTTACGCGAGTGGCAGCATCTGGGCGGCGCACTTTGCACTCCCGCCCGGCGGGGGCGTCATGGTGCTGTACCTGGCCTACGGCTTGATGCTGTTCGCGCTACTTGAATCGAAGCTCGCCGCCGTGCTCGTGCTTGCCGTCACGCTGGCCCCGCCGGCGCTCGCGATCGCGGGCGGGCACCTCTTCGTAGCCAGCGCCGGCGTACCCCCTTGGCTGCCGACCATGTGGACGCTGCTGGTGGTGGCCCTCGTGTCTAACGTACAGCTCTCCCGCTCGCGGCGGCGGCTAGCTACGTCGCTGGCGGGCCTCAAGCGCACGCGCATCCAAATGCTCTTAGTTCAGGACGCGCAACAGGAGCACCAGGTCGCCCTCGCGCGGGCCAGCGAAGATTACCGCGTGGAGATCGACCGACTCACCGTCCAGATGATGACCGAGGCGCGCCTCACCGAAGACCTGCGCCTCCGCCAGGACGACAAGAAGAGTATCGTGCAGGCCATCCACCACGACCTCAAGGAGCCCCTGCGAAGCATCGTGAGTTTCACGCAACTCGCGCGCCGCAGACTCAATCGCTATCGGATCGACCCGAGCCTCGGGGAGTACCTCGCCTTCGCTGAGGACGGCGGGCGCCGCATGTCCGTCATGCTCGCCGACCTGGTGTCCTACACGAGCGACGCCGATCACGAGCGCTCCGTGCCCGTGGACCTCGACGTCGTCTGCGAGGAGGTCCTCAAAAACCTCCACGACTCCGTCGCGCGCACCGGGGCGAGGGTGGACGTCGGGCGACTCCCCATCGTGGAGGGACAACGGACGCAACTCGTACAGCTGTTCCAAAATTTACTCAGCAACGCGCTAAAGTTTAGTCGCGCCGGTGTGCCGCCGCAGCTTCACATCAGCGCTCGCGTTACAGACCAAGGCAGGCTGGAGGTCCGCGTGAGCGACAACGGGATCGGGATCCCGCCGAATCAGCTCGACAAGGTGTTCGGGCTCTTCAACCGCGCCCACGCAGGGGAGGCTTACGAGGGCAGCGGCGTCGGGCTCGCGCTGTGCCGCAAGATCGTCATCGGGCACGGCGGACAGATCCGCGTCGCGAGCGCAGGCGAGGGCACTTGCTTCACCTTCGACCTCCCGCTCTCGCCCGTACCCACGACCGGTAAGCCAATCACCACCAAGCGCCCCGCGTATGCCGAGTGAGTTCGACATGGCGGCGTTGGAGTTCGACAACCGCCGACAGATGACGGCGTGGCACCTCCAGCGCCTGCGCCATATCGGCCTCACCTACGGGCTGATCTGTACGACGTGCACCGCCGTGGAGTTCGCCGTGGGTACGCCGAGCCTGGCGTGGGTCTATGTCGGTAATTCGGTGCTGATATTTACGCTCACGTCGATGCTCACGGCCGACAACCACGTCCGCATCGAGCGCACTGGGCTCGCGGTCGTCTTCGCGACCTGCCTCGCCAGTGTGCTCCTGGCCGGTAGTCCCATGAATTTCAGCTACTTGGTCTGCGTGCTGTGCAACCAGCAGTATCCATGAGCAAGACCCTTGGTGGCAGCGGACGTGGAACAGTATCTTCTGGGCGTGCTTCGCGGTGTGCATAGCGTACTTTATGTGGGTGCCCACGGCGATCGATCCCCTGGAGGATTACCGTCGCTGCATCGTGCCGCTGGTCTGCTCCGTGGCGCTGATGGCATTCCTCCTGCACGAGTTCGTCGGCATCAACCGCAAGGCAGTCTCCAATCAGGCCGACCTCAATGCGAGTCTCGCCGAGCACATCGAACTCGGGCACCAGACCAGTCGCGAGCTCGAGGAGCAGTTGCTCGCCCGCCGGCGCGTCGGTAAGTCCGTCGAGCTGAGCGTCGGCAATGCGATCCTCACCCGCTCGCGCCTCGAGGCCAGCTACGAGCAGCTCGAGCAGTTCGCCTACGCCGCCTCGCACGACCTCAAGGAGCCCGTTCGTACGGTCCGGAGCTTCATGCAGATGGTGCGCCGCAGGATCCCCGCCGAGGCCGCCGCCGACGCCTCCCTGGCCGAACACTTCGACTTCATCGAGTCTAACGCCAACGCGATGCATAACGTCCTCGAGCGCCTCCTGCTCTACAGTCGCGCGAGTCGCGAGGCGGCTGTCGCCAAAACTTGCGACGTACGTCGCTTGTGGGCGGCCGCGGTGGCCAAGTCGGTATTGTCGGACGAACTCAAGCAGTTTCATCTTGCCGGCCTCACGACCGGCGCAACCGTCCTCGTCGAGGCCGACCCCGCCAAGCTTCAGCGTGCGTTCACCGAACTCCTCGACAACGCCATCCGCTTCGTCGCGCCGGGTGATACGCCCAACTTCGCCATCGAGATCGACCCTCCGCGAGACGCACGCCTGACCTGCCGCCTCTCGGACGCCGGCATTGGCATCGAGGAGGACTACCTCCGGAATGTGTTCGGGCTCTTCACCCGCCTCCACCCCCGCGAGCAGTACCCGAGCGCCGGCGTCGGCCTGGCGCTCGTCAAGCGCCTGATCGACCAGATGGACGGCGAGATCGAGATAAGTAGCGTAAAGGGCAAAGGGACGACCGTTCAGGTGAGTGTGCCGGCTCTGCCGCACTGAGGGTAATTTTTGAATTGTCCAAGGGTGGATTGTTGAATGTGCTGCCGCGTAACGGTGGCCAGGCTGTGCCGTCTCGGTATGATGAACAGCGGTACAGCAACGATGAAATGCGCTCAGCTTTCGCCAAAACCCTCTCAGCTTTCGCTGAGACCCTCCTCGTAGTAGCCATCGTATACGTGCCCGGCGCTCAGCGGATCGCCCGTACTGCGGAGGTGCTGAAGTGGTCGGCGGCTCACCGAACGCAGGCCCTCGCGGCGGTCTCTCTCGGCGCCCTGGATACCGCCGTCGGTGGTCGGGTGCCGTGGGTAGAGCAGCGATACCTCGACGCTGAGACTGCGGTACGTCTCCTCCGCGGGTTGGACCCCGACGAGGCGGCACGTTACAGGTAGGCCACGGCGGATGAGCTTCTCGAGGATGAGGTTGTCCTCCCGCGGGAGGTAGCCCACTTTGATTCCATCGGCGTACACGGCGACGGCGCGGCGGTCGAACTCGTTGTCGGGCTCCTTGAGGAGATCGAGCGATTGCGGCACGGCCAGGGCCGCGGGCCAACCCTCCGGCAGGTCGCGGTGCTGTAGCCCGCGCACGTAGCAGCGGTAGATCGGTAGGGCGAAGAAGTCGGCGAAAGGCTCCGCGGTCGCAGATTCCGCGGCGAAGGCGCCGCCTGGGTGCGCCGTCACCAAGAGTCCAGCCCGTAGTGCGTCGCGCAGGAGTAGCCTTCGGTCCATGCGCGCAAGGTAAGTCGGTGCCGGGGCCGTTGGCCACTGCCCCACCGGCGTCCGCTCATATCATTCGCAATCCTTGCTCCAGATCTGCCATTACGTCGAGCGGGTCCTCAAGCCCAACGTTGAGCCTCAGCATGTCTTCCGTGATGCCGACGGCGAGGCGCGCCGGTTCGCCCATGCCGTGGTGCGTCGTGGAGGCGGGGTGCGTGACGAGGCTCCGGGAGTCGCCGATGTTGTTGGAGATGTCGACGAGTTCCAGTGCGTCGAGGAAGGCGTGCGCGCGCTGCCGGTCGCCGCCGAGCCATAGGCTGAGAATCGTGCCCCCGGCGGTCATCTGTTTTTGCGAAAGCTGAAAATCGGGATGTGACGGCAGGCCGGGGTAGAGCAATCGCTGGACACGAGCCTCTAGCCACGTGGCCACCTCAAGCGCGTTGCGGCTCTGCTGTTGCGCACGTAGGTGCAGCGTCTCCAAACCCTTAAGCACCACCCAGGCATTAAAGGGCGAGAGGCTCGGACCGGTGTTGCGCAGGAAAGGCATCAAGGTCTGCTCGACAAAATGCTTCGTCCCGACGATGGCCCCGGCGAGCACGCGCCCCTGTCCATCCATGAGCTTCGTGGCGGAGTACGCGACCACGTCCGCGCCGAAGTCGAGCGGGCGCTGGAGGGCCGGGCTCGCGAAGGCGTTGTCGACCACGGTGGTGATGTGGCCGCTGCTCGTGTCACGGGGTTGGGCTTTCGCCAAAACGCAGATCGCGGAGATGTCTAAAACTTCGAGGGTAGGATTGGATGGTGTCTCGAAAAAAAACACCTTGGTGTTGGGTTGGATAGCGTCCTTCCACTCTTGAAGGTCACGCCCCTCCACGAGGGTGGTCGCGATCCCAAAACGCGGCAGCAATTGATCGACCAGATACCGACACGACCCAAATAGCGCCTTAGCCGCCACCACGTGATCGCCCGCCGACAGTTGGCACAGCAGCGCTGCCGTCATAGCCGACATCCCGGAGGCCGTGCAGCGACAAGCTTCGCCGCCGTCCATTAGGGCAATTCGCTCCTCGAGCATCCGCACGGTCGGATTCTGGAGCCGCGAGTACGTCATGCCGTCCTGCTCCCCGCGGAACCTGGCCGCCGCATCCTCGGCGCACTCGTAGCTAAAGCCCGAGGTCAGGAAGAGCGCCTCGGAGGTCTCCCCAAAATTCGAGCGCTCGGTGCCGCCGCGCACGGCGAGGGTGGCGGGACGCCAGTGGGCGGTGATGGCGCGGTCGCGGCCAGTGTTGGGTTTCATGGGGGGGGCGAAGATTGCGACGTTACTGTAGTTCTCTCACTACCATCATCAACTGCCTCACCTCCCCAACCCCCGTCACCAACCTTTCAAATTCCTCCAGCCCCGGCGCCCCCATATACACCTCCGGGTTCCTGTGCCGCATCGGCGAGTCGGTTTTGGCGAAAGCCGTGGCGTGGACCTCAGTGACGCCCGTGGCGCGGATCAACTCGACCACGTTTCCCGGTTCAATGCCGCAACCTGGGAGAATGATAATACGGCCAGCAGCCTGCTCGACGAGCTTGGCGATGACCTCGGCCCCGAGGGGGGCAGTGGCGGCCTGGCCGGAGGTGAGCACGCGATCGATGCCTAGCGAGATGAGGTCCTCTAACGCCGCATATGAATCTACGGTCACGTCGAAGGCGCGGTGGAAAGTGACGAGCATCGGGCGGGCTCTCGCCACGAGGGCGGCGGTGCGCAACTTGTCAATGGTGCCGTCGGGCATCAGCACACCGAAGACGACGCCCGACACCCCAGCCGCCTTGTAGGCCTCGATGTCGGAGAGCATGGTGGCGAACTCTGCGTCGGTGTAGCAGAAGTCGCCCTCGCGCGGGCGCACCATGCACATGATGTCGACGTCGGGGATTTTTACGGCTTCCGCGACGGTGCCGGGGCTCGGGCTGAGACCGCCGGTGAACAGTGAGGCGCACAGTTCGACGCGCTTCGCGCCGGCTTCGGCTGCCGCCAAAACCCCGTCCACACCTTCGACACATACTTCGAATAAAACCATAGGGCTAGAGTTTGGACGGTGAGTCGATGAGGCGTGCGCCCTCGGCGTCATGGATAGCGTAGGAGAAGCCGGGCGCGATGCAGTAGGCACCCGTGCTGCCATCCTTGGCGACGGCGATAAAGCCGACCTGGATCTCGCGCCAGTCCGGATTCTTGGCGATGACGCGTTCGACGGCGGCCTCGCAGGCGGCCTGGGGCGTGAGGCCCTGGCGCATCAGTTCCACGACCAGAAAGCTGCCGCAGGCCCGGATGACGGCCTCGCCCCAGCCGGTGGCCGTGGCGGCGCCGACCTCGTTGTCGACGTAAAGTCCGGCGCCGATGATGGGGGAGTCCCCGACTCTGCCGGCGTATTTGTAGGCCGCGCCGCTGGTGGTGCAGGCGCCGGCGAGTTGGCCGGCGGCATCCACGGCCAGGAGGCCGATGGTGTCGTGGTTCTCGATGTTGATGGCCGGGCGGGCGGGACCGTTGTCGCGCTTCCAAACTTCGTACTCGCGCCGGGCCTCGTCGGTGAGGAGTTCGGCGTGTGCGAAGCCCTGGGCGCGGGCGAAGGCGTACGCTCCTTGACCAGTGAGCATCACGTGCGGGGTTTCGCTCATAACGCGGCGCGCCACGGAGATGGGGTGGAGGATGTGTTGGAGGTACGCCACCGAACCACAGTCGCCGTCCGGACCCATGATGCTGGCGTCGAGGGTCACTTTGCCGTCGCGATCCGGGTAGGCGCCGAGGCCGACGGTGCGCACGGTGGGATCGGCCTCCGGGACGCGGACCCCGGCTTCGACGGCATCGAGGACGGTGCCCCCGGCTTGCAGCGTGGCCCACGCCTCGGCGTTGGCCGGGAGTCCATGGGGCCAGGTCGAGATGACGAGCGGGCGGGGGGTTTTGGCGAAAGCCGGAGCAATCGCCGGAGCGTCAGTAGCGGCGTCTGCACTCACGCGCGGCGAGCACGCAGCGGCGACACCCATGCCGAGCGCAGGCAGGTGAGTGAGGAAGCGGCGGCGGGTGGACATGCGGGGCAAGCTAAGGCACGTGAGCAGACCGTGTCAGCCCCGCGGACATCATGTGAAACTAACCCTCGTGAAGTCGGGGGGGAGTTTTAAAACTCGCTTGCGCACGTAATGAGTAGGTTGTGCGAATTTCGAACTTCCATCCGCAAGCACGCGTATCCCGGATTATGGCTAGCTTCGCCGATTAACGATTGCCAAACAAGCAAACTTTACCCACCGATCCTGGCGTTGTAAATTTGCACATCACAAATACTCAGGTGTTTCGATAGCGTTTAGCGGAGTCCGAAAGGGCGAAGCCCGGCGCCGGCTTGGCATCAGCCGCGCTTCCCGACCCCGGGAGCGACCTCTGCCTACGCAAAGCACCTATGTCCCAACTTCTCCCGAACGCCGTAGCGCAGCGCGCCACCGACATCCAGACCGACCTCGCCAACTGGAAGTCCATCGTATCCCCGTACCAGAAGCCGAGCGCTCGCAGCGCCGCGTGGCAGGTGTTTAATACCGTCGTCCCGTTCCTGTTGCTCTGGGCGGCGATGTATTTCGTCTACCCGTACACCCTCCTGGGCACGCTCGCGATCGGAATCGTCGCGAGCTTCTTCCTGGTGCGCGTCTTCATCATCCAACACGATTGCGGGCACTACTCCTTCCTCGCGAGCCGCAGGCAGAGCGACTGGGTGGGCTGGGCGTGCTCCTTCCTGAGCACGATTCCGTACACGTACTGGAGTCGCGTGCACGCCTTCCACCACGGCCACGTCGGGCAGCTCGAGCACCGCGACGTCGGCGACATCAACTTCCTTACCGTGGAGGAGTACCGCGCTAGAACTCCTTTCGGCCGTCTGCGCTACCGTATTTTCCGGAGTGGCTTCGTGATTGCTTTCATGGCGCCGCTACTGTACATCACCGTCATGTGTCGGATCCCGAAGGTCTGGTACGAGGGTTGGACGGGGGTGCACAAGAAGCTGCATCTCAACAACTTGGCGATCTTCGTCGTGTATGCTGCGCTCGGTTATGTACTGGGTTGGGAGCGCTTCTTGGTCATTCAGGGATCGACGGTGCTCGGGTTTTCGATCATCGCGTTCTGGTTTTTCTACGTGCAACACCAGCACGAGGACACCTATATGAGGTGGACGAGCAACTGGACGTACTTGCAGGCCGCTATTCAGGGAGCGACCTTATATGATTTGCCGCGGGTGTTCCACTGGCTGACGGGGGATATCGGATATCACCACATTCATCATTTGTCCTCGCGGATTCCCAACTACAATCTCGAGCGCTGTGCGCGCGAGAATCCTTTACTCCAGAAGTACGTGACGAAAGTGACTTTTACGGAGAGCCTGCCGATGATTAATAACAAGCTGTGGGACGAGGAGGGGAAAAGGATGATTACGTTCGCGCAGTACAATGCACTGTAAAAAGATCGCAAACTCCGGGTGTTAAGACGAGCTTTGCGAGCTCGTCGCTGTCAAATGTTGAGTGGTGCGGCTTTCGCCAAAACCTGCGTTTTCGCGAAAGCGTTGCTACTGGCGATGCCCAAGCGCGTAGACCCGATCCCCGAGCACGTTTGGCAGCCGCGCGAGCGCGTCGTGGCCTGCGAGTTGTGCGGTCGCAAAAACCTCAAGCTCACCGAGCATCACCTGATCCCGAAGGCCGTGCACCGCAAGGAGCGCTACCGCCGGATGTACGATCGCGAGGACATGCTCACGAGAAAAATGCTGGTGTGCCGGCCATGCCATTCCGCGATTCACAAGTGTATCCCGGACGAGAAGGAGTTGGCGATGAATTACGCGACGAAGGAGGCGCTGTTGGGGAATGCGTGTTTGGCGAAGCAAGTGGCGTATTTTGGGAGGCAGCGCATAGGAGGTGCTTGATCTCATTTGAGATCGAGCTCCGCGACTATGCGTTGATCCCGTTTATCGACTAGCAAAATCCACCACGCGTGAGATGGCCTCAGCTAGGCTAACGACTTCTATTCTTTCCTTCATCCGGAAACCTCCCGTCTCCGGCGTCACTACGTAGGTATACGCCGGATCGACATCCGCGATTGCGTTGTGGTTGCCCTTGCTGAGCGTTGGACCGGTCGAGAATTTACACTCGAAAGCAAGGCGGCGGTCGCCACCGAAGGTGAGTACGAGATCGAGTTCGGCGCCATCTGCACTGCGGTAGAAGTACGGCCGTGCAAACTCTCCGGCGGCCCTGATAATCTCCTCGATGGCGTAGCCTTCCCAAGATGCGCCGAGGCCGGGATGTAGTAAGAGTGCATTGTAGTCGGGGATACCCAGCAAGCCGTGACGCAGGCCACTGTCGCGCCAGTAAACCCGCGGACTTTTCGTGAGACGCTTCCCGAGATTACTGTAGTAGGGCTGCAGCATCCTGACGAGAAATGCTCCTGAAAGAATGTCGAGGTAGCGCTGTACGGTAGGGGCGCTGATCCGTAACGATCGAGCCAGTTCACTTGCGTTAAACAGGCCTCCGTGTAGATGGGCTAGCATGTAAATGAGCCGTTCAAATTCAGTGGTATTTGTCTGTATCCCGAGTTCGAGCAGGTCGCGCGTGAGGAAGGTGGTCACGTAGTTGGCCAGCCAGCGTTTACGTCCTATCGTGCTTAGTCCGAGGAGTGGCTGAGGGTACCCGCCCTGAACGAGGTATTCAGAGAGGGGCACAGACCGCAGACCTACTTGAACGAGGCTGAGTGGCGTGAGTTCGTGATAAAAGACTCTCCCCGCCAAGGATTCATTCGCCTCCCGCATCAGCGCGGGTGATGCCGAGCCTAAGAGAAGAAACCGTCCTGGGCGCCTGTCCTCGTCGATCAGCGGTCGGAGTTGGCCGAAGAGTCGCGGCTCCCTTTGGACCTCGTCTATGATGACGAGGCGGTGGGCGTTCTCGCGAAAGAAGAGCGTCGGGTCCGTAAGCGCAGCCTTACTCTGCGGCAGCTGGAGGTCGAGCAGCACCGCGTCTCTACTGGCGTTCACCTCTTTTGCCAGCGTCGACTTTCCTACTTGCCTCGGTCCGACCAATCCCACCGCAGGGCTCTGCATGAGCATGTCCAGAACTACAGTTGCGCTTGCCGTACGATTGGGATCATCCCCGCAAATTACAACCCTATCTTTTAATTTGCGGGGATGGGTGTCCCGGAGAACGCTGGATAGCCTGTCTAGGGCTACCCCGAACCAATTCGTTTTGGCGAAAGCTATTTACTCTGCGCCCCACAGGAGTTAGCGCCTGGGACTTTTGGAATGGGTCCGCTCGCAACCACCCTGTGCAAAAGCTGTGGAGACTTCCCCCCCAATCCCCACAAGCCCCCATTTTGACAACAGAATAGGCAAGGATGGCCCCACCTTTGGAGGCCGGCCATTCCTCAGCACCTCCCCGCGGTAGCCCTTCACCACTTCCCCCTTCTTCCTTCACCACTTCCCTCAGTGCCCAACTACGCCCACCTCCACTGCCACACGCAGTACTCCCTCCTCGACGGGGCCGCCCCGATCGGCGCCATGATGGACAAGGCCAAGGCCGACGGGCAGCTCGGCGTGGCGATTACGGACCACGGCAATATGTTCGGGGCTTTCAAGTTCGTGGCCGAGGCGCGCAAGCGGGATTTGAAGCCGATTATCGGGTGTGAGTTTTACATGGTCGACGACCGCCACCGCAAGGAGTTCAGCCGGGCGAAGGGCGAGAAGGACAACCGCTACCACCAGTTGCTGCTGGCCAAGAATCGCAAGGGCTACGAGAATCTGTCGAAGCTGTGCAGCATCGGCTACGTCGAAGGTTTGTATTCAAAATGGCCGCGCATCGACAAAGAGGCGCTCGAGGGGCGGACCGAGGGCCTAATCGCGACCAGTTGCTGCATTGGCGCTATCGTGCCGCAGTTGCTCTGGCACGGCAGGGACGCCGAGGCTGAGGAGGAGCTGAAGTGGTGGATCGAGCGCTTCGGGGACGATTACTACATCGAGCTCCAACGGCATCGCGGCCTGGAGAATATCGACGGCACGGGCGTGAGCCAGGAGAACATCAACCAGAAGCTGTTGCTCCTTGCGGAAAAACACAAGGTCAAGGTGATCGTCACGAACGACTCGCACTACCTCGAGGAGGAGGACGCCGAACCGCACGACATCCTGCTATGCATCAACACCGGGGAGCGCCAGGAGACCAAGGACCGATTCAAGTTCCCGAGTTCGGACTTCTTTTTTAAAACCCAGGAGCAGATGTCGCGTCTGTTCGCCGATCAGCCGGAGGCCGTAGAGCGGACCTTGGAGATTGTCGACAAGGTGGAGCACATCAAGCTGGAGCGCGATATTTTGCTGCCCAACTTTCCGCTGCCGGCAGGTTTTGCGACGCAGGATGACTACTTGCGGCACATTACTTACGAGGGGGCGCAGAAAAAGTACAAGCTAAGTTTTGGCGAAAGCCACAGGGAGCGCCTCGATTTCGAACTCGACGTGATCAAGCAGTCGGGCTACCCGGGCTACTTCCTTATCGTGCAGGACTTTACCACTGAGGCGCGCAGGCTTGGGGTGAGCGTCGGACCGGGCCGTGGTTCGGCGGCGGGTAGTGCGGTGGCCTACTGTCTCGGGATCACGAATGTGGACCCGATAAAGTATGATTTGCTGTTCGAGAGATTTTTGAATCCTGAGCGTGTTTCGATGCCGGATATCGATATTGATTTCGATGATGAAGGGCGCGAAAAAGTAATCGATTACGTAGTCGATAAATACGGCCAGAACCAGGTGGCGCAGATCATTACCTACGGTTCGATGAAGGCCAAGTCGGCCGTGCGTGACGTTGGGCGCGTGATGGACATCCCGCTTTCGGAGGTGGACGCGGTCGCGAAATCCTTCCCGGATCACCTCGCGGCGAGTCTCGAGAAGGTGCTGAAGCCCGGCGGGATGGACAAGGACTTCCGCGGCCTGCTCAACTCCGAAGATGCGGAGAAGGCCGAGCGCTTCCGGCAGTTCTCGCTGCAGAAGGACCACATCGGGCAGATGATCCGCACGGCGCAGCGGCTGGAGGGTTCGGTGCGCAACACCGGTATCCACGCCTGTGGCGTCATCATCACCCCGGACGACATCACGAAGTACGTCCCGGTGCTCACGGCCAAGGACTCTTCCTTGCTGGTCAGCCAGTACGACAACTCCGTAGCCGAGGATGCGGGCTTGCTGAAGATGGACTTCCTCGGCCTCAAGACCCTGACCATCATCCGCGACGCCGTCCGGATGATCAAGGACAACCACGGCGTCGAACTCGACATGGACGAAGTGGACCTGGCCGACGAGCTCACCTACCAGCTCTTCCAGCGCGGCGAGACGGTGGGTGTGTTCCAGTACGAGTCCGGCGGGATGCAGAAGCACCTGATTGCGCTCGCGCCCACGGAGTTTGCGGATTTGATCGCGATGAATGCGCTATATCGGCCGGGACCGATGCAGTACATCCCTGATTTTTGTGACCGGAAGCACGGGCGGAGTCCGGTGACGTATGATCTTCCCGAAATGGAGACATATCTCGCTGATACTTATGGAATTACAGTCTATCAGGAGCAAATTATGTTGCTTTCGCAAAAACTTGCCGGCTTCTCGAAAGGCGAGGCGGATACGTTGCGGAAGGCGATGGGCAAGAAGCAGAAGGCGGTCCTCGACAAGATGTACCCACGCTTTGTTGAAGGCTGTAAGCAGAAGGGCCATCCGGAGGCTAAACTCGAGAAGATCTGGAAGGACTGGGAGCACTTCGCGGCCTACGCCTTCAATAAGTCACACTCGACGTGCTATGCTTTCGTGGCCTTCCAAACGGCTTGGCTCAAAGCACATTATCCTGCCGAATACATGTCGGCCGTCCTGACGCACAACAAGTCCGACCAGAAGAAGCTTACCTTCTTCCTGCGGGAGTGTCGGCGGATGAACATCAAGGTGCTCGGGCCTGACGTCAACGAGTCGAAGCTGGACTTTGGCGTTAATGCGAAGGGGCAAATTCGCTTCGGACTTTCGGCAGTGAAGGGCGTGGGCGAAGGTCCGGTGGGGGAGATCCTCTTGGAGCGGACGAAAAATGGGCATTACGAAAGTCTCTTTGGACTCGTGCGCCGGCTCGACCTGCGGCAGATCAACAAGAAAGTCTTGGAAAGCCTCGCTTTGGGCGGCGGTTTTGATGGCTTTGAAGGCTTGCACCGCGCGCAGTACTTCTGTCCGAGTGAGGACGGGAAGTACGGTTCGCTATTGGAATATGCCCTGCGCTATGGTCAGGCATGGCAGCACCAGAAGGCTACGTCCGCTAATAGTCTCTTCGGTGCCACCACCGAGACGATGGTGCCGGAGCCCGAGATCGCCGATTGCGCGCGCTGGCCGCTCATCGAGGCGCTCGATCGCGAGCGGGAGGTTGTCGGGATCTACATCTCCGGTCACCCGCTCGACGATTACGAGAAGGAGGTCAAGCACTACGCCAACTGCACGATCGAAGACCTGGAGACCAAGAAGGGCGAGCCGATCAAGCTGGCGGTCGTCGTGCAGTCGGTCCAGCACCGCACTTCTAAGAAGGGCACGGGCTGGGGACTCTTCGTGGTCGGTGACCAGACCGCCACCACCGAGTTCGCGCTCTTCTCCGAGGACTACCAACAATTCAAGCACGCGCTAGAGGCGGGCCAAGTGGTGTTGATCGACGCGAAGTACGAAGAGCGCTGGGGTCGCGAGGGCGAGTACCAACTGCGCCTCAATGAGGTCACGATGATGGAGGCCGTGGCGGAGAAGCGAGGGAAAGGCATTACGCTTCACCTGCCGGTGCAGATCATCTCGCAGGACTTTATCGATCGGCTGGATGACCTGTGCAAGGTGCACCACGGGCCGCACGCGCTGCGGCTGCTGTTGATTGAGCCGCATTCGGAGACGGCGATGCCGTTCGTGTCGCAGCGGACGGTGTTGGCGAATACGGACTTTATCCGGGAGGTGGAGGGGCTAGGGGTGGAGTACGTGATGGGGTAGAGCAGCTTCCTGCCTCGGATCACGCTTTTCCCAGCCTCCCTCCCTTCACCACAAAGTCATCCGGATTTCGCTCCGCCATCACCGCAATCGTCTTCTCAATCACTTCCTCCAACGATACCTCTACTTCCGGCACTCCCGCCTCAAAGAGACGCAAAGTGGTCCTGTTTGGCTTCGCATCCACCAGCCCCACATACAGCCGCTCGTACTGCTCGTCCCTTCCGCCCGGATCTGCTCGACCGGTAAAAAGCGCCAACCGCTGATGCGCGTTCTCGAAGGTACTCCCGCGCCGATTCGAGCCATCGTGCTCCGCCTCCGCGTCGAAGAGGAAGAAGCCAATCAGCACCGCGTAGGGAAAGCGCCGG
>JBGTKC010000133.1:0-72701 GCA_041744755.1 Saprospiraceae bacterium
CAAGGCCTGGGAGGGCGACCTCGAGGGTAAGCGCTTCTACCACGTCTCCACGGACGAGGTCTACGGATCACTGGGTGACGAGGGGCTCTTTACCGAGGACACGCCCTACGATCCGCGTTCGCCGTATTCCGCGTCGAAGGCCTCCAGCGATCATCTGGTCCGCGCCTATTTCCACACCTACCACCTGCCGGTCGTCCTGAGCAATTGCTCCAACAACTACGGCCCGAATCACTTCCCCGAGAAGCTGATCCCGCTCGTGATTAACAATATCAAGCACGGCAAGCCGCTTCCGATCTACGGCGACGGCAAGTACACGAGAGACTGGCTCTGGGTGAAAGACCACGCCGCGGCCATCGAAACGATTTATCACGACGGCGTGCTGGGTGAGACCTACAACATCGGCGGCAACAACGAGATGAAAAATCTCGACCTCGTTCATCAACTCTGCGATGTGATGGACGAGTTGCTCGAACGCGCACCAGGCACGAGCCGCGAGACGATCACCTTCGTGAAAGACCGCCCGGGCCACGACCGCCGCTACGCGATCGACTCGAGTAAGCTACAAAGGGAGCTCGGGTGGAAGCCGGAAGTGTATCCCGAGGAGGGCCTGCGCCTCACCGCGCAGTGGTACCTCGATAACGAGACCTGGTTAGAGAACGTGACGAGCGGGAACTACCAGAAATACTATGAGGGGCAGTATGCCTAGGCGTCAGCTACCCTCTGTTTGAGTTGCCTTCCGAGAGCAACTCAATACTGCAAGGAGAGCGAGGACATCACGTCTCACAGTCATGTATCAAATATCGTAGTCGAACACCTCGCATTCATGCGCGAGCGTTCGCGAGGACGCCGTCACACGAGGCGCCCAGGCTAATAGCCTTGATGCTGTAGCTATCCTTCAATCGCCGCCACTCCCGGCAACACTTTTCCCTCTAGCAACTCCAGCATCGCCCCACCGCCGGTCGAGACGAAGCTAACCCGGTCTTCGAGACCCGCCTGTGTAATGGCCGCGGCGGAGTCGCCCCCGCCGATCAGTGAGAACGCTCCGTCCTCCGTAGCCTGGGCCACGGCCTGCGCCACCGCGTAGGTGCCGGCAGCAAAATTCTTAAACTCAAACACGCCCATCGGTCCATTCCAGAGGATGGTCTTCGCGTTGAGGATGATGTCTCGGAACTGCTCGCGCGCCTGCGCGCCAATGTCTAGCCCCATCCAGCCATCGGGAATCTCGCCACTCGCGTAAACGGCCGCCGCAGCATCCGCGGCAAACTCCTGAGTGCACACGTTGTCCGCCGGGAGGTGAAAGCCCGTCCCGGAGTCTTCGGCCATCCGGCGGATCTCGCGCGCCTTGTCGAGCAGGTCGTTCTCCACGAGACTGGTCCCGATCATGCCGCCGGCCGCTTTAACGAAAGTGTAGGCCATGCCCCCGCCGACGATCACATCGTCGGCGAAGTCGAGGAGCTTTTCGAGCAGCAGCACTTTGTCGCTCACCTTCGCGCCGCCGGTGATGGCGACCACCGGACGCTCCGGAGATTCGAGCAGCTTGCGCCCATTCTCTAACTCCTTTTGCATCAGGAGCCCGAAGGCGCGTTTGTCGACATCGAAATGCTGCGCCACGGTGGTCGTCGAGGCGTGGGCGCGGTGTGCGGCCCCGAAGGCATCATTGACGTACACGGTCCCGAACGCCGACAGGGCTTTCGCCAAAACCTCGTCGCCCTTCTCCTCGCCGGCCTCAAAACGGGTGTTCTCGAGCATCAAGACCTCCCCGGGTCGCAGTTGCTCAGCCTTCGCCTTCGCATCTGGTCCGATCGTGTCTTGGGCAGTCATCACCAAGAGTCCGAGCTGATCGCCCAAGACCTTGGCGGCCGGCGCGATTGAGAACTTGTGGCGATCCACTTCGCCCCTGGCGTTTTTCTCTTTGAGCGGTCGCCCGAGGTGACTCATCAGGACCACGGCGGCGCCCCGGTCGAGGAGGTCCTTGATCGTCGGTACGGCTGCGCGCACGCGGGTGTCGTCGGTCACGTTTTGTTCGTCGTCGAGGGGGACGTTGAAGTCGACGCGGACCAGGACGGTCTTGCCGGAGACATCGAGGTCGGAGAAGGAGGCCATGGGGGAGGTTTTGACGAAAGTCGAATCAATACAAAGGGTAAGTAACGCAAACGGGCGACGGAGCACACGCCCCGCCGCCCGTCCGCACGGCAGACGCGTTGGGCCTAGATCATCGTCGTGAGCTGCGCGAGGCGCGCCGAGTAGCCGGCCTCGTTGTCGTACCAGCCGACTACCTTGACCATATTGCCGTCGATGCTCGTGAGGCCGCTGTCGTAGATGCAACTGTGCTTGTCGCCGACGATGTCCGTGGAGACGAGCTCGTCGGTGGAGAAGTGGAGGATCCCCTTCATCGGACCTTCGGCCGCGGTCCGAAAGGCAGCGTGCACTTCGTCGAGGCTCGGGGAGCCCTTGAGGATAGCCGTGAAGTCGGTCACCGAACCGGTCGGTACGGGCACGCGCATGGCGATGCCGTCGAGCTTGCCCTTGAGGTGCGGCAACACGAGCCCGACGGCCGAGGCGGCACCGGTACTCGTGGGCACGATATTGAGGGCGGCGGCACGCGCGCGGCGCAGGTCGCGGTGCGGTGCGTCCTGTAGATTCTGGTCCGCCGTGTAGGCGTGGATCGTGGTCATGAGACCCTTCTCGACCCCGAAGGCGTCATCGAGGACCTTGACCATCGGCGCGAGGCAATTGGTGGTGCAGCTGGCGTTGCTGTAGATCTTTTTGTCGGGGTGGATCTGGTCATCGTTGACGCCGATGACGATGGTCTCGATGTCGCCGCCCTTGCCGGGAGCCGAGATGATGACCTTTTTAGCACCGGCCTGGAGGTGGAGTCCGGCTTTCTCGCTCGAGACGAAGATGCCGGTGCACTCGAGCACGACGTCGACGTTCATCTCGCCCCACTTCAGCTTGCTCGGGTCACGCTCCGCGGAGGCGTCGATAGTCTTGCCGTTGACGATCAGGCTGTTGTCGTCGCTCGAGACCTCGCCGTCGAAGCGACCGTGGACGCTGTCGAACTTGAGGAGGTGCGCCAGGGTAGCATTGTCGGTTAAGTCATTGATGGCGACGACTTCGACGTCGGGATCGGCGGCGAGGTTGCGGAACGTTAGGCGACCGATGCGGCCGAAGCCATTGATAGCGACACGAGTGGGCATAGGGGGTGGGGTTTTGCGATTTTGCTTGCGCGAATGTAAGACAACCGACTACCCGACAAACCGTTCGGGCTAAATCGTAACCGTCCGCCGCCGGCGGCCCCTGCGCGGAGCCAAACTTTTGCCACGCCGCGGTCAGGCCGGGAAAATATTCTCCCCCGGGCGTGGCATTGTTTGGGGCCGCGGCGTATCATTGCACCGCATTTGGGAAAACCATCCGAGCACGGCCCGTTCGTCTAGTGGTTAGGACTTCAGATTTTCATTCTGGCAACAGGGGTTCAATTCCCCTACGGGCTACATATCCTCTCTAATAAAGCCTGTCTCGCGCTTATCCCGCCGCGTGACAGGCTTTTTGCTTTCCTGTGCCACGGGCCGTGTCCTGCGTCACATCCACCGCGCGAAACTCAGCATCCGCCCCGAGGCCGCGCCATCGCGGCGGTAGGAGTAGCATGCGGCGCGGTCGACGAAGGTGTCTACCGCGGAGACGCACACCCGCGCCATGTCGGCGCCCGCCGAGCGCAGGTCCGCCACCACCGCCCCGGATACGTCAAGCTCCCACTTGCCGTGATCCCGCTTCCGCAAGAACCGCTCGTCGAAGTGCTCCCGGAGCTCGTCGCCGACCTCGTAGCTACACTGCGCGATGCTGGGCCCGAGCCAGAGGTCGACATCGGCCGGGGTGACGCCGGCGCGCTGAGCAAGCGCCGTGAGTGTTGCGCCCGCCAGATTCATCGAGGCTCCCCGCCACCCGCAATGGGCAGCGGCGAGTCCACGGCGTCCCGCTACAGCGTATAGAACCGGTACGCAGTCCGCGGTATAGACCCCAACGCCTATCGCCGGATCTAGAGACAAAAGCGCATCCGCGTCCTCTTCGAGGTCACCGGTTTGCGTCGCTTCGTGAATGCGATCGCCGTGGACTTGGCGGCACGTCGCTAATTGACTTCTCGCAGGTCCGCCGGCTTCCGCCAAAACCCGCCAATTCTCCGCCGTCACATCCGGGTCTTCGCCGACGTGGTGCGCGAGGTTGAGACTGGCGTACCCAGCGGTCGATACGCCCCCGAAACGGCGCGTCTGTCCCCACTGTAGGCCAGCGACCGGCGGACCAGCTGTGAGGTACCGCACGAGTGGGCTTCTCGCACCCACCGTAGCTTCAGCTTTTCCCGAGGGAGGCACGCGACTAGTGTTGGATGATTACCGTGGCCCCGGCCCCCGGGTGCTGCCGGACCCGTAAGAAGTAGGCCCCCGCCGGCAGGTGGAGTACGTCGAGCTCGTGTCTTCCGGCAGCGACCAGGTTTTGCGAAAGCAGAACACGCCCCTGGACATCCACGAGCTGGATCTCAATCGGCGCCATGAGGGTGTAGTCGATCGTCAGGGTCGAAGTCACAGGATTCTCTATCACTCGCAGACCGGTGATTCGGCTCAACTCGTCCACCCCGACCACTTGCGCACGGATCGCCTGGCGGACGGTGTCGTTACCGCACGCCGAGGTCGCGATGAGCCGTACGGTGTAAATTCCCGCGGAGGCGTAGGCGTGCGAGGGACTAGCTTCCGTGGAGCCTACTCCATCCCCGAAGTCCCACGCGAAGGTCGTAGCGTCGGTGCTCGTGTTCTCGAACTCCACAACGAGCTCGTTTTTTTCATTAAATCCAAAGGCCGCCGCCGGCTTAGCGCCCACGGTCACGGCGGCAGGGTAGCGGAACGAAAGTGGATCGCCCGCCGCGTCGGCGGTAGTGACCGAGAGTCCGTACTGGCCGGCCGTTTCGTAGGTCGTCGTGACGCTATTCCCAAGGACCGTAGTATTCGACCCTCCTTCGATACTAAAGGTTGGGTTGCCGACGGTAGCCGGGATCGTGTAAGTGACCGTGAAGGGGGCACACCCGCTGTTGGCACTCGTCGTGAGGTCCGGCGCCGCGATTTCCACGAGGCGGAAGTCGTCAAACATGGCCTCGACGATATGCCCGCTCTGCGCGAGGTCGCCAGTGCGGACCACGAGGCGATACTCGACCGGCTCCTCGCCCGGAGGTGAGTCGGGTGTGGTAAGGCCGAGCAGGCCACGGATCGGCACCGAGGCAAACCGTTGCCAGTCCGTGGTGCTGTTGCGGACCTCGAGCAGACGGGTCGTCCGTCCCCCACCGACCAACTCTACGATGAGGGTATCGTTCGGGGCGGTGGCTCCTCCGCCGTCGAAGAAATGGTAGGCGAAGGTGATCCTGGCGTCAGCTTGCCGCGGGAGTCGGAACAATGGCGAAGTGAGAATTGCTGTCCCCCCGTCCACGTCGTACTCGCCGACGGCCCCCCCGAGGAGCCCCGTCGCGTAGGCCTGATCGCCAAAGTCCGTCGTGACGTCGTACCCGAGCTGGGCCGGCACTCCATCGAGGTCGGTGGCCTCCGGGATCCCGCGCTCCCACTCACCGCGGATGGCGCTTCCGGAGCTCTCCCACCCGAGGTCGAAGAAGAAATCGTCG
Source organism: Saprospiraceae bacterium (assembly GCA_041744755.1). Lineage (GTDB taxonomy): Bacteria > Bacteroidota > Bacteroidia > Chitinophagales > Saprospiraceae > CALDTK01. Next base: position 5,657 of record JBGTKC010000133.1, read on the forward strand.
ACGTACCCGGGCTTCAATCGCACCGTGAGGTCGACGGTGGAGTATTGCTGCAGGGCCGTGTCCCTGATTACGTAAGGCTGGTAACCCCACAGCCCAATGGCAATGTCGTAGACGTTGAACTCGCCCTCTACCCGCGTCACCTCGTAGGAGGTATTCGCCTGCGGGAGCGCGCGCCCTCCCTGGTCTAGCACGGTGACGTTGAATGTCACAGGCAAAATTTTGAACAGTTTAATGTTGCGGAAGTCGAGCTTACCTCTTCGTAGGTCTGCCGTGACGGTGCGCGGGAGGTAGCCCGGCTTCGAGAACGTTACTGCGTACTTGCCCTCCTGGTAGATGCCGGTGGCGTAGTTGCCGTCGAGTCCGGTGATCGTCTGCTGCGCCTCGCGATTGGCAAAGTCGACTTTCACTCCGGAGAGCAACTCGCCGGTCGTGCTGTCCTGCACGGTGCCCTCGAAGTAGGCCCCCTGTTCGTACTGTGGCCGGAAGACGAAGAGCCCGGACTCGATGTCCGAGGCGATCACGAGGCCGGACGGCAGGAAGGGGAACGCTCCCCAACAGCCGTTGAATCCGTTGCCGCTGCCCTGTGGGTACGTGTCGAAGCGACCGACCTCGATGAGGTTGTGTGGACGCGTAGCATCCGTCAAGATCACACCGTCGCGGTACCAGCTCGTGACGAGGAAGTCGCCCTTGACGTGGGTGTTGTGCGGGATGCTCCCCGAGGTGAGCGATTCCTCCGGCCGGAAGCGGTCAATGAGGCGGATTGCCGTTGGGTCGCTTACGTCGTAGGCGTCGACAGTCGCCTGGGAGCGCTCGTCGGTGGTAAAGGCACTCCGGTCGTCCGACTTGGCCCAGGCGTTGTGGGTGAAGCTCGAGCTCGTGGTCTGCGAGCCGAGCGCGCGTATATTACCGAGGTCGGTGTAGTCGTGGATCGTGAGCTGGCCGGCGTTGATGTCCGAGGAGTACAGGCGCCCGTTCTCGGCGTAGACGTCGTGGGCGTAGACGCGCCTCGCGGCGCCGACGAAAGGGGGTTGCCCTGGGTCAGTTTTTAGGTCGAAAAACAGCGGCGCCCCGGAATACAGGTTCGTCCCCGCCAGGACCAAGAGTCCCTCTTTCGAGATATAGAGGTTGTGCCCTTTCTGCAGGACGGCAGCCTGCCCGCCTACGGTGACGGTCGGTTTGTAGAAGGTATTCGTAATCGTCTCCGGCGCCTTCGTCATGTCGATGACCAGCAACCCGTCGGCGCCTTGGTCCGCAATTACGTACAGGTAGTCGCCGAAGCTTTTGATGTCGCGCCAGATGGAGGTCGCCCCGGCGACCCGCGCGCGTAGCACCGGTTGGGTCGGGTCTTCGAGAGAGAAGATATACGTCGCCTTGTTGGTCCCCATCACGGCGTACTCCCGCCCGACCTTATCGACGTAGCCCCAACAATCGTTGCCGGCCTCGTCGGGGAAACCCACGTTGGCCAGGAGATCCAGGTTGTAGTCGCGCTGGGCGAACGCGACGGTCGCGAAAAGGCACAACGCGAAGAAGGTTAGGATAAACTTCATATTGGTTGCGGTAGAGTTCGTCTGGCGACGAGGCGCGAGCGGGTGCTTGCGATCGAACGGCAAAGGTACCGGCTGCATGCATACAGCCCCCGGCTATAGTGTCACGATCATGACGGTAAGTCGAGCCACGCAGACCAGCTTGTCCATATCGTCGCGGATATCCACCCGCCAGACGTGCACCGTGCGCCCGACCCTGACCGCCGTGCACCTGGCATGCACCCAACCCGTACGCACGCCCCTTAGGTGACTGCAGTTCAGCTCCGTGCCGACGGCACCCTGCGCGGCGCGGTCGATCAGCAGGTAGCTCGCCACGGAACCAGCCGTCTCAGCGAGGGCAGCGCTCGCGCCTCCGTGTAGGAGTCCTGCGGGCTGGACCGTTCGCTCGTCTACCGGCATACTGATCTGCAGGAAGTCGGGTCCGACGTCGGTGAACGTCATCCCCGTCACCTCACCGAGGGTGTTGGCGTTGAGTGCGTTGAGGCGGTCGAGGTCGGGGAGCGGATTCCAGAGAGGGGACATATCGAGGTTTGAAATACGCAAAGGCCAACGGCACCGCAAAGATTCGCCGAGGCCACGATGGGGAGAGGGCGAATGAGCGTACGGGGTAACCGTTTAGTCGCGTTCTACCCGCGCCTCCCCATTGGTTACGTAGGCGACGGTAGTATCGATCTCAGGTTGAGTCAACCGCAAGCCCGACAAGCGCTGGTTCCACGTCGTCTGCCGCCGGGCGTACTGCCTCGTCGAATGCTTAATCCGTTCGGTGGCCTCCGTGAGAGTGGCCTCGCCATCGAACACGGGCCATAGTTCGCGGTAGCCAATCGTCTGGAGCGCATCTAGGTGGCGAAGGTCGTAGAGCCGACACGCCTCCTCGACAAGGCCCCGCGCGAGCATACCCTCTACGCGCGCGCCGATGCGATCATAAAGCATGTGACGTGGAGGCTCCATTATCACCCAGCGCTGTCGATAGGGGAGGGGCGTGCGCGGGCGCGCCCGGAGGGCCGTGAAGGTCTCGCCGCTGGCCTCCATCGCCGCGAGTGCCCGCATCAGCCGGTGCGGGTTCGCCAGATCTACGACCTCGGCGTAGGCTGGGTCGCGTTGCCTCAGCGCCGCCTGTAAATTCAGCAAGCCTCGTTCCACGTACACGGCGTGGAAGTGCTGGCGAATCTCCACCGGGACCTCCGGCATCACCGGAAGGCCGTCGAGGAGTGACTGGACGTGGAGTCCCGATCCGCCGGCGATGATGCAGGTTCGCGTTTCCGCAAAACTGGCGTCGAGCACCGCGCGAGCGTCTCGCGCCCAGCGGCCGGCGCTGTAAGGTTCCTCGATGCCGACGTAGCCGATTAGGTGGTGGGGGGCAGCGGCCAATTGTTCCGAGCTCGGCCTGGCCACGCCGACGTCGAGCTCGCGGTAGACCTGTCGCGAGTCGGCGCTGATGATGGGGGCGTCTAGTTTTTGCGAAAGCGCAATCGCTAAATCTGTCTTCCCGCTCGCCGTCGGTCCTGCGATCACGATGACGGTCGGCTCCGTGCCCACGTCACTGGCGGGCCAGTCGCCCGGCTGTAGGTGCCGCGGCGGGGAATTACTTTCTTTGCCGCCGTCCATGATCTACTCCGTCCTCCGGTTTTACGCCCGCCTCGGCATTTGGTTCTGCTTCCGCAAAGTCTACATCGAGCGGCGGGAGCTCGTCCCCCCCGGGCGCCACGTCATCTATGGCCTTAACCACCCGACGGCATTCCTGGAGCCGATCATCCTCGGGACCCACGTCCGCGAGCGCTGCTGGTTCATGCTGCGCGGCGACAAGTTCGTCAATGCACCCGTGCGCTGGTTCCTCGACCAAATTCAAAACCTCCCCATCTACAAAGGTGGTGACGCCCTGGGGCGGGAGGCCCTGCGAGGTAACGTCGAGACGATGGACAGAGCCACCGACGAGATCTTGCTGGGCCGGCCGACCGTCATCCTTAGCGAGGGGGTCTGCCGCCACGAGCGACGCCTGCGGCCTATCCAGCGCGGCACAGCGCGGATGCTGTTCCAGGCGTACAAAAAGGACCGCAGCAAGGATGTCGCAATCGTGCCGGCGGCCATCAACTACACCGAGAGCAACGGCTTCCGAAGTTCGGTCACGATCACCTTCGCCGAGCCCATCCGGGCCGCCGACTACGTCGAGGCCCATCGAGCGGACGCCCGCGCCACCGTCGACACCGTCACAGAGGAGCTCCACCGCCGCCTCCGCGCGCTCGTCATTCACGTCGCCGACCGTCGCCGCGATGCCCTCGCCGACAAGCTCCTGCCCCTCATCCAGCACCGACGCCCCGACGGCGGTGTCGGACCCCGCAGCCCGCACAGCCCCTTCGTCCGAGAGCAGTGGCGCGCCATCGAGACCGTCAACGCCATGGACGACTTCGAGGCCGGGCGACTTGAGCGCGACCTGGACGCCTACCTCGCCGGGCTCACCCAGCACGGCCTCACGGACGGCGGCGTGGCCCTGCCGGGGTACGCCTCCATGAGCAAGGCCGCACTCCTCTGGTTGACGGGCACCCTCGCGCTGTTCGGCTGGCTGCTCAACTTCCCCGCCGCGGCGATCACGCAGCGACAGACGGAGAAGCTGGTGCGCAATCCGCAATTCTATAGCTCGAATCGCTTCGGCATGGGACTGGCTGTCAACCTAGTCTACTGGCTCGTCTGGATGGGGATTAGCGCCGTCATCATCGGCTGGTTCGCACTGCTCGTGCCGCTGGTATTCGGCTCCCTGGGGTACTTCTACCTCGTGCACCACGATGCCTTCGCGCTCTGGCAGCAGGCGGCAAAGGTGCGGAGCGTCCCGGCGGCAACGGTCGAAGGGCTGCGGGCCGAGGCTAGCGATATCCTAACCCGCGTGGGGTTCTTCGACGAGCAGCACCTTGCCCTCGACCCCGAGCTTGCGTAGCTTGTTGGCCTGCGCCACGAGCGTCGTGCCCGGTCGCGGACTGCGGCTAAGTTTGTTCATCGCCGACTCGTAAGAGCCGCGCGCGCCCTCGAGCTGTTTGCCGACCGCGTTCATGTCCTCCACGAAGCCGACGAACTTATCGTAGAGCTTACGTCCGACCTCGGCGATGGCCTGCGCGTTCTGGCGCTGGTCCTCCTGCTGCCAGATGTGACTCACGGTGCGCATCGTGGCGAGGAGCGTCGACGGACACACGAGCACGACCTGCGCGTCCAGCGCCTCGGTGAAGAGGCTTCCGCGCTCGCGCACCGCGGCGATGAAGGCCGGTTCGAGGGGCACGAACAGCAGCACGTAGTCCGGGCACGTCACCTGGTGGAGGTCCTGGTAGCGTTTTGCCGAAAGGCCCTTGATGTGGGACCGCACCGAGTTGACGTGCGCCCGCAGGTGCAGTCCGGCCTCTTCGTCGGTCTCGCTTCCGCAAAACTGTTCGTAGGCCGTCAGGCTCACCTTCGCGTCGATGATGATGCAGCGGTCCTGCGGGAGCTTCACGATGCAGTCCGGCCGCTGCTGGCGAGCCTGGTCCCCGCCGACGAAACTGAGCTGGGTGTCGAAGTGAGTACCGGCCTGGAGGCCCGCGGCCTCGAGTAGTCGCTCGAGGCGGTGCTCGCCCCAGTCGCCCTGGGTCTTGGCGTCGCCCTTTAGCGCCTTGGTGAGCTGTCGGGCCTCGTGGGAGAGGCCTTGATTCAGTGCCGTGAGCTGCTCGATCTGGACGCGGAGCGCGGACTTGTCCTTGCCCTCCTCCACGAACTTCTGCTCGACGGTCTGCTGAAATTCCTGAAGCTTGGTGCGGACTGGATCGAGGAGCTGCCTGAGGCCGAGCTCGTGCACCTCGCGGAGGTCGGCGCTGCTGCGCTTGAGGAGATTTTGCGAGAGGTTGGCAAACTCTTCGCGGGCGTGGAGCCGCAAGGCCGCGAACTCCTCGCGTTGTTGGGCGAGTCGCTCACGGAGCGCCTCTAGCTGGGCCTTGTACTCCGTGGCCTCCTTGGCCGTCGTCTCGTAGCGGCTCTGCTGGCGGATAGTGAGTTGCTTCTCGGCGCTCAAGGCGGCCTCTAGGCCCGTGCGTTGCTCGCTGAAACGACGACGTTCGATACTTGCCTCTGCCTGCATACCACTCAACTTCTCGCGCAGGTCTTGGTGCTCGGCGTTAAGCTTCTGGATCGCGGTTTGGCTCTCCATCGCCAAGTAGCGAGCATCGTCGAGGTCGCCGGCCAGCCGATCGCCTAGCTTGCGGTACTCCTCCGACAAGGAGGTAAGTCGGGCCTTCTCGTCGCGGTCCGCCTGCACCGCAGATAGCGGGACGTGGTTACGGAACCAAGCGTAGGCTCCTCCGAGGCCGATGAGGAGCCCGAGGGCGAGACTAAAGATGTGTATCGTGTCCATAGCGAATCCGCATGACTGCAAAACGCAAGGTGTGGGAAGTGCTCGCGCGGCCTCGACCGAGCTTTTCCACAGTGTGGAGATTTCGCGATTCAGGAGAAGAGCCTAAACGTCAGCAGCGCCCCGAAGTAAGCCAGCACCGTCATGTACCCGAATTGCACCGCGGGCCACTTCCACGTCCCCGTCTCCTGTCGGGTGATCGCGAGGGTGCTCATGCACTGCATCGCGAAAAGGTAAAATACGATCAGCGAGGCAGCCGTGGCCGCGGTGTACACGGCGGTCCCGTCCGGGTGACGCGCCTCGGCGAGGCGTTCGGTGATGAGCACCTCGTCGTCCGAGGAGCCGATCGCGTACAGGGTTGCGATCGTCCCCACGAAAACCTCGCGGGCGGCGAAGCTGCTGAGCAGCGCGATCCCGATCTTCCAATCGTAACCGAGCGGCCGGATGGCGGGCTCGATGGTGCGTCCGACGATGCCCGCGTAGCTGGCTTCTAGGCGGGCGTTGGCGATCAGGTCCTCGGTGGTGGAACGGTCGGCTTGCGCGCGTTCTGCCTGCTGTATCGCGGCGGCCTCCGCGTCCGCCATCGCCGCCCCCGGACCGAAACTCGCCGCTACCCAGAGGACCATGCTGATGGCCAGGATGATTTTGCCGGCCCCGATGATGAAGGATTTGGTTTTCACCCACACCGTCGTAAAGACGTTGCGCCACACCGGCATCCGGTAGATCGGCAGTTCCATCATGAGGTAGCTCTGCTCGGCGTTCGGGAGGATGAGTTTGAAGGCTAGTGCGGCCACTAGCGCCGAGAGCGCACTCAGCAGGTAGATCCCCACGAAGGTGAGGGCCTGGGCGTTGAACACTCCCCACACCGTGACCGCGGGTACCGCAAAGCCGATCAGGATCGCGTACACCGGAATCCTCGCCGAGCAGGAGATCAGCGGGGAGACGAGGATGGTGATCAGTCGCTCTTTGGGGTTGGCGATGGTACGCGTGCTCATGATCGCCGGTATCGCACAGGCCCCGCTTGAGGCCAGCGCCACCAGCGACCGTCCGTTGAGCCCGAAGCGCTGCATGAGCCTGTCGGATAGAAACACCGCGCGCGCCATGTAGCCGACCTCCTCGAGGATACCGAGCAGCAAAAAAAGCAACGCGATCGGTGGGACGAACACCATGATCCCCGCCAGACCCGCGATGACGCCGTCGACGAGGAAGTCCGCGAGGTAGCCTTTCGGCAAAACCGTACGTACGAAGCCCCCCGTTTTGGCGAAAGCCGCCTCGATCAAATCCGCCGGCACCGCCGACCACACAAAAATGGCCTGGAAGACGAGCAGGAGGATGAGGAGAAAAATAAGGGGCCCGGCCACCGGGTGCGTCAGCACGGCGTCGAGTCTGTCGGTGAGCCTGTCCCCGTCGCTGCTCTCGCGCGCGGCCCGCAACTTCGGCAGGAAGCGGTCGTAGCGCTGCATCGTCTCGCGGACCTGCGACCCCATCGAGAGCCAGGGGACGATTCCGGCCCCGCCGGCTGCACCTATAGCGGCTGCCTTGAGGGCAGGCGCGAGTTGGGTCTCGTCGGCGTGGTGGACACTGAGCAGGCGCGCGAAGTCACTGCGGCCGTAGCCTCGCTCGCGCAAGGGCCGTACGATGTCGCGCTCCTGGCCGGAGAGCGCGAACCAATTGCTCTCGGCCGGGGCGACCGCGGGGGCTGCGGCGATGGCTGTATGCAGTGCGGTCGTGAGTTCGGGTAGACCTTGGCCCGTGCGGGCGCTTACGCTAATGACGGGCACCCCGAGCATCTCCCCCAATTCGGCGAGGTCTAGGTGCGCCCGGCCCTCTGCGCTCTCGTCGGCGAAATTGAGCGCCACCACCGTGGGGTAGTGGAGGTCTAAGACCTGCGTCAGGAGCAGGAGGTGCTTGTCGAGCTTCGAGCCATCGGCCACGTACAGCAGGACGTCCGGTTCGGCGCCGGGGAGGTAGCCGAGTAGGGCCTCGAACACGACGCGCTCGTCGAGGCTGCTCGGGTGGAGACTGTAGGTGCCCGGGAGGTCGGTGACTTCGACGTCGAGGTCGTGGACGCGCATGCGGCCGACGACGTGCTCGACGGTGACGCCGGGGAAATTGCCGGTGCGCTGGCGCAGGCCGGTGAGCTTATTGAAGAGACTCGTCTTGCCGCTGTTCGGGTTGCCAACGAGGGCGATGCGGGGGGTCGACAAACCGGGACTGAATTTTTTTGCCACCGCACGGCGGCGTCGAAGCGGGTGTTGAGTTTTGGCGAAAGCCTACAGAATATCGGCGATGCGCTGGACCAGAAGGCAGGCGGCCTCCTCGCGGCGCACGGCGAGTTTGCGGCCATCGACATTAAAATAGCAAGCCTTGCCCCATGCGGCGCGGCGTACCAGCTCAACCTCGCTGCCTGGTCGCACCCCCATACACATGAACTTCTGCGCGAAACACTCGTCCGAGAAGCCGCAAACGCGCCCGCGCTGGCGTTCCAACATCTCTGAAGCCTTCAGCGAGGGCTCGGGCGATGGCGATGTATCAGGTGCGAAGCCCTCGATCATGGGGCGAAGTTATCTAGAAATGGTCTAGCTAAGCAAAGGCCGAACATCATTCTTTACCGAGAGTTGAGGCGGGGGTTAGCGAAAATTCGCTGGCTGTGCATTGCCCGCCTTGCGGCCGAGCCTATCTTTGGGCCGCTCGCAGCACCCGCGGGCAGCGCCCTCTCACCAAATACCCGACCTCTCGGTATGAATATTCTCGTCTGCATCTCCAAGGTGCCCGACACGACCGCGAAGATCGCCTTCACGAACGACAACACGACCTTTGACGAAACCGGGGTCCAGTTTATCCTTAACCCCTACGACGAGTGGTACGCCCTCGTACGCGCCCTCGAGCTCACCGAAGGCGGGAAGGGCGCGACCACGGTGGTCAACGTGGGCCCGAAGGAGAACGAGTCCGTTATCCGTAAGGCCTTGGCCATCGGCGCAGACGCGGCCGTCCGTATCGAGAGCCCCGCCCCCGACACCTACACCGTCGCCAAGGCGATCGCCGACTACGTCCAGGGCCAAAGCTTCGACCTCATCCTCACCGGGAAGGAGACCATCGACTACAATGGCTCCGAGGTAGGCGCCATGATCGCGGAGCTCTTAGACCTGCCGTACGTCTCCTATGCGAGCAAGCTCGATGTGGACGGCGCCGTGGCCTTCGTCAAGCGTGATATCGAGGGCGGGGTCGAAAGCTTGGAGGTTGACCTGCCGGCCGTCATCAGCGCGGCAAAAGGCATGGCCGAGCAGCGGATCCCCAACATGCGTGGGATCATGATGGCGAAGAAAAAGCCCCTCGACGTGGTGGCGCCAACCGTCGTCGCGCCCAAGGCCAAAGTCTCAAAATATCAGCTGCCGGACAACAAAGGCTCGGTCCGCATGATCGATGCCGACAATATGGATGAGCTCGTCCGCCTCCTCCACGAGGAGGCTAAAGTCATTTGAAGCCTCCCTCACCGAAAAAATCAAAATACTATGTCTGTACTCGTTTTTGCCGAGAGCAGCAACCAGAAATTTAAGAAGAGCACCTACGAGACCATCACTTACGCCCGCAAAGCCGCCGATCAGTTCGGCACCGAGCTCGTCGCGGTGGTTGTCGGTCAGGTGGGCGACCTAGCCCCACTGGGTGAGTACGGCGCCGACCGTGTGGTGCAGGTCGCTTACGACGGAGGGTTCGACTCGCAAGTTTACGCGACGGCCATCGCCGAAGTGGCTAAAGCTGCCGGCGCCGAACTCGTCATTATGTCGCACAGCAGCACGGGCAAGAGTCTACTCGGCCGGGTCGGCGTCAAGCTGGATGCCGGTACCGTGGCCGGCGCAAACGCACTACCTCAGGGTAGCCTCGGTGACCTCAGCTTCGAAAAGCCGGTTTTCTCGGGCAAGGCCCTCGCGACCGTCGCGGTGTCAACCCCTGTGGCGGTGATGTCTCTGATGGGCAACACGTTGCCCCCGGCCAAGACCGGCCACGCCGGCACCGTAGAGCAGGCCAACGTCTCGCTCCCTGCTGCGAAAATTCGAGTGAAGTCCGTCGACCGCGTCGAAGGCGTGACCCCGCTACCCGAGGCCGAGCTTGTCGTGAGCGCCGGGCGTGGCGTCAAGGATCCCGGTAATTGGGGCATCATCGAGCAACTCGCCACGCAGCTCAACGCCACCACCGCCTGCAGCCGCCCGGTAGCCGACGCTGGCTGGCGCCCGCACCATGAGCACGTCGGGCAGACCGGCATCGCCGTGCGCCCGAACCTCTATATCGCGATCGGGATTTCCGGAGCGATCCAGCACTTGGCCGGCGTCAATAACTCGAAGACGATCGTCGTCATCAACAAGGACCCGGAAGCGCCTTTCTTTAAGGCGGCAGACTACGGCGTCGTAGGTGATCTCTTCGACGTGGTGCCAAAGCTCACGGAGGCCGTCAAGCGCTACCAGGAGCACTAGACGCTGGCAACGGACACCTAGGCATCTGGGTGGCGCAGGGCATCTTTTACCTCGTCGGTGTCGCCCGCGCCACCCAGTTTGTCGTTAAGGGCGAAGAACTCTGCCTCCGTAGGCGGTATGGAATCCTCGCCGTCGGTCATCTTGTGGGCGATCTCGCGAGCTTCTTCCGGTGTGGCCTCCTCTAAGATCTCCACCTCGGCATCGGAGGAGGCGATGTTGTAGTTCGATTTATTGACCCAGTTCAACTCATCGGTACCCTCCTTGCGGTAGAATCGCGTATACAGGAGGGCAATGACGCCGACCAGCACGAGGCCGCCGATCAGGTAGAAGAGACTCGAGTCTAACAACGTGGTTTCCATAGCTGGGGGAACAAGGGAATACGGCGAACGTTCGGAAGTTAGATTCTTATACCCGCCGGGATTCGAGTTCGCCGCTGATGGCCAAATCCTTCTTTTGCGCGGCCTCGAAAGCCTCAAATTTGGACAGCTCCTCACCGAGCATCGAGAGGATGTATCCGATGAGCGTGATGTCGTCTAGATAGCCGACAAAGGGGATTGCGTCAGGGATGAGGTCGAGTGGCGAGACGAAGTAGAGCAGCGCGGCGACCGTCAGGATGACGTGCTTCTTCGATACGTCCCGGTAGTCACCTTTCGCGTACGCTTTTACGAGGCGAACGAGCCGCCTTACGCTCGCGATGCCTTCGCTCGCCATGCCTTTGAGGCTGGTGTCCTTCTCGGCTTTCGTCATGGACTTTTTGGCTACCTCGTAGAGGAGATAGGGTTTACCGACGATCCCGCTCGCGCGGACGAGCAGGCGGCGGAAGAGGAAGCTCTTGGTAATTCGGCCGATGGAAAAGCCTGATGAGTGGTCTGCCATGATGTTGTTAGGGCGTGGAGTAAGATTACTGTCTGCAACGTAGTGCGCGGCACCATTTGTTTGCGGAATTCACACGGCGTGTCGAAGTCCGTACCTATGTTTATGTCACGCCTCCCGAGTGCCGAGGTTAGTCACCCGCTCTGCGTGACTGGTAGCGTGACGCTGTGAGCTGCCTCCGCCGCGGGCAGTGATTAAAGTCGCTAGTCGTGCGGGAGTCGGTATGAAGTGAAACGGCTTTCGCCAAAACTGACCTCGCTGCTGCCGATGCCGACGCCGACGTTGGTGCGCAGCGATCGTCGAACACCACTCCGACTACACCGGCAGGTACCCCAGAGCCCGACCGCCTTCGCGGAGCAAACCAGCAGCCTTTCCTAGCGCCAGAAGCTCGTGAACACCAGAAATATTGAGGGGGTCTTGATCGACTTCATCAACCGCCACTGCAATCGGCTCTCGGTGCAGCGCTCGGCCGTGGTGGTGATCCTCGCTACCGAGACTGCCCGCCTGGATCAGGCCCAAGACCTGATTGCCGCACGAACGGCCGCATTTGCGCCAGACCAACTCATCGACATGCGCGGCACTGCCGAGCTCACCCTCCGCATCCCACAGACGGCCCTTCTCTTCGCACGTCGAACCCACCCGTTTCTCGGCCGACGGCGACGCGCGTCTCACGGCACTGGCCGCCGCCGCCTTGGGCGGGCAGCCCGCCCTCTGCATAGACTTCATCGTTGCCCCGCGTAATCCCGAAGGCAGCGCCGCCGCCTGCGAGACCGCCGCCCGTCAGGCCTTGGCTATCGTGAGCAACCTCGTCGAAGTCCACGGTTTCGCCCCGGAGACCGTGCGGGCTACGGCCGTCCAAGGAAATACTATGACCATTGCTCTCGTCCCGACTGAGGCCGGGGGCTATGCCTATGTGGAGGTAGTCCGCAGAAGTGGCGACCGCGTCGGCGAACTCGTGCAAGCGTTGACGGACGCAAAGTAGCGTGGCCTACTTTTCTCGACCCGTAGGTGCCTACTTGCCGATCAACTCGCCGCCGAAGAGGCTTTCCACGAAGGCGCGCTTGTTGAAGATCTGCAGCTGGTCCATGCGCTCCCCGACGCCGATGTACTTGATCGGCGTTTTGAACTGATCGCTGATCCCGATCACGACACCGCCCTTGGCTGTGCCGTCTAGTTTCGTGAGCGCAATCGCCGACACATCCGTGGCCTCGGTGAAGTGATGCGCCTGCTCGAAGGCATTCTGGCCTGTCGCGGCGTCTAAGACGAGCAGTACCTCGTGCGGCGAGCCAGGTAGCCGTTTCTCTACTGATCGGCGGATCTTCCCGAGCTCATTCATCAGCCCGACCTTGTTGTGCAGACGCCCGGCAGTGTCGATGATGACGACGTCATAACCTTCGCGCACGGCCTTGTCGGTAGCCTCGAAGGCAACGGCTGCCGGGTCAACATTCATACCCTTCCCGAAAAAATCCGCGCCACTTCGCTCGGCCCAGATTTTGAGTTGGTCCACGGCCGCGGCCCGGAAAGTGTCCGCCGCTCCGAGCAGCACACGCTTGCCTTGCTTGTTGAATTGGTGGGCGAGCTTACCGATGGTGGTGGTCTTGCCGACGCCATTGACGCCGACCACCAGTATCACTGCCGGCTTCGAGTCGGTTGGCAGTTCGTAGTCTTCGTAGTCGGCGGTGTTGGCCGAGGTCATCAGCCGCACCACCTCGTCGTGGAGGAGGCGGTTCAGCTCCGAGGCGTTGACGAACTTATCCTTCTGGACGCGCGCCTCGAGGCGGTCGATGATCTTGACCGTGGTGTCGAGTCCCACGTCGCTCGCGATCAGGATACTCTCGAGCTCGTCGAGCACCTCTTCGTCGACGGTCGACTTACCGGCGACAGCCTTGCTGAGCTGGCCAAATAGGCTTGACTTCGTCTTCTCGAGTCCCTGGTCGAGATCTTCCTTCTTCTCCGGAGTAAAGAAGCGTTTGAAAAAACTCATGTGGGTCGGGGTGTAAGGATGGTGCGTTTTGGCGAAAGCCGAGTCGGCTAGTGGGTGGACGAGTCGGAGGGCGGAAGGTAGGTCAAGCAAGTCCCGGTAGGGGGACGCTGGCTCCGGACCCGAGGGAGCGTGGGTGACAAACGACGAAAGGGCCCCCTCCGTAGAGAAGGCCCTTTCGAGAGCGTTTGTCGCCTGAAGACTACTTAGCGGAGAGAAACTCCTGCACTTTGTCCTTATGGACGATTTGCTCTTTGAAAGTGTAGGTGCCAGTCACGGGGTTCTTTACGGACTTGATGACCTTGACGTGGTCGCGGCCCGAGCCAGCGTTAGCGGCACGCTGGGCGACGCGGGCGTTTTTGGATACTTTTGCCATGAGCTATACTTCTGATGCAGCGACGGTGAGGTCGGAGCGGATTACTTAATTTCGCGGTGGACCGTCATGCGACGCAGGATCGGATTGAACTTCTTGAGCTCCAAACGATCCGGAGTGTTCTTGCGATTCTTTTGCGTGACGTAGCGGCTGGTTCCGGGCGAACCGGAGGCCTTGTGCTCGGTGCACTCGAGGATGATCTGAAGGCGGTTGCCTTTGCTTTTCTTAGCCATGACTTAGTAGGGTAGGGGCGGGGCCGGGTTAAACCTTTGCAAGCTTCACGCCAGTGGAGACGCCCTTGCGCTTGAGCTTTACCAAGTAGGCGTACACGCCGAGCTTGTTGATAGTCTTGATCGCGTTAGTCGAGAGCTTCAGGCGAACGGTCTGTCCCGTCTCGGGGATGAAGAAGCTCTTGCCCTGCAGATTGGGCAGGAAGCGACGCTTCGTCTTCCGGTTGGAGTGAGAAACGTTGTTGCCGCTAGCGGGACGCTTCCCGGTGAGTTGACATACTTTCGACATGGCGTCCAGTTTTTGGGGTGACCCTGTTAGGATTCGAACCTAAAACCTCCGCATCCGTAGTGCGGTGCTCTATCCAGTTGAGCTACAGGGCCGATTGAGAGTAAGCCGCGAGGGCTTCTTTCAAGCGGCTGCAAAGATAGGGTGCCTCGTTAACTTGCAAAACCCTGTAAGGAAGTTTTTTTCAAGGGGTCGAATAACGGCATCTCCGCCGCCGCAGCGGCGGTCAGAGGACCACGACCTGGGCGTTGTCGACGACTCCGCCGCTTACCAATTGCACGACGTACACCCCGGCAGCGAGGCCCTCTAGGTCTAGCGAAAGCTGCCCGACGCTCTCCTCCGGGGCCGTGAATATCCGGCCGGCGAGACGCTTGCCCGTGACATCGAAGACGCTAACGCTGCCGGCTTCCTGCGCCGAGTAAATAATCCGGACCCGACGCTCCGGACCGATCGGGTTCGGGAACACCCTCACGAGCGCAGCGCCGGCCTCCGCCTCGCCGCTGCACAACTCTATACGTAAACGAGCCGCGACCACGAGGTCGAGCAGTACCGCCGAAGGTTCGCGCGGGGAGCCGCCGAACAGGGTGGCGACTAGGCGCGCGGCGCCGCGTCGGGGCGTCACCCCCCGGTCGGACGCGCACTCCAGCGCGTTTAGGAGCGTCACCCCACCGGCCACCTGCGCTACCGCCGCCACGTCCCCGCTTACCTCGCAGGAGGTCTGACCTCTCCCAAAAGCGACCCGCCGACCCGGCGTGAGTAAGGTCGGTGTCGTCGTCTGCGTGAGCTCGCCGTCTGATCCCCGGGCCACGAGCGTACCTTGCGGTAGCTCCAGGGTCCCGTTCTTGACTCCCGCGGAAGCGCCTTGCGGCAAAACCGGGATGATGCCTGCTTCCAGTAGACGATCGAGCACGAATCGCGAGGTGCTCTTTGCCGCACCTGAGTCGCTCTCGTCAAGTACGCCGGCAAGTCCGGTCGCGAAGGCGACTACCCGACGCCCCGCCGTAGTGGGGTTGGCTTCGTAGTCGGTGCGGAGTAGCGTGACGTCCGCTGCCGCCGCTACCCAATCGCCGAGTCTGTAGCCGCGGAACCGCAGCACGGTTGCCGCCACCGAACTCCCGGCTACAGTGGCGAGGATGTCGGCCACTGCCTCGCCGTGCAACCCGATCGACGGCGCAAACGGGTTGAGCTCTGGGCCGGGTGTGCCGAGTCGGCTTTCGCCAAAACCGAGATCGAACACGGCAGCTAAGGCTTCACGGGCGACCCCCGGGGGTGCCTGGGCCCGGACCAACGCGAGGGTGGTAGGCTGTGCGATCTCCTTCAAGTACTCGTCCCCACCGCCGAATCGGAATCCGCGCCCCGTACCCACGAGCCGGCGCTCGCGTTCTGCCGCGACGACGCCCGGTGCCCCGGCGACGGCCGCTACGTCGATTGCCGACGTACCCGGGGCCCGGTAGCGGTACATCCGCCAGGTCGTACTCAGGGTGTCGACCAGAACCAGTGAGGCGCCCGGCGTCGGAATGGTCTCCGGTGCCGGAGATCCCTGGGCAAACCTCACCAAGACGTGGCCTCCCGCAGCTTCATCCCCCACCTGGAGGGCCTCGATGGCGCGACGGGCGTTCAGCCTACCGCCGCTGGCGACTTTCCCCGACTGTGACGCCACGGGATCGACCGAGCGGAGGATGAGCTCCTTGACGTACGCCGCGACCTGGGCAGGGCGCGCGAGGGCCTCGGCCTCGAGGCGCTCGCCGAGGGCGGCGTACAGCAAAGCCACGACCCCCGCCACCTGCGGCGTCGCCCCCGAGGTCTGCCCGAAGGTGTTCTCGTTGCGGCCGAAGAGTTGGTAGTCAAGTCCCCCGAAGGGAGCGCCCGGGGCGCTGAGGTCGACCTGCCGGGCGCTGTAGCCCGCCCCAGCCAGAATCTCGTCGCTCCTGTCGGCCGAAGTCACGGCCACGAGGAAGTCGCTCGCGCAGGAGGCCGGGAGGTCCGACTGCCGCTCGGCGTCCCCGGTGTCGTTGCCGACCGCGCCGACCACCAGGATCCCCGCGCGCCCGGCGCGGTCGATGGCGGCGTTGAGTTCGGCGTTGGCGGGTGTGGCGCAATTCGCCTGGTTGCCGAGCGAACAGTTGGCTACCACGACGTACGCCCCGTCCCGCCCGCCGCTCTGGTTGAAGCGCGTCCGCAGGCTAGTGAGGTAGTCGAGAGCCAGCGCCCATTTGTACACGCTATCCACCTGGAAGGGGAGGAGTTTGGCGGACCAGTTGAGGCCTGTGGACTGAGCTCCATTGTTCGATCTCGCGGCGAGGACACCGCTTACCTGCACGCCGTGGGGGTGGCGGGCGAAGGTCGTGGTGCGGTTGGTGAAGTTGACCCCAGTCACGTCATCGACGTAGCCGTTGCGATCGTCGTCGACGCCGTTGCCCGGGATCTCGCCGGGGTTGCGGTAGTACTGGTCGACCAGTTCGGGGTGGTCTAGGTCGAAGCCGTTGGCCTCGATAACGCCGATCACGATCTGGCGCCCGGAGACGCTAATGCCGCCCGTGGTGTAATTCCAGGCTCCGGCGGCCTCGATGCGATCGAGGTTCCACTGCGCTGGAAACGTCGGGTCGTTGGGTAGTCCCCCTTTCGGGAAAACGGCTGAACCATCACCAACGGACAGCACACCGGGAATCCCGTGCCAGAAATTCCCCGGCACCCCGCGTCGGATGGCGACGAGGCCCTCGCCCCGGGCAAGCCCGTCGAAGGGCACGAAGTCCGCGTGAAGGCGATTGGCTTGTGGCGCTAATCCGTTACTTCGCCTCCGAGCCTCGGTGTCGGCAACCGCGGTGATTGGGTTTTGGCGAAAGCCTAAGCTGTCCAAAACCGCCTCCGCCCTCGAGCCAGGTTCGTAGCGCAGGAGGTAGCCGCCCTGCGCGCAAGCCGCGGCGGGGGCCAGGGCCAGTACCACCACCATCCATGTCCAGTCGAAGCGGTGCAGGTGCATAGGGTAGACCTAACGGAAAGTTGGGCGTTGAGGTGCGCCCGAACCGCCAGCGGCCGAGGGTCCGCGTGCCGCGAAAGTCTAGCGGACCACGAAGTTGATACCGAAGAAAAAATACTTCCGGAGAAATTTGCTATCCACGGCCTGCTCGCGGAGAGCAATCCGTGAGCCAGGACTCGCTCCGTACAGCGCGGGTGGGAAGAGGCGGATGAACTCGGTGGCAGCCGGATCGACCCGCATGCCCTGGGCGGCGAAGAGCGCTTGCCACGTGGCGATGCCGCGGATGTTCTCGTTGCCCATCGTGACCTCCTTGCCGAGGGACTCGTCCCAGTAGGTCATCACGCGCTCGGCGCCGCGCTGGCGGTAGAGCTTCATGCGCTGTACGACGTTGTCGCCGTTCTCCTCGATGCAGATCGCGACGGCACCGGGGCGCATGGCGCGCTTGATGATGCCGATGGCCTCGGCGATGGGTTCGAGGTGGTGGAGGGTGTCCTGGACGATGACGCAGTCGAACGTGCCCGCCTGCGGCGCCACGTCGTAGATGTCCTCGTAGCTCGCCGTAAACAGGCTACTCTCCCCGTACTGCGCCCAGAACTCGCGTCGTCGCGGGAGGAAGTCGTAGTAAAACTCGAGGGTGCTGCCGTAGGTCCGGTAGCCTTTCATCGCGAGGTAAAGGCAGGTTGTCCCGTAGCCGCAACCCAGGTCCCAGATGGCGGGAGCGTGCTCGAGCGTGCGGGCGTGCGCCTCGATCTCGCGGTCGACGTAAGCGAGGCGCTGGAGGAAATACGCCTTGCGGAACTCGAAGTCCTTAACGGAACTGTGGTACTTGTAGTAGCGTGAGAGTTCGGGGAGGGACCGCAGTTCCTGGAGGAAGATATCGAAGAACTGCGCAGGGGTCATGACTTCAGAATTCTCGTCGCCCCGCCGGCGAGGAGGCGTCGGGCCGCGGGACGCGAACCGGCAAATCTACAGTTTTGGCGTAAGCCGCCTGTACTCAGTCCACTTCGCCGACTCTGACGAAGGCGGCCTCACCGGCGCGAACGGCGAGAGGGAGGAGATTCGACAGCGGCGGGACGGGGCAGCTGTAGCCCGTGGCGTACGCGCACCATGGACTGTAGGCTTTATTGAAGTCGAGGCGATAGTCGCCAGCCGCGAAGTCGCTCCGCTTGAGGTCCAGGTAGCGCCCGCCGCCGTACGTGGCGTCGCCGTTGGTCTCATCGAAAAACGGCAGGAACAAGTGGTCGAAGTACAAGGGGTGCCGTGCCATGCCGGGGACCTCGAAGACCGTAAGTACGTACATACTGTCGGCGACCTGGAAGGTCAGGGTCCCGAAGCTGCGGTACTCGCGCGCGCTCCCGTCCGAGGTCGGGAACCGGAACAGGGCCGTGTCTTCGCTCGGCCGGAACACAGCCGCCAGGTCGAAGGTGTCATTGTACGCGAAGTAGCGGAGCCCAAACACGGACGCGGAGTCGATCGGCCCGCGTGGGTCGAGCAAGAGTGTCTTGATCGCCTCCCGGCGGAACTCCGCGAGGGCCTTGTCCGGGGCAGTCCGCGGCTCAGCCGCCGGCGCATCGGCGTTTAGCTGACCGAACGCGGCGAGCGGGAGCAGCAGCGCGATCGCGAAAACGTATTCCAATTTCACCTGCGCGAAGTAAGCGACCACACCCCTCAGCCAGACTACGATACCGACGCTCAATCATTGTAATCTTCGTGGTAGTGGACCTGGTCCCGCTCGGCGCCTTCCTTGTCGGGCAGTAGGCTCACGCGTTTGGCGATGTTCTCGCCGCGGTCGTTCTTGGCGATCACGAAGCGCACGGGGTCGCCGATGCGCAAAGCCTTGAAGTCAAGCCCCTCCACGTCCCCGTGGTAGAAGAACAGATTGTTATCGGGCCAGGCGATGAATCCGAATCCGTTCTTGAGGCTCATCACCGCCGAGTCGTGCGGCTCCTCTTCCTCCATGTACTCGGTGGGTTCGGCCGTCTGGCGATCGGAGTCGTACTCGCGCTGCTCCTCGCGGCGGGTGTCATTGCTGATGAATAGGTCCTCGACGAGGCGCTCCTCGTCCTCGAGCGGCTCCTCGATGATGGCGACCATGTCGATTGGGTAGGTGCAGTACTGCAGGAGGTCCTGCGAGGTCCGCGTCACCGACATGCGGCCGTCGGGCTCCTCGAACTCGAAGTTCCAGCTCAGCACCATCGTCCGCACCCCGAGGGTGGGTAGCTTGCGGACCAGCGGCACGTAGTCCCCGTCGGAGGCGACGAGGACGAGGACGTCGACCTGCCCGAGGGCCGCCAGGGCCATAGCCTCGACGGCGAACAGGACATCGATGCCTTTCTCCTCGTACTTGCCGTGGTTGTTGCGCACCGGGAGGTGTAGACTCTGAACGTACTCCGACATGAGGATGTCGCCGAAGACTCGGTCGTAGTACAGGCGGTTGTTCTTCTGGCTGGCGGTTTTTGCCGAAAGGCGACCGCGGAAGTACTTCGCCTCTACGATGCTGCTGTGGTGCGGCTGAGAGTTCTCCTCCTCGGCCACCTTCGCTCGGATGAATTCGTGCAGTCCGGAGAGGCTCAGGCGGCTCTTGCGCTCGTGGTTGTAGTTGTAATAGTTGCTAACGTGCAGAAAGTAATTTCCGTCGTAAAAGACGCCTATACGGGTAAGTTTGCTGTTAGGGGCGGGCATGCGAGATGAGGTAAGCGACGGCAAATGGGCCACCGAGATTGTAGCTAAATAATTAGTCGTCGGCTAGGCGACTAAACCGCCGCAAGATGCAACAATTAAGTCTACGTAGTCAATGACGGCGCGCGGGGCCAGCAATGGCCTATTCCATCTGCGTGGCTCCGCTGAATATACGATCCCACCGGATGCCGTCGCCGAGGTTGGCGTTCTTGGTAGAGAACCAAATAAAAAGTGGCTTGCCGACGATGTGGTCGTGCGGGATGAAGCCCCAGTACCGGCTGTCCTCGGACATGTGCCGGTTGTCGCCCATGCCCCAGTAGTAATCCTGCTCGAAGGTATAGGTCTTGGCGGGCTGGCCGTCGATCTGGATCCCGCTTGCGGTGACCTCGAGGCGGTGGCCTTCGTACACCTGGATGATGCGGCGGTACAGCGAGATATTCCGCGGGCCAATTTCTACGGTGGCGCCCGCCTGCGGGATGTAGAGCGGGCCGTAGTTATCGCGTGTCCAGCCTTGGAAGTTGGTCGGGTCATTCGGGAACAGGCCAAAGTTCTGCATCCCGGTGGTATCCCTGGCGGCAACGATCTTCTTGACCTGGATCTCCGGGCTGAGCGACTGCAGCTTTTCGATCTGGTCGGCGCTGAGCACCATCTGGAGCTCGGGACTACTCAGGTCGGCCGTAGAACCCGTGAGGCTCCCGAGGTCCTCGGTCGAGATGCCCCAGTCGGCCAGCTGCGCGAGATCGAGCCGCAGGCCGGGCGGCTTGCTGACGCGGTAGCTGAACTGGATGTGCTCCGGGTCCACGGACCGCCGGCCGTTGATGTATAGGTCGGCGTCGCGGATCTCGATGGTGTCGCCCGGGACGGCCACGGCGCGCTTGACGTAGTGGTCTTTCTTGTCGACGGGACGCGTCACGAGCTTGGCCAAACCCCGCGTGAAGTAAGGCTGGTGCTGGGGGTAGATGCGGCCGAGCCGCACGTCCTCAGCCGACCACGTACGCCCCGGGAGGATGTAGACAGAGTCCCCGAGCGGGTAGTTGAACACGATCGGGTCGTTGCGGTCGATGGACTCGAGGGCCGGGAGGCGGTGCATGTCGAGTTTCGGCCACTTGAGGTAGCTCTCGCCGGCGTCGAAGGGGAGGCGGTTGTGTAGCAACGGGATCATCGCGATGGTCTGTGGCGTGCGGATCCCGTAGTGGGCCTTGGATACGAGCAGGTAGTCGCCCACGAGCAGGCTTCCCTCCATGGAGCTCGTGGGTATCACGAACATCTCGAAGATAAACAGGCGGATGAGGGCCGCCGCCGACACGGCAAACACGATCGCCTCGACCCACTCCCGGCTGCCTCCTTTCTGATATGGATTCTCGGCGGTGAGGCGGTTGAACTTCTGCTGCTCCCCGCGACGGCGGGCCTCGTTGATCTGGTGGACGTAGGTCGCCTCCGCAGTGAGGACCGGCCCTTCGTAATCGGCGTCGTCGGGGCGGCCGAGCCAGATGAAGTACAGCGGCGACAGAACCACCGCCAGCGCGGCGTCGAGCAGGGAGTAGCGCCCGAACGACCGCGCGAGGTCAACGCACAGCGCCGCGTATATAAATACGTTGACGATCGGGAGGAGGAGCAGCAGCGCGTAGGTCGGCTTGCGGCCCACGAGCTGGGCCCAGATGCCGAAGTTCTTCCCGGGGATCCAGCCGTCCTTGCTGCTTACCGCCACCGGGGTTGCCTTGAGGGCCGCTTTCGCGAAAACCAGCGACAGCCCGTAGCACAACACGAGGTAGCTCACGAGAAAGAACAGTAACACACCCATAGTCGCGTCGCACAAATTGAGCCGGCGAAAGTAGTGGGATCGGCCACAGTTGGCCTATGGTATCGACCGGGCGCCGAACCTCGCCGACGAGCGCGACTCACTTCGCCCCGTCCGCCGCCTCGCAGGCACCCACGACCGTGGCTCTCAGTGGCGCGCGAACTCCCGTGAGCCAGATCTCGATCGCCTGAACCTGCTCACCGCGACCGCGACAGCGCAGCACGACCGGCAGCGAGAGCGTGTCACCGCTCGCGATGGTCCCATCGGGCCACTCCGATACGACGCAGCCGCAGTCGGTCCTAACGTTGTCGACGCCGACGGGGCGCGACGAGCCGTTGTACACGCGGAGTTCGCCAGCGAACCTATCCGCGTGAGTCTGTGGTACAAGCGTGACCTGGTGTTCGAGCAGACGGATGTCAGTGGACGACACGCCGAGTGCGCTTTCGCGAAAACAAGCCGCGCCCACCATCGCGAATGCTCCTGACACTAGTACGCTCCGACGGACTACCCGCCACCTCACGCGGCTTGGGCCTCGGGCTGGCCTTCGACGTCCACCGTTTCTTCGTTGGCTTGCGCGAATTCTCCCTTGAGTTCGATCACGTCCCACGTGTGGTCGCTGAGCTTCCTGACGGTCGCAATGTACTCGTAGGGAGCGCCTTGGCGCCACTCGGCAGGGCCGACGAGGCTCAGGACACGTACCCCGTTGTTGCGTCGGTAGAGGTAACACACCTGACTAATGATGGGCTTGAAGCCCGCTTCCGCGGTGTAGATGCTCTCGCTGACGGCGATCCGGTCGTGGACCTTCTGCGCCTGCGCAATCAGAAGCTCCACCTGTTCGCGGATTTGCGTGAGCTGGGTGCCGGTCTGTTCGTACATGGCCGACATAGCGAGACCACGCGCTCGTCCCTGATCGATCGGCGCGATGATCGCCGAGCCTACGTGGTGGGCGTAAGGCAGGAGCCCCGGACTGTCGGTGACCTTGTCGGGGTCGATCTTGTTGAGCGACTCTTTGGGTTGGTACTCCGGCATGCGGCTGAAACGAATAATGATGCCTCAGGTTTTGGCGAAAGCCGCGGCCTCGCGACCTGCGTCAAAACGGGAAAGCCCCACGGTACTGCTACCGAGGGGCTTCTCCGACGCTCCAGAAGCGACTCCCGACTACTTCAGCGTGAACTTGCCTTCGCCGGCGAGGTAGTTCTTGTTGTAGACCTGTACGCCGTACTCACCCTTGGCGAGGGTGGCGGGCGCGTCCCAGGTCACGCAGACCTCACCGACGTCGTTGTTGTACTGGTGGTCGACGGCCTTCGTGTAGCGCACCTGCTCCTTGGTGAGGGCATTGACGAGCACCCCGGAGCCCATCTCCTCGATGGCGAGAGTCTCGCCGAGGGGATTGATGACGCGCACGAAGAACTCCTCGGTGCCGGGCTGGACGATCTGGTTGCCGGTGGTCTCGAAGCAGATGTTGAGCAAGTCGACATTCTTGGCGTACTTCTTCCGGACGGTCTTGCCGCTATCCTTCATGCGGAGGCCGGTGGAGGTGATGTTGTTGACCTTGACGGAGCTGGCCATCGTGACCTTCTCGGTGAGGACCTGGCGCTCGCCAATGAGGGACTCCTTCTCGCTCATGAGGGCGGCGCGGGCCGTCGAGAGCTCCGAGTTGGCGGCGTTCACGTCGGCGACGGTGCGCTGCAGGCCTTGGTTCTCGTTGGAGAGATTGGTGTTCTGCTCGGTGAGTAGGCCGTTGGCTTCCTTGAGTTCGTTGATCTCCGTGACGTAGCGCGCGGTGTTTGCCTTGAGGCCAGCGATTTCCTTACGGGCGGCGTCGAGGTTGCGCTTGTCCTTCATGAGGGCGTCGATGCGGGTCTTCGACGCGATGATCTCGGCCTTCTGGCTGTCGATCAGGGCGTTGAGTTCGGCGTTGGACCCACGCATGCTCTCGAGCTCGTTGAGGGACTCGTAGTACTGTGTGTTGAGTTGGAGCTTCAGCTGCTCGGTCTCGTCGAGCTTCTCGGCGACGGTCGTGTAGCTGGTTTGGATATCCGACTTCGACTTCCACATGTAACCCAATGCCCCGAGGAGCGCCACGATGGCGACGATGAGGATGGGGATGATGGGGGAGGTCTTGTCATTCTTGATCTCAGACATGGTGTTGTGTTTTGGTCGATGACGAATTGGCAACGGGAGCTCGAACGAAATTTAGTGCCCCGAAGTATGGAAAGTATCTCCCAGCCGACATTCCGGCCAGGGGGCGCTCCCGGGGATTCCGTAGCGGCTGCAAGGTAAACGTGATTGCCGTGGACTTGTGACGACGCGGCCGGTACTGCTTATCCGTTAGTTATGAACCGACCCCGTGGAGAACCGCCCCCGCGCGCTGGACTCGCCCGAGCGATCGCATCTTCGCGGCTCATGTACGACACGCTCGACCTCACCTCCGTGCTCTTCCTCGACATCGAATGCGTCTCCGGGGAGGCTACGCTCGAAGACGTGGATTCAACGCTCGCCGAGCTTTGGCGCGAGAAGGCCCCACGGATCATGCACGTGGACGAACTCGCCGAGGACGAGGCCGCCGAGGCCTACGTCGGGAGGGCCGCCATCTACGCGGAGTTCGGCAAGATCGTGTGCATCAGCGTCGGCTTCCTCACCGGCGCCGGCGGAGACCAGCGCCTCCGCATCAAGAGCTACGCCGATCCCGACGAGCGGCTACTCCTCGATGAGTTCGCCGAGCTCCTCGGTAAATCCAAGACCTTCCGCAACCTCTGCGGCCACAACATCCGCGAGTTCGACATCCCGTACATCGGGCGCCGCATGCTCATCAACGGGATGGCCCTGCCGCCGCTGATCGACCTGCGCGGGAAGAAGCCCTGGGAAGTCAAGCACCTCCTGGACACCATGGAGATGTGGAGCTTCGGCGACCGGAAGAGCTACACGAGCCTCAAGCTCCTGGCGGCCCTCTTCGGGGTCCCGAGCCCGAAGGGCGACATCACCGGCGCCGACGTAGGCCGCGTGTTCTGGGAGGACAACGACCTGGAGCGGATCGCCGTCTACTGCGAGAAGGATGTCGTCGCGACGGCCAACGTGTTCCTGGCGCTCATTTTGCGCCCGCAGATCCCCGAGGAGCGCGTCGTTGTCGTAGACCGCGAATAACCGTACCCCCATGCCCGACCACTTAGTAGCCCCATCCTTACTCGCCGCCGACCTCGGGCGCCTCGACCTCGCCTGTGCCATGGTGGAGGCCTCGGACGCTGATTGGCTCCACTACGACGTCATGGACGGGCAGTTCGTCCCAAACATCTCGCTCGGCCTGCCGACGCTGAAATACGCCCGCGCGCTTATCGCGAAGCCCATCGACGTGCACCTCATGATCGAGCGCCCCGAGCGCCACATCGATGCCTTCCGCGAGGCGGGCGCCGACCACATCACTGTCCACTACGAGGCCTGCCCCAACCTCCACAGCACCATCCAGCAGATCAGGGCCACCGGAGCGCTAGCCGGCGTGGCCGTCAATCCAGCTACCGACGTACGCTTACTCGATGACGTCCTCGAGGAGGTCGACATTGTCCTGGTGATGAGCGTCAACCCGGGCTTCGGGGGACAGAAGTTCATCTACCGGACGCTGCACAAACTCCAGGTGCTGCGGGAGCGCCTCTCTACGCGTAACCTCCCGGTGCGCGTGGTCGTAGACGGGGGCGTCGGCCTGCAGAACGCACAGTCGGTCCTGCAGGCCGGCGGCGACGTGATCGTGGCCGGGAGCGCGGTCTTCGGGGCGACCGACCCGGCGGAGGTGGTACGCCAACTCAAGGACGTCGGGCACCAAGTGAGCCAGTGGGTATGAGGGTGACAACATCGGGGTTGAGGCTGGCGCACGCGGTTTCCGTCATGCTACTCTGCAGCCTTTCGGCAAAACTCTCCGCGCAGGCCACGATCACTGGCGTCGTCGTCGAACGGGACGGCCGGCTCCCCGTGGAACTCGCCAGCGTCTACCTCGCCGATCTGTCTGCCACGGCACAGACCGACGTCGCCGGTCGCTTCACGCTCGCCGTCCCGGCAGAAACCGAGATCTCGATCGTGATCAGTCGGGTAGGTTTTGCCGAAAGGCGCCTCACGCTCGACGCCGTGAAACAAGGCCAGACCCGCGAGATCCGCATCGATATGATCCCCAGCGAGATGGGCGTCGACGTGATCGTCACCGAGAGCAAGCTCGACGACGGCGGCGCGATTCAGCAAAACCTACAGGACCTACGCCGATTGCCGTCTACGACGGGCAACCTCGAATCCGTCCTCCCGGCCATCGCCCTCGGCCTGAGCCCCGGCACCGGCGGGGAGCTCAGCTCGCAGTACAACGTGCGCGGCGGCAACTACGACGAGAACCTCGTGTACGTCAACGACTTCGAGATCTACCGCCCGCAGCTCATCCGCACCGGCCAGCAGGAGGGCCTCACGTTCGCGAACCTCGACCTGGCGCAGAGCCTTAGCTTTAGCTCAGGCGGCTTCGAGTCCCGTTATGGCGACAAGCTGTCGAGTGTGCTATCGGTGCGCTACAAACGTCCGGACAGTCTGCGGTGGAGCGTCAACGCGAGCCTGCTCGGGGCGGCGGCTCATATCGAAGGTTCCGCCAAGCTCGGCAAAGACTCCTACCGGCGGCTGCGCTACCTGGTGGGTACACGTTATAAGACGACCCGCTACCTACTCAACAGCCTCGACGTGACCGGGGAGTACGTGCCGCAGTTCATCGACCTCCAGGCCTACCTGACCTACGACATCAGTCGCACGCTCCAGCTCGGCGTCCTGCTCAATCACAACAGCGCCAAGTACACCTTCGCCCCGGAGAGCCGCAGCACCGGCTTCGGGCTCATCAACCAGGCCCTACGGCTCGACGCGACCCTCGAGGGCAACGAGGCCGACAACTTCACGACTTCCATGGGGGGCGTCTCGCTGACGTACCTCCCGGAGCGTGACCGCAACCCAATGTTTTTAAAGCTCCTGGCCTCGGGCTTCCACATCCGCGAGATCGAGGGCTTCGACGTGATCGGCGACTACCGCCTCAATGAAGTGAGCGGGGACTTGGCGAGCGACGACTTCGGGACGCCGGTGCTTAGTATCGGCGAGGGCGTACAGCAGCAATACATCCGAAATTACTTGTTCAGCAATGTGTTTAACCTCACCCACCTCGGTGGGATCGAGCTGCAAAGCCAACGTGAGGATAAGCATACGGTAAGTCACTTCGTGCAGTGGGGCCTTGCGGCAAAACAGGAGGACATCGCCGACCGCATCAACGAGTGGGAGCGGATTGACTCGGCGGGCTTCTCGCTGCCGTTCGACCGGGAGGCGGTCTTCGTCGACGAGGTGATCAAATCCCGCTCGACGATCTCGAACGCGAGCCTCGCGGGTTTCGTCCAAGACACCTGGACCTGGCGCGTGGACGAGCGCGTGGAGACGCGCCTCAACGTTGGGGTGCGCGCCGGACACACCACCTATAACGGAGAGACCTACGTGACACCCCGCGCGCAGCTACTCATTAAGCCCCTGAACGGCAAGCGCGACATCAGCTACCGCCTGGCCGGTGGGTTGTACTACCAACCGCCGTTCTACCGCGAGCGCCGGATGCCGAGCGGAACACTAAGTAAAGATGTGGTCTCGCAGAAGAGCCTCCACGCCGTGGCCGGCCTCACGTGGGACTACAACAGCAGGCGCACCGGGGCGCCCTTCCGCTTCATCGCCGAGGGCTACTACAAGCAGCTCAGTGATCTGGTGAGCTACAACGTCGACAACGTCCGTATCCGCTACTCCGGGGTCAACGATGCCACCGGGTACGTGGCCGGGCTCGACATGCGCCTCAACGGGGAGTTTATTAAGGGTACGGAAAGCTGGTTCAACCTCGGCCTGCTGCGTGCGCGGGAGTCGCTGGTCGGCGTACAGCACGTCAGGCTTACCGGCGACGTGGATACGGTCGGCAACGTCTTGTTCGAGAACGTGGGCTCCGTACCGCGCCCAACCGATCAGGTAGCCACTTTCAGTGTCTTCTTTCAGGACTACTTCCCCGGCAACGAGAACCTCCAGGTCAATCTCACGACTACCATCGGGACGGGCCTGCCGTTCGGGATCCCGGACAACAACACTATCACGCGAAATCCCTTCCGCTTTGCGGCTTACCGCCGAGTAGACGTCGGCTTCGCGGCCCAGCTTTGGAAATCGGAGTGGCGTGGGCGCAAGCCACGGCATTTACTCAGGATGACCGAGGACGCGTATTTGAGTCTCGAGGTGTTTAATGTGCTGGGAATTCGGAATGAGGCGAGTAAGACCTGGGTCCGGACGATTCTCCTGCGACAGCAGTACGCGGTGCCGAATTACCTGACGGGGCGGCGGTTGAATTTGCGGGTGCAGGTGGCGTTTTGAGAGGATGCACCGCTCGCGCTGCTGGACCCTCCAAACCGACGGCACCCTCGCTTGCATTCCAGTGCACAGCGCAACGAGGTGCGGCATTTAAGTAGCGGGGAGCGTAAGCGCTGCGGAACGACAGCACGACCCCGAGCACCGCAGGCCAGCACGGCAGCGCCGGAGTCTCCCCGCCCCTCCAAAAATTCCACCTCTCGGTCTCCTCCCCCCACCGTACCTTCGCGCCCCGATTGTAAGCCCGGGTGGGGATTTTCCCAAAACCCGGGTATGGTTGATCCATAAAATTTACACAGTAACATGGTCAAGATCAGACTACAGCGTCGCGGGCGACGGAAAAAGCCCTTTTACCACATCGTGATCGCGGACGCCCGCAGTCCACGTGACGGCCGCTTCATCGAGAAGGTCGGTACCTACAACCCGATGACCACGCCCGCGACCATCGACATCGACCGCGATGCCGCGTACGAATGGCTCGAGAAAGGCGCCCAGCCGACGGACACCGTCCGCGCCATCCTGCGCGCCAAGGGCGTCATGTACCGCAAGCACCTCCAGCGCGGCGTCACGAAGGGCGCCCTCACGCAGGAGCAGGCCGACGTCAAGCTCACCGAATGGATCGACAAGAAGGAGGCCGGCTTCACGGAGCGCTTCGCCGAGACCGACCGCAAGGCCGAGACCGAGCGCCGTCGCGTCGCCGGTAAGGTGCCGGTGATCCCGACCGCCGAGCAGTTCTACGTCGCGCCCACCGAAGCGCCAGCGCCGAAGGCCGAGAAGGCCGAGGCTCCAGTTGCCGAAGCGCCGGTCGCCGACGAGGCGGCTCCTACGCCAGCCGCCGAAGTCCTCGAGGAGGCTGCCTCCCCGGAGGCCGAGACCGCCCTCGGTGATGTCAATAAGGCAGAGCCCGACCTTCAATCCGCCGTCGACGTTGCGACCAATAACGCCGAGGAGGCTCCCCAGCCCGACGCCGTCGAGGTGAAGACCGAGGCGGCAAGCGTCGACGACATGGTCGTCGTCCCCGAGGCCACCGTCACCACCGATCAAAGTCCCTCATCGACGGAGATGCAGGTCGAGGAAGATGGCAAGACGGAAGTCCCCGCCTAAAACCTCGCCGCTCTGGCTTAAATTGCCGCCGCACCCAGTCGTGAGAACTGCCGTGCGCCTTTCGGCAAAACCCTTCAGGCCTGGTCATCTCCACCGTGGGGATGACCAGGTTTTTTATATCGCTACCACGAAAAAGACCATCATGATGCAGGCCCTCGCCCCCGAATACCAGCAGCGTATCGAGGAAATCAAAGCCGCTATCCAGGAGTCGGAACTCCTCGACGCCTACCTCGAGTCCGAAGAGTCGGAGGAGTACAACGCCTTTAAGGAGGCCTTCGAACCCGAAATCGCCGCCCTCCACGAAGAGGCCGCCGCTTACTATCCGCTCCAGCTCGAGGCGCTGGAATTGGGCTTGCTCGACCCGGGCCTCGAGGGGCTCTTCATGCCCAAGCTCCTCGGCTACGCCGTTTTGCGGCCACGCGTCAACCAGGACACCGGTCAGTACTACCGCCCGCAGCCGCACCTCAAGAAGGTATTGCTCGCCATAGCGGCTAGCAACGGCTTCACGGAACTCGAGCGCCGGATCGGCCAGGGCATCACTACAGCCCTCGCGCTCAGTACCAACGTTTGGGTGAGCACCGTGCTCAACGAGATTCCCAACAAGCAGCCCCGCAATTTCTTCCAACAGCACCAGGATCAGAGCCTCCACACGGCCGCCCAACGCCTACTGCTCTACAATCGCTACAAGCGCCAGTTCGCTAATGACAACTACGCCGCCGCGGCCTTCCCGGGTACCCCGGCGGAGCTAGCTACCGACTACCCGGCACTCGAGCAGTTCCTGCGGACGCGCTTTAGTCGCGAACTCGACAACGCCTCGCTCGTGGACCCGATCCTCGACTTCCTCGCCAACGAGGCCTTCGGCGAGTCCCGCGAGTTCGAGCGCTTCATCGCTCTTGCTTGCAACTTCGTGGACGTCCCGGAGGAGCTCGAGAATGGCCTCCGTACGCAGATCCGCGAGCTCAGTGCGAAGCCCGGCTTCGCGCCGCGCTATTTCGACCTCCTCGCCGAGCTCCACCACGATGACGAGATCGAGGTCACCCCGGAGACCGACCGCCGGATGGCTTTGCGCGTGGGCGTGACCGGCGATGGCCTCATGCAGCAGTACTATGGGCTCGTCACCACGATCCACGACGCGGGGATCAACTCGCTCGAAGCCCAGGATGCCATCCGACTCTTCGTGCGAGAGCAGGAAGGGTTGTCGAATGTGAACGAGTGCGTGCGCCAGACCGTCCTGCGGTACCTGCGCCAACTGATCGTCAATCTCGATGAGGAGACCTACTCGGAGTTCTTCGAGCTCACGAAGCTCTTCGCGACGCACTTCGAGATCTTCGGCAACGAGAGCTTCAAGCAGGAGGTGCGCCACCTGAGCCTCAAGTACGTCAAGAGCTTGCTCAAGCGCTATACGGACAAACGCGGGCGCGACTACCAGGACATCAAGAAGTTCGTCAAGACCACCTTCGTGGACCTCGGCTTTATGGGCGATAAAGAGGTGGCCAACCTGTTCAAGACCAAGCGCGTCCGCCGACCGACTGCGGCTTAGACCCTCGGTCGGTTGGACGGGAGTTGAGTAAGTTGGGCCGTACCTAACGCACTTCAACAACACCTCCTATGGGCCGCCTCATTATCGTCTCCAATCGACTCCCCGTCACGATCGATCGCGCGGACGGGGAGTTGATCTACTTCCCGAGCGCCGGCGGCCTCGCCACGGGACTCAACTCCCTCGATGACAGCTGGGAGCGGAAGTGGGTGGGGTGGCCCGGTAAGGCCATCGAGAACGAGTGGGAGCAGGAGTCGATCCGCAAGGATCTCTCAGCCACGGGCCTGGTGCCCGTCTTCCTCAGCGACCAGGAGATCACCGACTTCTACGGGGGCTTCTCCAACAAAGTGGTCTGGCCGCACTTCCACTATTTCACCCAATACACCGACTACACCCACGAGGACTACTGGACGGCGTACCAGGCGGTGAACGCCAAGTTTGCGGAAGCGATCGTCGCCATTCTCGAGCCAGACGACACCGTCTGGGTGCACGACTACCAACTGATGCTCCTGCCCGGCTACATCCGCGACCGGGTGCCGGCGGTCAACATCGGGTTCTTCCTCCACATCCCCTTCCCGAGCTACGAGATCTTCCGCATCCTGCCCTGGCGAGAGGAGCTCTTGCGGGGAGTACTCGGCTCCGACCTCATCGGCTTCCATACCTTCGGGTACATGCGGCACTTTTTAAGTGCCGCCTACCGCATCGAGGGCCACGAGCACTCCTTCGGGCGGATTAACATGGCCGGCCGGACCGTCAACGTCGACGTGTACCCCATGGGGATCGACTACGACAAGTACGCTTACTTCGACCCCTCCGACGACGACGCCGCCGTAAAGTCTATCCGCTCGATGGCCGCTGGCCAGCAGCTCGTCATCAGCGTCGACCGCCTCGACTACACTAAGGGCATCCCGCAACGGATCCACGCCATCGGTCGCTTCTTCGAGCGCCATCCGGAGTTCATCAACAAAGTGACATTCGTGATGCTGGTCGTGCCTTCGCGCGATAGCGTCGACCAGTACGTGGACCTCAAGCACGAGGTCGAGACCCTCGTCGGCGAGGTCAACGGCGTCCACGCGACCTTCGACTGGACCCCGATTCAGTACCTCTACCGAAGCCTGAGCTTCGGGGCGCTCACGGCCCTGTACCAGCGCGCGGACGTGGCCCTGATCACGCCGCTGCGCGACGGGATGAACCTCGTCGCCAAGGAGTACATCGCCTCCAAGGAGCGCGACGCTTGCGGGGTGTTAATCCTCAGCGAGATGGCCGGGGCCGCCAACGAGCTCACCGACGCCCTGCTCGTCAATCCGCAGGACTCGGAAGAGATGGTCTCCGCTATTAAAAAGGCTTTATCTATGCCCGCCGAGGAACAGGCCGAGCGTCTGCGCAAGATGCAGGAGCGCCTCCGCAAGTACAACGTCGGCAACTGGGCCAGCGCATTCATGAAAGACCTCAACACCCTCACCATGGAGACCAGGCAGACCCAGACCAACACCATCTCCGCCGAGGCGATGGCACAGATGAAATCGGCCTACGCGAAGGCGGCAAATCGCCTCCTGATGCTCGACTACGACGGTACGCTGATGGGCTTCCAGGCCGACCCCCAGGCCGTCAAACCAGATCCGCAGCTGTTGGAACTGTTGGAGGTTTTGGCGAAAGCCGATGGGAACACCCTGATCGTCAACTCTGGGCGCGACCACAAAACCCTCGAGGCCTGGCTCGGGCACCTAGGCATCGACATGGCCGCCGAGCACGGGGTCTGGCGCCGCCGGAAGGGCAAGTGGAGCGAGGCCCCCGGCATGACGAACGACTGGAAGGTCCGCGTCATGGAAGTGCTGGACGCGATGGTCGAGCGGACGCCCGGCAGCTTCGTCGAGGAGAAGGAGTACTCGCTGGCGTGGCACTACCGCAAGGCCGATAAGGACCTCGGCGCCAAGCGCGTCCGCGAGTTTCGCGAGGTGCTCAGCTACCTCACCGCCAATCTCGACCTCCAGGTGCTCGAGGGCCATAAGGTCGTCGAGATCAAAAACGCCGGGGTCAACAAGGGCAAGGCCGCGGCCACGTGGGTGAGCAAGGGGAACTACGACTTCAGCCTCACGATCGGCGACGACCACACCGACGAGGACACGTTCCGCGCCATGCCCGCCGGTGCGTACACGATTAAAGTGGGCGAGGGGAAGACCTCGGCGCGCTATCATGTGCCCGCCGTGGCCGACGTGCGTAAACTGCTTGCCGAGCTGGCGGACTTCACGCCGACAGCGGACTTCACACCCGCAGTGGGCTAAGCGGTTGCCATGATGGGAGTGCTGCGCGGGATCGGGGCTTACGGGGAGGCGTTGCCCCTGATTCGTAGGCTCGGGCTAGTGAGTTACGTGTGGCGCACGGCCGCGGTGAGTGTAGCGATCTTTATCGTCATCGTACCGGCGTGCGTGGGATTGGCGGTAGTCGTGGCTAGGCCCTTGCGACAGTACGCATTGGCTGCGCTACCCCCGCTACTATCGGATCTCGCCGTGGTCGCATTGATCCTCGCGTTTCTGGCGCTGGGCTACCTGCTCTACAAACACATCATCCTGGTGGTCGTAAGTCCGTGGATGTCGGAGGTCGCCGGGCGGGTTCAGGACCATCTGCGGCGCGAGGAGGCGGCTTTCGCCGAACCGGTGTCTCCGTCGTCCATTGATCGAAGCTCCTTCGCGCGGAGCGTTCGCCTCAATTTGCGCCTGGCCGCACGCGAAATTCTCCTATCGCTCCCTCTGCTGTTAATGGGATTAATCCCTGGCGTCAACCTAGTCTCAGCGCTATTACTCCTGCTCGTCCAGAGCTACTTCGCTGGCGCGGGCGTGCTGGACACCTCTCTCGAACGGGCGCACGACTACCGCTCCTCGCTGGCCTATCTCAAGCAGCACCGTGGCATGGCGATCGGCGTCGGAGCTGGATTCGTGGCGCTGATGTTGACCGTAATTGGTGTAGTTCTCATCCCTGTGTGGTGTGCAGCGGCAGGAGCCGTGGCGGTGCACAGGCAGGAGACGCGCGCGCGCTCGTGAGGCGCGTTCGACCGACTCTCGGAAAGGCCGACCCGGCATTACACTCTTGATCGGGGACTACCGGGGTCCAATCGAACGCTGGCCACCCTCGCCCCGCAACCGCACTTCGGAAATTGGGCGTAGTCAATCGAAAGTTCTCCCCTCCTAGGTCTGTATTACACCCACGTTGAAAGGCTCTATCACCCCGTGATCGGCCGCCTCCAGGCACTGGCTCACGTACGCTCGCGTCTCCGCCGGGTCGATGATCTCGTCTACCCAGAGTCGGGCGGCGGCGTAGGTAGCCTCTGTCTGGGCGTCGTAGCGCGCCGTAATTTTATCCAGCATCGCTGCCTGCTCCTCTTCGGAAAGCTCCTCGCGCGCGGAGGCCATCTCTATTTGCAGCAGGACCTTCGCGGCCTGCGCCCCACCCATCACCGCGATGCGGGCTGTGGGCCAGGCGGCGATGAAGCGCGGGTCGTAGGCCTTGCCACACATCGCGTAATTGCCGGCGCCGTAGCTGTTGCCCATCACGATGGTAATTTTCGGGACGGTCGAGTTGGCGACGGCGTTGACGAGTTTTGCGCCGTCCTTGATGATGCCGCCGTGCTCAGACCGGCTACCGACCATGAAGCCGGTCACATCGTGCAAAAACAGCAGTGGGATACGCTTTTGGTTGCAGTTCATCACGAAGCGCGCGGCCTTGTCGGCCGAGTCGGAGTAAATCACCCCGCCGAACTGCATCTCGCCTTTGGCTGTCCGCACGATCTCGCGGTTATTGGCCACGATCCCCACGCTCCAGCCGTCGATGCGGGCGTAGCCACAGAGGATAGTCCGACCATAATCGGCCTTGTACTCCGTCCAGGAGTCCGCGTCCACGAAGCACTCGATGACGCCGAAAGTAGAGTAGGGTTTGTTGCGCGCATCCGGGAACCGAGCGTAGACAGTCTCCACCGGGACCGCCGGTTTTGCGGAAGCGACCTTACTGAGGCCTGATCGCGGCCGGGCGCCGAGCTTATCGACCAGACGCCGGATGGTGTCGAGGGCTTCGGCATCGTCGGCGCACTTGTAGTCTACCACGCCGCTGATCGCAGTGTGGGTCGTCGCGCCCCCGAGGGTCTCTTGGTCGACATCCTCCCCGACGGCGGCCCGCACGAGGTAGGGACCGGCTAGGAAGATGGAACCGGTGCCTTCGACGATGAGACTCTCGTCGCTCATTATTGGCAGGTAGGCCCCGCCCGCTACGCACGAGCCCATTATCGCGGCGATCTGTGGCACGCCCATACTCGACAGCCTCGCGTTGTTGCGGAACATGCGCCCAAAGTGCTCCTTATCGGCGAAGATCTCGTCCTGGAGCGGTAGGTAGACCCCCGCAGAGTCCACGAGGTAGATGATCGGCAAGCGATTCTCCATCGCGATCTCCTGGGCGCGGAGATTTTTCTTACCGGTGATCGGGAACCACGCGCCCGCCTTCACGGTGGCGTCATTGGCGACGATGACGCAGGTCCGGCCGCAGACCGAGGCCACCACCACCACCACGCCGCCTGCTGGACAGCCACCGTGTTCGGCGTACATGCCGTAACCCGCGAAGACGCCGATCTCACGCACGGGCGCACCCTCGTCGACGAGGGCTGTGACCCGCTCGCGGGCGGTCATTTTGCCGCGGTCGCGCTGCTTGGCGAGTTTCGCCTTACCCCCACCGAGCTCGATACCGGCGGCCGTCTGTCGGATGCGGCTCAACGTGAGCTTATTGGCGTCTTCGTTGATGGCTGCGCTCAGTTCCTGCATCGGGCGAATATCGGGTGACTCCTGTCGCCACACAGCCCCCCTATCGCTTTGACCGTCCCCTATCGCTTAAAGGCGTAGTAGTATTCCCCGTTGAAGTTGGCGTAGTAGCCCTCCAGCATCACCTCCTCGCCGACGTGCGTGCCCTCCACCACCTTCGCAAATTCCGCGAGCGACCTGACGCGCTGACGGTTGACCTTCGTGATGATGTACTCGGGGTCCATGCGCGTGCGGTCGATCCGGGATCCGAGGTAGATTGAAACCACTTTAACGCCCTCGCTCGGGAGCTTCGCAATCTCCTCGGCGTTGAGGTCGCGGAGCTCGAACCCTAGTTCCCGCAGAAGGGCCTGGTACTTATTGCCGGCGTTCGAGGCGAGATCGATGGCATCTTTGAGGGTCACCCGCACGGTGCTCAGCCGGCCGTCTCGCATGTAGCCGAGGCGAATCGTGGCGCCGGGGCGGAAGCGACCGATGGTCTCTTTTAACGCGGGCACACTCCGGATCACCGACTCTTCGATGCGCACGATTACATCGCCCGCCTGCAGGCCGGCCTCGGCGGCGCCCGATAGCGGCGCGACCTTCCGGACGTACACACCGTCCGCGGTAGCGAGCCCGAGGTCCTCGGCGAGCGAGTTGGTCACGTCCACGAGCTCGATACCGAGGAGGGCGTGTTGGACGGCGCCGAACTCGATTAGGTCGCCGACGACTTTGGCGGCGAGGCTACTCGGTACGGCGAAGCTGTAGCCCTCGTAGCGCCCAGAGCGCGTGATGATGGCGGTGTTGATGCCCATCAGCTGCCCGCGAGTGTTGACGAGGGCCCCGCCGGAGTTACCAGGGTTGACGGCAGCGTCGGTCTGGATGAAACTCTCGATCGAGTAACTGTCGTCCAGGATGTCGATGCTACGACCTTTGGCGCTCACGATACCGGCGGTGACGGTGCTGCGGAGTTCGAAGGGGTTACCGACGGCGAGGACCCACTCCCCGACGAAGAGACTATCGCTGTCGCCGAAGCTTACGAAGGGAAGGTTCTCCGCGTCGATCTTGAGCAGGGCGAGGTCCGTGCTCGGGTCGCGTCCGATCACCTCGGCCTCGTACTCGCGGCGGTCGTCGAGGGTCACCTCGATGTCGGTGCCGTCGGCGATGACGTGGTTGTTGGTCACGATCAGTCCGTCGGCCGAGATGATGACCCCGGACCCGGAGCTCGCGTCGATGCGGCGCTCGCGGCTCCAGATGTCCTGGATCCCGCCGCCGCTCAGGCTCTTGATATTGACGACGGCCGGAGTGACGGCAGCGGCGGCGTTGACGAAGTTGGGGTACAGCATTGCCGGGGAGACGGGTCCGTCGCCTGGGAGGGCGATCGTCTGCAGGCGGTAGCTCGCCAGTTTGGCGGCAGGACTCGCCGAGCCGTCGGCGGGCCGACCGCCGAAGGAGGCGTAGGTGATTACCGCGAGTAGCGCGCTCGCTACACAGAGGCCGAGCTGCTTGAGGGTACTTGACATGCGTAGCTGGACATTCGCGGGAAACGGCGGCGCTGCCGGTAGCTGGTGGGCTGGGATCGGGTCCGCCGGTCGTAACGCCTATCTTTACGGCAAGATTGGCAGAGGCCGACGGCGGGCGGGCTTACGCCTGTTACTACGCTTGAGTTACTAAACGGTTTCTTTTATGTGGCGCTACAACCCCGAGGACCCGGACGCGTACATCGGTAATATCTGGGGCTGGAGGTTTTCGGCCTTCGGCGCCGTGCTCCTCTTCGGCCTCCTGGCGCTCGCCCTGTTCTCGTCACACCGCAAGGGCATCAACTTCTGGGACGCCCTCCGCGAAGCGCCACCGAACCAGGACACCTCCCTCCAGCACCCCCTCCAACGCCGGTGATGCCGCAGGCCGAACTAAGATTCCGCAAGTACCACGGGGCCGGGAACGACTTCGTCTGCGTCGACGACCGCCACGGGGGATTCGAGCGCTGGGAACAACGAGCCACCATCGCGCGCCTCTGCGACCGACGCTACGGCATCGGGGGGGACGGCCTCATCCTCCTCCGACACTTCCGCGCCACAG
Organism: Saprospiraceae bacterium; assembly: GCA_041744755.1. Classification (GTDB taxonomy): domain Bacteria; phylum Bacteroidota; class Bacteroidia; order Chitinophagales; family Saprospiraceae; genus CALDTK01. Next base: position 43,109 of record JBGTKC010000133.1, read on the forward strand.
GCGCTGATTTGGGGCAACTCCACATGGTCTACTACAACAGTGACGGGCGGCCCTCGAGCTTTTGCGGCAATGGCTCACGGTGTTTCCTCAGGTTTGCACTTGACTTACGTCTGCTGTCCTTGCCCACTTACGGCGTGCCCGCTGTAGGCGTCGCGTTTATGGCCAACGACGGCCTGCACACGGGCTGGGTGCTTTCGCGGGAGGAGTTCCGCGTAAGTATGAGGGTCGACGGCCGGGTGGAGCGGCTTTCGGACGTGGCGGACCGCGTGGAGACGGGCTCCCCGCACTACGTCGAGTGGTGTAGGGATTTGCCGGAAGGCGACATCACCGCGCGCGCCCACGGAATTCGCTACAGTGCGGCTTTCGCCAAAACGGGCATCAACGTGAATTACGCGGTCGCTCCCGGGAGCAGCGAAGGGCCACTGCGGGTGCGCACGTATGAGCGCGGGGTCGAGGGCGAGACCGAGGCCTGCGGGACGGGGGTAACGGCGGTGGCGCTCGGTTTTGCCGAAAGGCGCCAAGTGGTCGGCCCTCAGGTCACCGTGGTGCGCGCCGTCGGCGGTGAGCTGACGGTTGCCTTCGTGCGTGAGGACGACGGTAGCTTCCGGGACGTGACCCTCGCGGGTCCGGCGGCATTCGTCTTCGAGGGAGTAGTCGACTAGCAGCTCGTGACCTGGGTTGCGGCCACCTCGGGACGCGCCGGAGATCACATCTCGAGCTGAGCGTTCATCCTGACGTTTCGGAGTTCGGCTAGTGCGTGGTGGTCACCTGCCGCATGCGCGCGCGTGATGCCGTCGGCGAAGACGGCGTCGGCCTCCGCGGGGCGCTCTAGCTTGATGAGCGCTGCGCCGAGGTGGTAGTATAGTCCGAGATAGCTGGGGTGGGCCTCGCGCAACTGCTCGAAGGCCTGCACCCCGGCGGACAGATCACCGCCGTTACACAGCTCGGTGGCGAGGGCGTAGGCGAGGAAGGCGTCACCGGGGGTGGCAGCTAGCATCACGCGGATGCGATCGAGGCGGTCGGACACGTTTGCAAAGGTAGACCCGGTGGGTAAAGTCCCCCTACCTTCGCCAGCGACGCTATGAGTGGACTCCTGAGTTACGTGCTGTTCGCCATCGGCGACTACGAGATCACCGTACGGATGGTCTGCGTAGCCGTAATCGTCTTGCTGGCCACCAAAGGGCTCGCCTCCGGGATCGCGCGGTTCGTGTTGCGGCCGTTCTTCCGCCGCAACGGCGTCGACCTCGGCCGCAGCTACGCCGTGACGCGCATCATCCGCTACGTGATTTACGTCGTGGGCATCTTCATGGCGCTGAGCCTACTCGACATCGCGGTCTCCGCCCTGTGGACCGCGGGTGCGGCGCTGCTGGTAGGGATCGGGATCGGGCTCCAGCAAACGTTTAATGACTTCTTTTGCGGCTTCCTCATCCTCATCGAGGGGCCGGTCGAGGTCGGGAACGTGATCGAGGTCGACGACCTCATCGGGCGCGTTGTCGAGATCGGGCTGCGGACCAGCAAAGTGCGCACGCGCGACGACATCATGATCATCGTCCCGAACTCCCACCTCATCAACGGCAACATCACCAACTGGAGCCACAACCGCCGGCCGCTCCGATTCCACATCGACGTCGGCGTGGCCTACGGGAGCGACGTGACGCTCGTCACTGAACTCCTCGAGGAAGCGGCCAAGTCGCACAAGGACATCCTCGAGCGCCCGGATGCGCGCGTGATGTTCCGCGGGTTCGGGGCCTCGAGTCTGGACTTCGAACTGTACTTCTACTCGCAGGAGCACTGGCGCATAGAGTTCGTCAAGTCGGATCTCCGCTACAGGGTCTACGCGCTCTTTGCCGAGCGCGGCGTGAAGATCCCGTTCCCGCAGCAGGACCTGTGGTTGCGCAACCCCGAGGTTTTGGCGAAAGCCTTCCGGGTGAATGCGTCCGCCAACGGCAGCGCCGGCGATGCGGCGGACGATAAGCCACACGAAAGCCGCGGTAGCGCGGCACCCGTGGAGCTTTCGCCGGTGCCAGATTGGGCCACCGATGAGAACGGCAACGACGGCCACCAAGCCACGGTTCCCGCGCCGGGACACGCCGCCGCCACGGACGCGCAGGTGATCACGCGTCGTTCGATCTTCCGTTAGCCGCAAAACACTCCCGCCCCGCCCCGCCCCCCCCCGCCCGTGTTGAAGCAAATCGATAGACTTCTCCTGCAGAGTTTCGCGGGCCCGTTCTTGGTGGCGTTCGCGATTGCGCTCTTCGTATTTCTGATGCAGTACCTGTGGGTGTACATCGACGAGATCATCGGCAAGGGCGCCGGGCTCTTACTCATCGCGGAGCTGATCGGCTACCTGAGTGTGTCGATGATGCCGCTGGCGCTGCCGGTAGCCGTCCTGATCGCCGCCGTGATGACGATGGGTAACCTCGCCGAGCATTACGAGCTCTCGAGCATGAAGAGTGCCGGGATCCCGCTGCTCCGGGTGATGGTGCCGCTGATGCTCTGCGGCGTTGCCATCTCGGCGTTTTCGTTCGTGTGCAGCAACCACCTCATCCCGATCGCCAACCTTAAAGCCCGCACGCGCCTGTACGACATCCGCAAGCAGAAGCCGTCTTTAAGTCTGGAGGAGGGCACCTTCAACGACGACTTTCAAGGCTTCTCGATCCGGATCGGCGAGAAGGGGGAGGACAACCAGCGGCTTAAGGACGTAATGCTCTTCCGGCAGGGGAGCAACCTACGCGGGAGACTCGAGTCGGTGACCGCGGAGTCCGGACTGATGCACGTGACCCCGGACGAGCGCTATTTTATTCTCGAGCTCGAGGACGGCTACCAGTACCGGGAGCCCGAACCCGAACAACGCAACACCCGCCGCGCCTATCCCTTCGTGCGGACCAAGTTTGGCGCCTACCGCAAGACCTTCGACCTCAGCGAGTTCGAGATCGACCGTACCGACGAAAACGCTTTTCAAGACCACCAGACGATGCTCAGCGTGCGGCAGCTCTCGCAGGCCGTCGATAGCATCGAGCAGCTCGGCGTAGATCGCCTCAGTCGCCTGGGGATCGAGGTCGGCCGCTTCATTACGCCGCTCAAGAAGCTGGATCAGTTCAAGCAGGACTCGCTCGATCGCATCTTACAGGACTCCGTGGAGCGCGCCGCGGACCTCGCATTCGCGACCGCGCAGGACCGCCCCGACGCCGCCGAGGCGGCGCCGGCGCCATCGTCGGGACTGTACCAGTTGTCGGAGATCGTGGAACTGTCGCGAGCCGATCCACCGGGGCAGGCGTTCGCGCAGGCGCGCCTGGGCGAGGAGGAGGTGTCCGCACCGTACCCCGAGCTAGACTCCAGCACTCGCGACTTCTACGCGTACCTCCTCGCCCAACCCGAGTACAAGCAGGCCACCTACACTGATCGCGCTCTGCAGTTCGTGCGCTCGATCCGAAGCTACTCCGACGGGGCTACACGGCGACTGGAGGCCCAGCAGACCTCACTTGTACAACACGTCTACGAGCTCCACCTCAAGTTCAGCTTTGCGATTTCGTGCTTCGTATTTCTTTTCGTCGGTGCCCCGCTCGGCGCCATCATCCGTAAGGGAGGGTTCGGCTACCCGGTCCTGGTCTCCATCCTGCTCTTCGCCACCTTCATCGTCCTCAACATTGCGTGTAAGAAACTAATGCGCAGCTTCGCGATGGACGCGGCCATAGCGGCGTGGCTGCCGACCTTGGTCATCTTCCCCGTCGGGCTCCTCCTCACCTACGCGGCTATGAACGACCGAAAGCTCGAGGCCCCGATCTGGCTCAAGGAGTGGCGCGGGTGGTCGATCGGGAGGGTATACCTCGAATCGTTCCGGGATCTAGTCGGGGTCTGACCCCGCGGCCCTAGCGCCGCTTAAAGCTCCAAGTCACCCAGAACTCGCTCGCGAGCTGGCCGTCGGGCAGGTAGCCCCGGGAGTAAGCCACCGTCTCGCGACCCTTCCCGTCGGCGATCGTCTGCGCGATGGCCTCGGCGATGGCGGGCCCATCTTCGCACACGAGCGTGAGGGTCTCGGAGACTTTCTTGTAATAGCGGCTGTCGAAGCGCGTCACGAGCATGCTCGCCGCGGGTTGGCCCGCGAGCTGGAGCATCGCCAGGGCCCCGGTAGAGAGCTCGGCAGCGCCGGCCTGCGCGGCGAAGTAGGTGCTGCGGAAGGGGTTCTGCGTGCGGTACCCGTACGGGATCGTGATCGTGCAGGCGTCCGCGTCGAGCGCCGTGATCCGCACACGCCAGAGCGCCAACGAGGGAAGTTTCCCGACGGCGAAAAGTCGCCACTTCCAAGGGTTGAGCATCTGGGCGCGGAGCTTCGCCTGCGCGGGAGGCAGGACGACCGTGAGGCCGTCGAGTGTGGCGGTGGACATGGCCCAAAGGTAGCCGGGCACTGAAGATCTGGCTACTTTCGGCCCATGACCGACATCGCTGCCGCCCGCATCCAGTCCTTCATCGACCTCGAGGACCGGCACGGGGCCCACAACTACCACCCGCTACCGGTGGTCCTCGCGCGTGGCAAGGGCGCCAAGGTTTGGGACGTCGAAGGACGTGAGTATTTCGATTTCCTCAGTGCCTACTCCGCCGTCAACCAAGGCCACAGCCACCCGCGGATCGTGGGGGCGCTCGTAGCACAGGCTCAGACCCTCGCCCTCACCTCCCGTGCGTTCCACAACGACAAGCTCGGCCCGTACGAGCGGTACGTCACGGAATTCTTCGGCTTCGACAAGGTCCTCCCGATGAACAGCGGTGCGGAGGCCGTCGAGACCGCCATCAAGATCTGCCGCAAGTACGCCTACGACCGGATGGGGATCCCCGACGGCGAGGCTGTTATCTTGGTGTGCGGACAGAATTTCCACGGGCGTACCATCACGATTATCAGCTTCTCGAGCGACCCGAACGCGCGCGGTCGCTTCGGCCCGTACACGCCGGGCTTCGTGAGCGTGCCTTACGACGACCTAGCCGCGATGGCGGAGGCTTTCGCCAAAACCCCACACGTGGCGGGCGTGCTCGTGGAACCGATCCAGGGGGAGGCAGGGGTCTACGTCCCCGACGACCGCTTCATCCCCGGCGTGGCCGCGCTGTGCCGCGAGCATGGGGCTCTCTTCATCGCGGACGAGATCCAGACCGGGATCGCGAGGACGGGCTCGATGCTGCGGGTCTGTGGCGATTGCACCTGCGAGCGGCGGTGCGAGCGGCAGCCGGCCACCTACACCCGGCCGGACATCCTCATCCTCGGGAAGGCCCTTTCGGGGGGGATGTATCCGGTCAGTGCGGTCCTCGCGGACGAGGCCGTGATGGGGGTCATCCGGCCGGGGCAACACGGATCGACCTACGGCGGTAATCCGCTGGCCTGCGCGGTGGCGATGGAGGCGCTGCGGGTCGTCGAGGACGAGGCGCTTATGGTGCGGGCGCGGCGGCTCGGGCAGCGCTTCCGGGAGGGGATGCAGGTGGTCGTGGACGCGTCGCCGCTGTTGCGCCTGGTGAGGGGGAAGGGTTTACTGAACGCCGTGGTGGTTGACGCGGACGAGGAGAGCGACACGGCCTGGCGTTTATGCCTAGCCCTCGCCGAGCGCGGCCTCCTCGCTAAGCCCACCCACGGCAACATCATCCGCTTCGCGCCGCCGCTGGTCATCACTGAAGCCGAGATCGATGAGTGTTGCGGGATCATCGCCGCGGCCGTGGCGAGTCTCGCGCCCTGAGCGGCCGATGCGGTCGTGTAGCACCGGCGCCGAACGGACCCTCTCCTGTGCGCAAGATAGGTTCATTTCGACCTCTCAGCCGACGGATAGCCTCCGGTAAGGCGGGTGGCACAGGCTTTGTCCTACGCGGGGCAGATGATGTCCCGTCGAAGAGCAAACCTCACCAGGCGACTGGCGCTGAGCGCCGTTTGCCATTTCTTCTTCGCTTGGGCTGGGCTAAGTCAAGCCGGCGCGCAGCAAGTGCCGTTGGAGTGGCACTTCGCCTGGGATACGCTATACAGCCCCCAGCAATCGGCAAGCGCCTTCGAGGCACCCCTGCGTCCTTACACCATGCTCTGGGGTGACGCATTTACTGAGGGGCGCAGCGAGGGTAAGGCGACGTACGCCACGCGCCTGATCGGCCTGCCGGTCGACGGGCAGCTCGGTGTCCACATCCCAGACATGTACACAAGCTATCGCTTGTTCGCCAACGGCGTCGTGATCGCACAAAACGGTGAGGTGGGCACGGGGCCCCAAGACAACCATCCGAAGTGGCGCGGGATCGTCGTGGATCTCCCGCGCACCGACAGCATCGAACTCGTGCTACACGTCGCCAATTACGTGCACTCCCGCGGCGGGATCTCCCGCGCGTGGACGATCGCACCCGTGGGCGAGCTCCGGGCGAGCCACCTGCGTACGAGCGCGCTGAATGGCTTCGTCGCAGGCATCTACGTCCTGGGTATCCTCATCATGATCGGCACGTACCGACTCTACCCCCAGAGCTCGCTGCCGCTATGGTTCGCCGGCATCTGCGTCGGGACCTTTTACCGAACCATCGGCGCAGGTACCTACCTGCTCCACGATCTGTTGCCCACACTCCCTTTTACGGTCACGGCCCGCCTCGAGTACCTGGCTTACTACCTTATCTGCGGCTTCTACTGGGAGACCGTCCACCGGATGTGCGACCGGTGTGTCCCCCGGCGACTCTTGCGCTTCCAGCGCGTCTACCACCTAATCATGGGTGTGGTCATCCTCGCGACCCCGATCTCGTTTTTTACGTCGCTGCTTCCGTTCGGTCAGGCCAACCTCATGCTGAGCTTGATCCTCGGAATCGTGATGGTGACTAGGTGGGCGAACCGCGACTGGGCGCGGGCTCGGTTCGGGGTGCTGTCGTTTGCGGCCCTGGCGGTCATGGCGGGCGTAACACTACTGCAGCACCTCTACGACTACCAGGCGCTGGCGTGGATGATCCCGGTCGCGATCATCGCGCAGCTGTTTTTCGTCTACCTACACCTCAACGTGGCGGCCGTCGGCAACCTCCGCGTACTGCGAGACGTGGCCGAGGAAGCCTCGCAGGCCAAGAGCGAGTTCCTCGCAACCATGTCCCACGAGATCCGCACGCCGATGAACGGCGTGCTCGGGATGACGAGCCTCCTGGCCGATACCGGCCTCACCGCCGAGCAGCGTCAGTACGTCGATACCATCCGTATGTCGGGCACGAACCTGATCACGATCATCAACGACATCCTCGATTTCTCGAAGGTAGACGCCGGCCAGATGAGCCTCGAGCACCAGCCGATCCAGCTGTACAGGGTTTTGCAGGACACTGCCTCCCTCGTGGCCGGCAACGCAAGACAGAAGGGGCTCTCGCTCGTGTTATCGCTCGACCCTGCCCTGCGCGCCACGACCGTCAATGCCGACCCGACGCGGCTCTCGCAGATCCTCACCAACTTGATGTCGAACGCCGTGAAGTTCACCGACCGTGGTTCGGTCACGCTGTCCCTCAGCGAGATCCCGGCCGCAGGAGGCCGGTTCGGGGCATCGATCGCGGTCACGGACACGGGGATCGGCATGACGGAGGCACAGGTCGGCAAGCTATTCAAGAGCTTCGCGCAGGCCGACGCGACCATCTCGCGGCGCTTCGGTGGGACTGGGCTCGGACTCGCGATCTCGAAGAAGCTCGCCGAACTCATGGGAGGTTACATCAAGGTGCGATCCGCCGTCGGCGACGGGACCACGTTCACCTTCGAGGTCGAATTCGAGCGCCTCCCCGATTTGACACTAGATGCTGCACCGGATCTGGCACCCGAGGCCCGGGAGGCGGTCTCACTTCTGGCGCCCGCCCGGCGGCCTACCGCAGACCAATGCGGCGTGCCCGCCCCCGACTCTCCAGCGCTACCGAGCCTCCGCATCCTCATAGCCGAAGATCACCCCGTCAACCAGCAGCTCATCGGCACGATCCTACGGAAGTGGGGCTACGAGCCCGACCTCGTCGGTAACGGACTCGAGGCCATCGACGCGATCGATCGCCAGCCCTACGACCTGATCTTCATGGACATGCAGATGCCGGAGTGCGACGGGCTCACGGCCACGCGCGAAATCCGCAAGCGCCACGGTCGGTCGTCCGTGCGGATCATCGCCCTCACGGCCAACGCCCAACCCAGCGACCGCGAGGCCTGCATGGCGGCCGGGATGCAGGGCTTCATCGCCAAGCCCTTTCGCCAGCAGGAGATCCGCCAGGTAATCTTAGACTTTGCTGAGGTATCGGCGGTCGTATGATGCGTGAGCGGTAACAGCAATTTAAGATTTGCCCCTGGAGGAGGACATCCAGATGGGCACTAGCTTTGCTGACTCACAGTAGCTTATGCGCCGACTCTTACGCTCGTGCCTGACGGTTTCGGCCGTGGTTGCCCTTGCTCTCGCCCCGTCGGCAGGATTGCGGGCGCAGTCGACGATCGCCCAGTTGTGGAACGAGCAGCTCCTCGAGGCCATCCGTCACGACTTCGCGCGGCCCACGGTCCACGCGCGGAATCTGCTCCACACCAGCATCGCCCTCTACGACGCCTACGCCATCTACGACGACGGCCTTCAACCGGTGCTGCTCGGCCAAACCTACCAGGGCACCGCCACCGTCCGCCCGCAGTTTCCGCGTCCCGCCGACGTCGAGGCCGCCCGCCGCACGGCGATGAGTTACGCAGCCTACCGCGTCATCAGACATCGCTTCGGGCAGTCGCCCGGGCGTCCGGCCACCAACACCCGCATCGATAGCGTCATGGCGGTCCTGGGCTACAACCCACGCTTTACCTCCACCGACTACGCCGGGGGTGACCCGGCGGCGCTCGGGAATTGGATCGCCCTCCAGGTCATCCAATTCGGATTAACCGATGGCGCCAACGAGAAGGCCGACTATTCGCCCGTCGACTACAGGCCCTTTAACCCACCCCTCACCGTCAACGACCTCGGGAATCCGAACATCCTGGATGTCGACCGCTGGCAGCCCCTGGCCCTCAAGACGTTCATCGACCAGGCCGGCAACGTGATCCCAGGCGCGCAGCAGACCTTCATCGGGCCGGAATGGGGGGACGTCAGACCGTTCGCCCTCGGGCCAGCCGACCGCAGCGTCAAGACCCGCGCGGGCAAGTCGTGGAGCGTCTACCACGACCCTGGGCCCCCGCCGATGATGGCCGACCCCGCTACGCGCGAGTTCATGCAGCGCTCCAACGAGATGGTGGTCCGGTGGAGCGCGCTCTTAGATCCGGACGATACGACGACGGTCGATATCTCGCCGGCCGCGCAGGGGGAGTACCTCACGGAGCTACCCACGCGTGCCAACTACTGGGAGTACTACCGCGAGAACGAAGGCGGAGAGTACCTCGACGGCCTCGACCTCAACCCCGTGACCGGTCGTCCGTACGCGCCAAACCGGGTACTCAGGGCCGACTACCTACGGGTGCTGGCGGAGTTCTGGGCCGACGGTCCGAAGTCGGAAACCCCTCCCGGGCACTGGTTCACGATCTTGAACCACGTGCTGGAGCAGCCCGAGCTCGCGTACCGTTGGCGAGGCCAGGGTCCGGTGTTGCCGAAGGAGCAGTTCGTACTCCAGACTTACTTATGTCTCGGCGGCGCCGTACACGATGCGGCCATCTCGGCCTGGGGCATCAAAGGCTACTACGATGCCGGTCGCCCGGTGAGCGTCATCCGTTACATGGCGGAGAAGGGGCAGCGCAGCGATCCCGCCTTGCCGCGCTACCATCCCGAGGGCTTGGCGCTCATCCCCGGTCGCAGCGAACTGGTTCGCGCCGGCGATCCCCTGGCTGGTGCCTCGAACCAATACGTCAACGAGGTCAAGGTGCGGGCGTGGCGCGCGCACGCGGCCATCGGCGACCCAGTGACCGATGCGGCGGGGGTGGACTGGGTTTTGGCGAAAGCCTGGTGGCCCTACCAGCTGCAGACCTTCGTGAGTCCGCCCTTCGCAGGATACGTGAGTGGGCACAGCACCTTCAGTCGCGCGGCGGCCGAGGTGATGAGCTACGTGACGGGTTCGGACTACTTCCCCGGAGGGGTAGGTACTTTCGCGGCGCCCGAGAGGACGTTCCTCAAGTTCGAATCCGGGCCGACGAAGTCCTTCGACCTCACGTGGGCCACCTACCGCGGCGCTTCGGACGAGGTGAGCCTCAGTCGGATCTACGGCGGGATACACGCGCCTTATGACGATCTCCCGGGTCGGGCAATTGGCGTCAAAGTCGGTTTGAGTGCATTGCGGAAGGCCCAGGCCTACTTCGATGCCACGGCGCCTCGCCTGGTGGAGGCTTCGGCCTCCCGTCCGAAACTCGGGCTCGGCAGCGAAGCAGATAGTCTCGTGAGCGTAGAGTTGCGCTTCTCGGAGGCGATCGATACCGCGAGTCTGACCTTGTCGTGGGCTGCCGGTTTCGATGGCGGCGCGGCGGCCTCGCGGAGGCTCGCCTGGCTCGACGGACAGACGGCGCGTGTCACGTTTGCTGCCCTGCGTCGGGACTACAGCTACTCGGGCGTTCGCTTGTCGATCGCGGCCTCCGACCTGTACGGTAACGCCCTGCCCGCCACCACGACTGCGCCTTTGTTCGACTACTCGGCCACGGTGGTAGGGGTAGCCGACGTGGGTGCTGCCGTCGAGGTTACGCTTTACCCGAATCCGAGTTCGACCGACTTCCAGATCCGCACGCAGGGCTTACCGGACGTTTACGACGTATCGGTTTACGACCTGTCGGGTCGCCGCGTCCTCGAGGGACCTCGGGCGAGCGATGGCGGTAGTTTTGACGTAAGTCGACTCAGCCCCGGCGTGTATACCGTCGTCGTCGGTGACGCAGCCCTCGGGCAGGCCATACGCCGCAGGCTCGTGCGGCTGTAGGCTGGCGCGGGGGATAGTTGGGCGGCTTTCGCCAAAACCCGCCACGCGCCACTTATGTTAGTGCACTATGATTGGTTACCAATTCAGTGACTACGTCGCGAAGAAGAACGAGAAGCCGCCCTTCGAGCGACTGCTGGACATCTTCAAGGAGCTGTTGATGCACACGAGCGGCGACGCCTCGGAGGCGTTGAGTTGGCTCACGCAGCTCGACAAGCAGTACGGACTAACCGACGACGAGTACGGGATGAGCGACTTCATCGCCGAGCTGATCGACAAAGGGTTCCTCAAGGAGAACGACCCAAAGACGCCCGGCTTCACGCCGAGCTCGAAGCTCGAGCTGCAGCTGCGTCGCAAGGCCCTGGACGACATCTTCGGCCAGATCAAGAAGTCCAAGCGCGGCAATCACTCGACGCGCAGCACTGGCCAGGGCGACGAGTTCACGAGCGAGGTGCGCCCTTTCGAATTCGGCGATCCCCTCGACCAGCTCTCGATGACGGATTCCTTGCGCAACTCCTACATCAACAATGGCATCGAGGAGTTCACGATGACCCAGGACGACCTGGAGGTGCGGGAGACTTTCTCGCAGGCGCAGACCTCGACGGTGTTGATGATCGACATTTCTCACTCGATGATCCTCTACGGCGAAGACAGGATCACGCCTGCCAAGCGCGTAGCCCTGGCGCTGAGCGAGCTGATCACCACCCGCTACCCAAAGGACACCCTCGACATCGTGGTGTTCGGCAACGATGCCTGGGAGGTGGAGATCAAGGACTTACCCTACCTCAAGGTCGGGCCCTACCACACCAACACGGTGGCGGGTCTCGAGCTCGCGATGGACATCCTGCGCAAGCGCCGCAATCCCAATAAGCAGATCTTCATGATCACCGACGGCAAGCCGACCTGCATCAAGAAGGGCAAGAACTACTACAAGAACTCCTTTGGGCTCGACCGCGCGGTGGTCAACCGGACACTGGGGCTCGCGGTGAAGTGCCGCAAGATCGGCATCCCGATTACGACCTTCATGATCGCACGCGATCCTTACCTGGTGCAGTTCGTCGAGAGTTTCACGACGGCCAACAACGGCAAGGCGTTTTACTCGAGTCTAGACGGGCTTGGGCAGACCCTCTTCATGGATTACCGGAAAAACAAGGGGGGGAGGGGGCGAGGGGGTAAATCGGGTGGCTGAGTTTTGAACTTTGCCAATGTCCTAAATTTCTCCAGATTTCGTAGTCACACTGTTAACCTCTGTCGGCTTTGCGCATTTTTGGCGTGTGTCTATACGCTCCCTTTTCTTACGGCTCGCGATTTACAGCGTGCTCCTCGCCGGCGCCTACTACGTCAGTCTCGTCAATGTCGCCAACGGCGTCACCACCGACAGATACTTCTCCGAGGTGCCACAGAACCTACTGCTCTTCGGCATCATCGGGGTCAGCTTCGGGGTCGCACGGCGTACGGAGGCCGGGCGGACCATCAACAGATGTATCGGAATTTTTTTCACCGCCTGTCTCATCCGCGAGTTCGACAACGAACTTGATGCACTGTTCTACAAGGGCGCCTGGAAAGTCCCCGCTATTCCCGTGGGCCTGCTATTGCTGTACTACGTGATTCGACGGTGGACGACGCTGCTCGTCGAGCTCCGTCGTTTGGGCGACTCACTTGCCACGGGCATTCTGGCTTTAGGCCTAGTGCTCCTGATGGTATTCTCGCGACTGTGGGGCAGCAACGACATGTGGCGGCACCTGATGCCCGGTGAATACAATCGGCACTTGGTGCGGGTCTCGGAGGAGGGGATCGAGCTCATGGCCTACACGGTGATCTTTATCGGGGTGTTAGAAATGGCGCTGAAATGTGTGGGCCGTCAACAGCGTGCGCGTCCGGCGTGCGTGAGCCGTCAGCACTCTCCGATGTGGCGATAGCTCACCCACCGCCCGTCCGCCCGGCTGCATCTTCGATGCCGGTGCCGCGCTGGCGCACCTTTACCTTAGCGTTGCCGAACGTGTACCCGAGGCTCAGGATGACGCGGCGCGAATCGAGATTGCCGCCGCCGTATAAGGACTGACCGGCGAAGTCACTGCTCGCTCGCCAGTTGGACGTATAGAAGATATCGCTCGCCGCGAGCCGTACTCGCAATTTGTCCGCGAGGAACCTCTTCTGCACGCCGATGTCGAGGGCGCCCTGAGTCTTCACGACGAAAGTCCCCGCCCATATACTCGGGCCGCTCAACCAGCCACTTAATTCGATTTGGTACCCCTTCCCGACGGTGAATGTGTTATCGGCGCTCACGTTGTAGCTCAGCTGTTGTAGGTCGATTACGCTGCCGTCGCGGTACTGAGCGCGGTTAGAGATGTGGCTGCCGATAGCCGTAAAATACAGCTCCCACCACTCGGTAATCTCCGCGGGGATACTCACGCTCAGACTTACTACGTCCTGGTGCGCCAAGTTATCGAACGTGAGGTAGGAGGCACGCGGGTCAAACAGGCTCGGTCGCACGAGTTGAGTGATCTGATCGCTCGTGCGGGCGTAGGCTAACTTGGTCGCGTATCGGTCTGCGAACGTGTGCGCGAGCTCGACGTTGTTGACGATCTCGGGGCGTAGCGTCGGGTTGCCCTGCTCGAACGTGACGAGGTTGGCGAATCGAAGGAAGGGGTTGAGGTTGGCGTAGTCCGGACGATTTATTCGGCGTCCGTAACTCAGCGCGAACTGATGTCTTTCGTGGGCGGCCCACGTCAGGCCCGCGCTCGGGAAGAGGTTGACATAGTCGCGGTCGACCGGGAGCGTGTTGGCACCGCCGCTGTAGACCTTGAGTTCGCCGCGAGCGCGGGTGTGCTCAGCGCGTAAACCCGCCGTCAGACCGAATGCCTGGCCCTGGCCCGCCGGGGACACCGGACCGAAGTCGAGAGCGTAATTGACGTAGCCCGCCGTGACCTCCTCGTCGTAATAAAAGCGGTTCGAGCGATCAGCGTTGAAGCGCGCCTCGCCCCCGATGACGGTCGAGAGCCGGAAGTCGTTGTCGCTGGCCACCTCGGTGTACTTCGCGCCCGCGCCAAACCTCCCGCCGTTCAGCGGGGCTTCGTAGTCGAGCGTGAAGGTGGTGATGTCGATGTCGCTCGGGGTGTCGAAGACGTACTCCTCACGCGAGCGAGCATCGGCGCCGGTCGGACCGAAAAATTGATTCGGTTGGCGAGAGAGACTCGTCCGGCGGAAAGTCCCCCGGTCGATGTCGAGATTCAAGGAGGTGCCCTTCGTGTTCTCGTAGCGGTAGTTGAGGTTACCGCTAAGCTGGAGGCTTCGGTCGTCGTCGATTGCGCGGGCGATGAGGATCGAGTCGATCGAAGTTCGCTGGCTCAGCCGACTGAAGGTCGTGCGGGTATCGTTGTCAACTTCACTGTCGAGCACCATCCCATTGACCTGAAAACCAACCGCGTGGCGATCATTCACGCGGTAGTCGGAGCCTAACTTGAAATTGGCCCCCTGCCAATTCGATTTGCTGTACTGATCATCGTCGATAAACAGTCCGTTTTGCTCGCGGCGGAAGAATTCGCTATTGAACCGCTCGCCTGCCTTGAAGCCACCGGTAAGGAAGGTGTTCCATTTGCCTTCGCGGTGATTGGCGGTCAGGGAGGCGTTGGTGCGGTTGAACACCCCCTGGCTGTTGGTGAAGCTCACCGACCCGTTCGATCCCCAGGATTCGTTTTTCTTGAGCCGGAAGTCGATAATGCCGGCGCTGCCGTCGGCCTCGTACTTGGCGCCGGGGTTGGTGATAATGTCGATTCGGTTGATCTGTTCGGCCGGTAGACTCTGGAGAAAGGCCTTGAGGGCGTCGCCGCTCATAGGACTGCGCTTGCCGTCGATGTACACCAGGACGCCCGAGCGCCCCATCACGAGGATGTCGTTGTTGTTGTCGAGTACGACTCCGGGGGCCTTGCGCAGTACACTAAGTGCGTCACCGCCGGCGGCATTGATGGTGCCGTCTACGTTGAAGACGGTGCGGTCGGCCTTGATCTCGACGATGGCCCGGCGGGCGTTTACGGTCACGGCCCGGAGCTCTTCACTGAGTTCGTCCAGCAGCAGCGTGCCGAGGTCACGGCTTTCGCCAAAACGTAGCTCGAAGACCTCAGTATCGTGGTCGTGTGCGCCGACGTACTTCACGGACACGAAGTAGCTCCCCGCGTCCAGACCGCCGATGACGAATGCGCCACTTTCCGCGGAGGCTTCGACCTTGACGACCGACGAGTCGACCGCGGACATAATCAGAACATTGGCATAAGATACCGGCGTCTGCGTTTGGTCGAAAACGACGCCTCGGATGACGGCTGCGGTTGCTCTCTCGCTCGGCGTCTGTGCCGCGAGTGTACTGGCGAGCGTCAAAAGGCAACAGCCAGTAAGGGCGCGTGAAATGCAGGCAGCTATCGGGAAAAGACAAGGGGGGTAGCGTCGAGTCATACGTGTGGTCGGTAGCGTTAGCGGCCGCGGCCGCCGCGGGCATTACAATAGTAACCCGGCGCCCGCGGACGGGCTGTCGACACGAAGATGGTTTGTTCACCTTTGGCGCGCGGCCACGTTTCGGGCGGCCGCGGTTAACCCCCCAAAATTGTGCAGTGCCTGAACTCTATAGCTCGTGCACAGTAGAAATGGCCGTTCGAGCGGACGCGCTCGGTCGACCGTGCAATTGACCATAAAATTAAGGACGAGTCCAGCTATGAGGCATCGACACACTACCAGCACCTAATGAGCTTAATACATATTCTAACTAATAAGACTATCGCAAATCCCACCTCGAGATTGAGCTGAGTCGGTTGGATCGAATCGGCGGGATGGCGACGGGAGAACACGAGAATGCGACGGCGGTCGTTGTGTTGAAAATATGTGGAAAAGCTGTCTTCCCTACCCTCCCGAAACGAGCCCTCGGCAGATGTCAATTCCACATAATCATAGTTTACACTGCCATCCCGTCATAGGCTCGAGCTTCGGTTCGGGCGCTGTTGGCGAACTGAAGGCGGTGACAACAAGCCTTCCGCGCTGTCGCCGCCTGCTGGTGCCAAGCTGAATACCTGCCATCGGAAGTGATTCAAGTCTCCGCTGGTTATTAAATTCCGCGTCTTTGCGGGTCAACTTCCTCCCAAGTCACTCGATCGCCAGACGCGTCTCGAGATCCGCCCTTTCCGCTCGCAAAACTTGGCGCGATGCCCCACATTAGCGAACCTATTGCGGAACTTCCCGTCCTTGCACGGGCCTGCCGCATGCGGGTTTGAAACTCACCAGGAGAGTTTTCGGTGACCACTAACCGACGATTCGATTGCCAAACTTTAATCAGTTGCGACCCCCGACCCGGCCGGCCGCGTCCTCGAGGCCGGTGCTGCGTTGGCGCACCTTTACCTTCTGGTTGCCGAAATTGTAGCTCAGGCTTAGGCTAGCCCGGCGCGACTCCCACTGGCCTCCGCCGGTAAAGATTTGGCCGGCGAAATTGCTCGTCGCGCGCCACTTCGAGGTGTAGAAGATGTCGTCGACCGCGAGGCGGACCTTGAGCTTGTCCTCCATGAACTTCTTCTGTACGCCGGCATTGAGCGCGCCCTGCGATTTGGTGACGAAGGTCCCCGCCCAAATACCCGGGCCGCTGAACCAGCCGCTAAGTTCCACCTGGTAGCCTTTGCCCACCTTAAAGGTGTTCTGGGCGTAGATGTTGTAGGTGAGGGCCTGCAGGTCGATCGTGGCGCCGTCGGGGTAGGTGGCCTGGTTGCTGATGTGGCTGGCGGTACCGGAGAAGTACACCTCCCACCACTTGCGAATCTCGGCGGGGATGCTTACGTTGAGGCTTACCACTTCTTGGTTGGCGAGGTTGTCGAACGTGATGTAGGTGGCGCGCTCGTCGCGCTCGTCGGGGCGGACCAGTTGTGTGATCTGGTCGCTGGTCCGCGAGTAGCTCAGCTTGGTGGTGTAGCGATAGGCGAAAGTGTGCGCGAGCTCGAGGTTATTGACGATCTCGGGTCGCAAGGTGGGGTTGCCCTGCTGAAAGGTGACCAGGCTCGCGAAGCTGAGAAAGGGGTTGAGGTTGCCGTAGTCCGGGCGGTTGATGCGGCGCCCGTAGCTCAAGGCCAGTTGGTGCTTCTTGGCCGCGGCCCAGGTGAGGCCTGCGTTCGGAAAGAGGTTGACGTAGTCGCGGTCGACAGGCATCGTGTTGGCACCACCGTCGTAAACCTTGAGCTCACCGAGGGCACGGGTGTGCTCGGCGCGCAGGCCCGCGGTGAAGCTGTACGTCTTGCCCTGCCCGGCGGGGGAGGCCGGACCGAAGTCGCGGTTGTAGTTGACGTACCCAGCCGCAACACCTTCATCGTAGTAAAACCTGTTCGAGCGCACGGCGTCGAAGCGCAGCTCCCCGCTGAGCATGGTCGAGAGCCGGAAGTCGTTGTCGCTGGCCACCTTGGTGTACTTCGCGCCGGCGCCAAACTTGCCGCCCTTCAGCGGAGCTTCCCAGTCGAGCGTGAGGGTCGTGATGTCGATGTCGCTCGGGGTGTCGAACCCGTACTCCTGACGGCTGCGGGCGTCCTCGCCGTTCGGGCCGTAGAACTGGTTCGGCTGGCGGCTAACGTCCTGGTTGCGGAACGCACCTTGGCTGACATCCACATTGACGGTCGTCCCCTTGGCGTCGTCGTAGCGGTAGTTGAGGTTGCCGCTTACTTGCACCGACCGGCTATCGCTGAAGGAGCCGGCGATGAGGATCGAATCGATTACCGAGCGCTGAGTGAGTTGGCTGAAGGTGGTGCGACTGGTATTGTTGCCTTCGCTGTCGTTTAAGTTCCCATTCACCTGAAAGCCGAGTGTGTGCTTGTCGCTCATCCGAAAGTCGGAGCCGAACTTTACGTTGCCACCCTGCCACGAGTACACATTGTCGAGCTTGTCATCGATATAGATACCCTTTTGCTCACGCTTAAAGAAATTTAGGTTTGAGTTGGCGCCGGAGTACACGCCGCCGGTGGCGAACGTGTTCCACTTGCCATCGCGGTGATTGACGGTCCCGGAGAGGTTCGAGCGGTTGTGGATGGCCTGGCTGGTCGTGAGGCTCACCGAGCCATTCGAACCGAAGCTCTCGTTCTTTTTCAGGCGGATGTCGATGATCCCAGCGTTGCCCTCGGCCTCATACTTTGCGCCGGGGTTGGTGATGATGTCGATGCGGTCGATCTGCTCGGCGGGGAGACTGCGCAAATAGGCCGTGAGGGCCTCGCCGCTCAACGGACTGCGCTTGCCGTCGATGTAGATGAGCACGCCCTGTCGCCCCATCACGATCACGTTGTTGTTGTTATCGAGGACGACGCCCGGAGCCTTGCGCAAGAGGCTAAGGCCGTCGCCGCCGGCGGCGTTGATCGTACCCTCGACGTTGAATACCGTGCGGTCGGCCTTGATCTCGACGATGGCGCGACGTGCCGTAACGGTGGCACCCTGGAGCTCCTGGGCCGCCTCCCGCATATTCAGCGTGCCGAGGTCCCGGCTTTCGCCAAAACCTAGCTCAAATGCCGCGACATCGGCGTCGGGTAGGCCGACGTACTTGACCGATACGAAGTATCGACCGGCCGCGAGGCCACTGGCGATGAACTTCCCATCGTCTCCGGAGACTTCCACCTTCACGATCGAGGAGTCGGCTGCCGCCGAAATGACCACGTTGGCATAGGCGAGCGGCGCCTCGGCATCGTCGAGGACGGTGCCCGTAATGGACGCCATAGTTGCCGCCGCGGTGCCGCCGCCCTGGGCGGCGGTCACCGTGACGAACAACAGGAAACAACTAATCACTGATAAACTAAGTCTGAGCGCAGTGGTGAGCGCCTTTTGGGTTGTAGGGTGTAGATGTGGCATGAGGGTGTTTTGAGAAGGGGTTGTAGGTTTGGAGGTGTACTAGTGCATTAGTACAGGGCAATAGTAGGCGGCCTATTTGTTTTGGCGCAAGCCCCTTCGACGAAAGCGGAGATCGGGACGACGAAAAGCATTTGGGCCGACGTCCCCTTTCGACACGCCTCGCCGCGGGAGAGACCGCCTCGGGTCTGCCCGGGTTGCAAAGCCGAGACGCGGGAGTCCATCCTTTGTTACAGGGCTGTGAATAGATCGCGCTCGACTCTACCTCAGCGGTTTGTAATAGTGGTACACGTAGCCGTCGGCCTTCACCGAGACACCGGCCTCGTAATCGTTGGCGTAAATGCGGTAGTCGCCATCTCGCCCGGAGACCTCGACCGGTGAACCGTTGTCCGTAGCCGTCGCGCCCTCGGGGGTGACGACGATGCGGAGTTCGTGACCGGGATTGGAGAGCCGGACGACGCGCTCGCCCCTCCAGCGCGGTATGGCCGGCACGTCGACCTTCTGTTCGACCACGTGACCTTCGTCGTCGCGTTCGCGGTAGTCCCAGTACCTCCCCTCCTGCACTTGCCCGAGTGCCCACTGGAAGTAAGCGTCGCCGACGTAAGCGCGGTCTACGTTGTCGAAGTTCTTGCCCCAGTACAGCAGGAGCTTCGGCTCTCCTGCGTCGTCGACCACGTAGCCGACGCTCGGGCCGGTGACGGTGAGCCGCTCTTGCGCCGGCCTGCCGTCCCAGGTGATTTGCGGGAAGCCGTCGGTGATTTCGACGGCATAGCCCGGACCCCGGAGGGCGAGGTGGTGTTCGGCGTTTACGTCCGCCTGCGCGCCGAGCACTGCGGTGGATAGGATCGAGACTAGTGACAAGAGTAAAGTAGCGGTGAGGTGTGCTGCATTCATGGTTCGAAGGTGAGGCCCGCGCCTAGTGGAGTCCATACGGCACCCGTCGAGTTGCCTACTCGGTCGGTGAATGGTGCGCTCCCATTCAGCGGGCTATGTTGCCGTTCGGCGGGTGACGAATGGTTACATGCCGACTAAGGCCCTATCATTGAAAATCAATCGTCGATATGATCAGCAATCGCAAAGTCGCCCTCGCGCTTCTCGTGGTTTACATCCTCGCAGCGGGCTTCTACGCATTCACGCTCGAGATCACCAGCAACTGGCAGGCGCAGGGTTTACTTGGCCGTATAGCCCTCGATTATATCGTCAAAGCTTGCGTGTCGGCTCCTCTGGTCTGGCTGGTGTTCGGGTTGCTGCGCGGGCGCAGCGAGGTACCCCAAATAGCGCTGACACTCGTTATGGCACTTCCGTTCGCCTTCGCGTGGCAATTGAGTTATTACGCGCTAGGTGATCTGCTTAACGTCGCCCACATGGGAGGTTACGGCTCCTACTGGGACATCTACATCCCGACCCTCATCTATTTTATTCAGTTCCTCATCCTCTTCGCGGCGCAGTACCACAATCGATCGCTCGCCGCGACGCAACGTGCCGAGCGGCTCGCCGCCCTTGCCGAAAGCAGTGAACTGGCCGCCCTCAAGGCGCAGGTCAATCCCCACTTCCTCTTCAACACCTTCAACGCCATCAGCGCGACCCTGCCGCCGGAGCAGGAGGACACCCGTGAATTGCTCGCCAAGCTGGCCGACCTGTTCCGCTACCAGGTCGTGGCGTCCCAGTCCGAGGAGGTGCCGCTGCGCCAGGAGCTACAGTTCGTCGAAGACTACCTGGAGATCAGCCGCGTGCGTATGGGCGAGCGCCTCCGCTACGAGTTGCGTTGCGATCCACACGTCAACCCGGACACGATGGTCGCCCCGATGCTACTCCAGCCGCTGGTCGAGAACGCGCTCTCGCACGGGCTTTCGCCAAAACTAACCGGCGGTCACTTGTCTATCCGCATCTCCGACACCGAGGCTGGACTACGCGTCGAAGTCGAAGACGATGGGGTAGGTTTTGACGCAAGTCCGCTTTCGCTTAAACCCTCCGGCACCGGCGTCGGTCTCGCCAATACCCGCCGTCGCCTCGAACTCAAGTACGGCGCAGCACTGCACGTCGAGTCGACCCCAGGCGAAGGCACGCGCATCTCCTACGTCCTCCCCGCTCCCACGCCCCCCGCGGCAGAACATGTAAGAATTCAACCTTCAACACTTCAACCATTGACCCCCCACCTCGCCGAAGCATGAAGGTCCTCCTGATCGACGACGAGGCCCCGGCGCGTAGACTGCTTCGCGAGTACCTCGGGGCCTACCCTCAGCTCGAGGTCGTTGCCGAGGCCACCAACGGCATTGAGGCCGTCCGCCTCATCGGGCAGCACTCACCCGACTTGCTGTTCCTCGACGTACATATGCCGGGCCTTACAGGGCTAGAGGTCATCCAGAACCTCCCGCAGCTGCCTAAGGTCATCTTCGCCACCGCCTACGACTCCTACGCCCTGCAGGCCTTCGAGCTGAGTGCGGTTGATTACCTCCTGAAGCCCTTCACACGTGAGCGATTTGCCAAGGCGGTAAGGAAGGTTCTCGACACCCCGGTCGACAACCTCAAAGGCGTCCAGGCCCTTACCGAGCGCCTCCTCGCTACTGATCGCAGCAAGCAGTACGCGCCCAAAATCCTGGTCTCCGCTGGGAGTCGCATCGCCGCCCTCGATCCCACAGATATTGTCCGCCTCGAGGCCGACGGCGATTACGCCAAGATCGTAACCGCCGAGAAGACCTACCTCAGCGGGGGCTGCCTCGGAGATCTGGTCGATCGTCTTGACCCGTCGGTGTTCGTTCGCGTCCACCGCTCCCACGTCATCAACCTCGGACAGCTGGCCGGAGTGTCTCGTGACGGTACGACATTCCACCTGTCAATGAGCAACGACGACAGGGTGCGCGTGAGCCGCGGGTATATGGAGCTGGTGAAGAGTTGGCTGGTGTAAGCACGTCACTCATGCGGCAGTATCAAATATGATAAACGCCATTTATGCGATGGATGAGCTAGCCGCTAGTCTGGCGGCGGACCATCGGGACAACGGTCGACGCTCTCGGGATGAGCGTATCGCTCGCGAGCGGCTGTGGTCGAAATTCCATCCCCGAGGCACGCGCCGAGCTGGCTCCTGGGAGGGCGGCAAGCGCATCGAGGCTCGGCGCCGATGGAACGGCAGTCGCGAGGGCCAGGCCGATGAGGAGTACACCTGTTGCCTTTGCACAGCAGGCGAGCGTCGACATGGGGGAGGCGAGTGTGCTCGTGGGGCCGGGGTAGGGTAGGGCGGGGGTAGGGTGAATGCGGGACATGAGGGTGGTGTTTATGTGTACTAATCAACTAGTACACCTCAAATGTGCGGATCATCCTCGTCGGTAGCTAGGAGACTCGACCAAGTGACCGAGGGGATCGACGAGCGTTGTGGCTTAGCGAAAATTCGCCACCCCCGCCAGGGGCGGGGGTCACGGGTAGTTTCGGCGCCTCATTTCGGTTCCTAGCGACCACTATATGTCTAACGCCTTTATCGCCGGAATCGGCCACTACGTCCCTGCCCAAACCGTGACCAACGACGACCTCACGAAGGTCATGGACACCACCGACGCCTGGATCCAGGAGCGGACCGGGATCAAGGAGCGGCGTTACGCCCGCAAGCACGACGAGACCACGACCACCCTGGGGGCGGAAGCGTCGCGCAGGGCCTGCGCGGACGCGGGTATCGAGCCGAGCGAGGTGGACTTCATCGTGTTCGCGACCTTGTCCCCGGATTACTACTTCCCCGGTTGCGGGGTCCTGCTACAGCGCGAGCTCGGGATCACGGGCGGGGAGTGTGGGGCGCTCGACGTACGCAACCAGTGCTCGGGCTTCATCTACGCATTGAGTGTGGCCGAGAAGTTTGTGGCCGCGGGTATGTATCGTAACGTGCTCGTGGTCGGGGCGGAGATGCATTCGATGGGACTCGATTTTTCGACCGAGGGCCGCGGCGTAACCGTCATCTTCGGCGACGGCGCCGGCGCCGTTGTACTGCAGCCTGCGCCCGCCGGATCGCCGTCGGGCATCCTGTCGAGCGCTATGCACGCCGACGGCACCTACGCCGAAAAGCTCGCGATGATCAATCCCGGGAGCCACGGCGGGCACCACTTCCGCGAACAGGGCGTCGAGGTGGACTTCGGTTTCCCGGAGGCGGATACGCTCGGCGGCATCTTCGCTACGCAGAAGATGCAAGACGAAGGGTCTTTCTACCCCGTGATGGAGGGCCAGTTCGTCTTTAAGCTCGCGGTCCAGAAGTTCCCGGAAGTGATTCGAGAAGTTCTGGCGAAAGCCCAGCTCACCGAGAGCGACATCGACATGTTGATCCCCCACCAGGCCAACCTGCGGATTTCGCAGTTCGTGCAGAAGAGCATGGGACTGCGGGACGACCAGGTTTACAACAACATCCACCGCTACGGCAACACCACCGCGGCGAGTGTGCCGATTGCCCTAAGTGAGGCGATTGGGGAGGGAAGGGTCAAGCGTGGGGATCTTGTCGTCTTGGCCGCCTTCGGGAGCGGATTTACCTGGGGTGGGGTAGCGCTCCGGTACTGACGGCCGCGATTGTTAAGCTTGTGTTCTCTCGCCGGAACCGGGTACCCTTTTCGCGGCGTGGTACGTTTAGTGCCGCATAGATATGGTGTACAATAGTCCTCCGTGGTTGCGCCTTGCGGTACTCGCGAGCTTCATCGCGAGCGGCGCGTCGGCTGGTTTGGCGCAAGCCGCCAGAGCCACTGGGAGCGAGCCGGCTGAGACGGCGGCTAGCGCAGCGCCCGCGACCGCCGAGGAGCTCGCCGACGACGCCCGCAAAGCCTACGCAAAACGTCTCACGCAGGAGAAGATCGACGGTCACTACATCCCCTCCGACGTACTGGACGCCCTGCGAGAGCTCGATAAGATCACGAGTACCACGAGTCAAACCTCCTACGCCTCGCGGCCGGAGGACTTCGTCGTAAAGAAACTCTACTTCAGCTTCGGGCGCTGGATGGGTGTGAACTGGGGCCTGTACGACGGATCGCGGCTCTCGGCCCACTTGCGAGATTTGGGTGTGGACCAGCCCGATGGTCAGATTGAGTTGCTGATGCGGATGTACCACCGCCACCTAACGGGTAAGGACCTCGACGTCAAGGAGTTGGCGATGGCGTATAAGGAAAAAAGGGCCCTCGAAGACACCGATCGCATGCGTCGCGCCACGGTGATCGACAGCTTTACGCGCAGCGAGCCCAAGCCCGCCGCCGGCAACCGCCCCCGCGGGTAAGCCGTTGGGACACGTACCTTGCCGCCCCTTCGGAAGCCACGTGAGGCCGAAAGTCTACCCCCTATGCCCAAAAACCTACTCATCGTAGAGTCGCCCGCCAAGGCGAGCACGATTCAAAAATACTTAGGCCCAGATTTTATCGTCAAATCGAGTCGCGGGCACATCCGCGACCTGCCCAAGCAAGAGGACGCGATCGACGTAGCGAATGGCTTCCTCGCCAAATACGAAGTCAGCCCCGACTCCAAGCGTACCGTCACCGAGCTCAAGGACGCGATGAAGCGCTCGGACGAGGTCTGGCTCGCGACCGACGAGGATCGCGAAGGGGAGGCCATCAGTTGGCACCTGTGTAAGGTGTTGGGGCTCGACCCCCTGATCACGAAGCGTATCGTGTTCAGGGAGATCACCAAGACCGCCATCCAGAAGGCGGTCACGATGCCACGGACCGTGGACCTCGACCTGGTCAACGCCCAGCAGGCCCGACGTATCCTCGACCGCCTCGTGGGTTACGACCTGTCGGGTGTCCTCTGGAAGAAAGTAAAGGGCGGCCTCAGCGCCGGCCGCGTCCAGTCGGTGGCCGTCAAGCTCGTCGCCGAACGCGAGCGCCTGATTCGTGAATTCGAATCCTCACCCTACTTCCGCCTTTACGCCGACTTGAACATGGCGACCGAGAGCGGGGGGCAGGCTGTGATGCGGGCGAGCCGTAAGGATAACCTCGCGACCGAGGGCGAGTCGCGCACATTCCTCGGGGAGTGCCGCGGGGCCATCTACAAGATCGCTGATATCGCCAAACGCCCGGGCAAGAAGACCCCCGCCGCGCCATTTACGACCTCGACCCTACAGCAGGAGGCCAGCCGCAAGCTCGGCATGACGCCGAACCGCACGATGTCGGCGGCGCAGCGCCTCTACGAGGCTGGCCACATCACTTATATGAGGACGGATTCCGTGAACCTCTCCGGTGATGCCCTCGGGGCGGCCGCCGCCCAGATCAACCGCGCCTACGGCAAAAACTACCACCACCAGCGCACGTACAAAACCAACAGCAAAGAAGCCCAGGAGGCCCACGAGGCCATTCGCCCGACGGAATTCGCGGTATCGAGCGTCGGCGGGGAGCGGGACCAGGTCCGGCTCTACGAACTCATCTGGAAGCGGGCCATCGCCAGCCAGATGGCCGATGCCCAGACCGAAAAGACCACCGCGACGGTATCAATCTCGACGAAACCCGCCGAGCTCCTGACCGCTACCGGGGAGGTGATCGTCTTCGATGGCTTCCTCCGCGTGTACCAGGAGAGCCACGACGACGACGACGAGCAGGACGAGGATACCAAAGGACTGCTGCCGCCGATGAGGGTCGGGCAGGTCTTGAAGCTCGGGGAACTCGTCGCCGAGGAAAATCTCACGCGTCCCTCGAAGGGCCGATTCTCCGAGGCTTCCCTAGTGAAGGAGTTAGAGAGCCGCGGCATCGGTCGACCGTCGACTTACGCCCCTACCATCTCCCGGATCATGGACCCGGCCCGCGGCTACGTCATCAAGGAGAAGACCGAGGGTACGGAGCGGAGGTTCTCGAAGCTGGCCCTGCAGCCGAGCGGCGATATCGTCGACAAGGCCTACACGAAAAACGTGGGCGCGATCAGTAATCAATTGGTCCCGACGGACCTCGGCCTACTGGTCGTCGACTTCCTCGACGAGCACTTCGACCAGATCATGAATTATGGCTTCACCGCCGATATCGAAACCCAGTTCGACGACATCGCCAACGGCAAGGTCTCGCTCGAGGAGGTCCTTAAGGATTTCTACGATCCTTTCAAATCCCGGGTCATCGACACCATCGAAACCGCCGAGCGGGCCAGTGGCGAGCGGGCGCTCGGCACGGACCCGGCCAGCGGTCGGACGCTCATCGTACGCATGGGCCGCTACGGCCCAGTGGCGCAGATCGGGAAGCCCGACGAGCTAGAAGCTGGGGAGAAACCGAAGTACGGCAACCTCCGCAGCGGTCAGTCCATGGAGGACATCACCCTCGAGGAGGCGCTGGAGCTATTCAAGCTCCCTCTAGACCTCGGCGAATACGAAGGCGAAACCATGGTCGCCAACATCGGTCGCTTTGGTCCTTACATTAAGTGGGGTGAGACCTATGTCAATCTGGCTAAGTCCGAGGACCCCCTTGAGTTGACCCCGCAGCGGGCCCAGGAGCTCATCGAGGAAAAGGTGAAGGCCGATGCGCCCGTGGCGACTTACAAGGGCCACGGGATTACCAAAGGCAAAGGCCGCTTCGGACCCTTCGTGAAGTGGAACGGCATCTTCGTCAACGTCCCGGCGCGCTACAACGTCGACACCATCAAGGATGACGAGATGTTCGAGATCATCGAGACCAAGGTCCAGAAAGAGGCCAATCGCTACATCCACAACTGGATTGAGTCGGACGGGATATCGGTCGAGAACGGTCGCTGGGGTCCGACAATCAAGTTCAAGAAAAAATTCATCAAATTGAGCCCCCGCGAGGACGGCGAGAAGTGGACCACCGAGCAGGCCCTAGCCCTCTCCGTCGAGCAGGTCAAGGCCATGATCGAGGAAGTGATACCGGGGGCTTTCACCAAAAAGGCTTCCGCCAAAACCAAGCCTGCCGCCAAGGCAAAGGCTGGGGAGAAATCCAAGCCCGCCGCAAAGCCCACGGCACGAAAGCCCGCAGCCAAGAAACCTGCCGTCAAGAAATCCGCCACCAAGTAGATCGACACCGAACTGTTCTTTCTTATTCCACCATCAAGAAACTTACCATGGCCGACGATATCGAACAACCGGAAGACGGCACACACCTCAATATCGAGCTCTCCGAAGCGATGGCCGAGGGCACGTACAGCAACCTGGCCGTGATCACGCACAATCCCACGGAGTTCGTCGTGGACTTTATACAGGTCGTGCCCAACATGCCGAAGGCGCGGGTGAAGAGCAGGATCATCCTGAGCCCGCAACACGCCAAGCGGCTTCAGCGCGCACTCACCGAAAACGTCGGCAAGTACGAGCAGCAGTTCGGTTCGATCCGGGAGCCGGATCAGCAACGCGTCGGGTTTCCGGCAATGAGCTTCAACGTGCCTACCGGCGAGGCTTGAGTCGTTCGTTCAGCCTCCGACACAAAGCCAAAAGCATTTTTAGTCGAAAAGCTGTCCTAGTTCCGGTGCCCTGCTGGCGCCAATGTGTTGATAGGCTTTGTCGGTTGCTTCGCGACCCCTCGCCGTACGCTGGAGGTAGCCTTCCATAATGAGGAAGGGCTCGTGGACCTCTTCGATCGTGCCCGGTTCCTCCCCCACCGCAGTAGAGATAGTCGTCAGCCCGACGGGACCGCCTTTGAATTTGTGGATGACCGCGGACAGGATCCGGTTGTCCATTTCGTCGAGGCCATTCTCGTCCACGTTTAGGGCCTTCAGGCCGTAGCGCGCGATCTCGCCGTCGATGGTTCCGTTGCCCTTGATTTGGGCGAAGTCCCGGATCCGCCTTAGCAAGGCGTTGGCGATCCGAGGTGTGCCGCGCGAGCGTCGCGAGATCTCCTGGGCGCCTTCCTGGTGGATCGGGACCTGTAAAATGTCAGCCGAGCGGACAATAATTTTCTCGAGAGTGGCCGCGTCGTAGTAGTCTAGCAGGCAAGTGATCCCGAAGCGCGCGCGCATCGGGGCGGTGAGCAGGCCCATGCGCGTAGTCGCCCCTACGAGGGTGAATGGATTAAGCTGTAGTTGTACGCTGCGCGCGTTCGGTCCGCTGTCGATCATGATGTCGATACGGAAGTCCTCCATCGCGCTGTAGAGATATTCCTCGACGACGTTATTGAGCCGGTGGATCTCGTCGATGAAGAGCACGTCGCCGGGCTCGAGATTGGTGAGAAGACCCGCCAGATCGCCCGCCTTCTCCAACACCGGCCCGGAACTCATCTTCAGGCCAGCTCCGAGTTCGTGACTGATGATGTGCGAGAGGGTCGTCTTCCCGAGGCCCGGCGGGCCGTGAAGCAGGACGTGATCGAGCGCCTCACCGCGCTGTTTGGCGGCGGCAATGAAGATTTGGAGGTTCTCGACGAGCTTGGGCTGTCCGCTAAAGTCATCGAGGAGTTGCGGGCGGAGCGCCTTCTCGACGGTCTGGTCCTCGGGGGCGAGTTCTGTATTAGTGCCGGTGAGTAGTGGGTTCATACTTCGATTCGCTGAGGGACGAAGGTAGTGAATTCAGGCAAGGATTGACACAATTTGTTTTGCCGAAAGGCGACGTAGACTACGTTTCCCAAATCCCGCCATCCAACTTCCAAAAGCGTACTTTCGCACCCCAAATCGAATAAAAATGAGTCAAGGCCAAAGCATTACCATTTCCGACGGCATCTTAAAAGTGCCCAGCCAACCGATCATCCCCTTTATCGAGGGCGACGGCATCGGTCCCGACATCTGGGCCGCCTCCGAGCGCGTGCTTGACGCTGCCGTGGAGAAAGCTTATGGCGGCGAGCGCAAGATCGAGTGGAAGGAAGTGCTCGCTGGCCAGAAGGCTTTCGACCAGACCGGCGAGTGGCTACCTCAGGCCACTCTCGATGCCATCGAAGAGTACAAGGTTAGCATCAAGGGCCCTCTGACCACCCCGATCGGCGGCGGGATCCGGAGCTTGAATGTCGCCTTGCGGCAAAAACTCGACCTCTACGCCTGTGTACGTCCCGTGCAGTACTTCGCTGGCGTCCCGAGTCCAGTTAAGCACCCGGAGCAAGTTAACATGATCATCTTCCGCGAGAACACGGAGGACATTTACGCCGGAATCGAATTTGCCGAGGGTTCGGAGGACATTGAGACGTTCAAGTCCATGTTCAAGGAGGCGTTCCCGGCTCGCTACGAGAAGATCCGTTTTCCGGATAGCACAGGTATCGGGATTAAGCCCGTATCGCGTGAAGGGACGGCCCGCCTCGTACGCGCGGCGATCGACTACGCCCTCGCTAACGGGAAGGAGTCGGTGACGCTGGTCCACAAGGGCAACATCATGAAATTCACCGAGGGCGCCTTTATGGACTGGGGATACCAGACCGCCGCCAAGGAGTACGGCGCGACGCCCCTCGACGGCGGACCG
This sequence comes from Saprospiraceae bacterium, assembly GCA_041744755.1. Taxonomy (GTDB): domain Bacteria; phylum Bacteroidota; class Bacteroidia; order Chitinophagales; family Saprospiraceae; genus CALDTK01. The sequence continues at coordinate 72,120 of JBGTKC010000133.1, forward strand.
TGGCACGTGATCGAGCGCGACGGTAAGCGCGTCGTGATCAAGGACGTCATTGCCGACGCGATGCTCCAGCAGATTATCCTCCGCCCATCGGAGTACTCGGTGATCGCGACCCTCAACCTCAACGGTGACTACATTTCCGATGCGCTCGCCGCACAGGTCGGCGGCATCGGGATCGCTCCGGGGGCCAACATCAACTACGGCACCGGTGCCTCTATCTTCGAAGCGACCCACGGCACGGCGCCGAAGTACGCCGGCCAAGACAAGGTCAACCCGAGTTCGGTGATCCTCTCCGGAGAAATGATGTTCCGGTACATGGGTTGGACTGAGGCCGCCGATCTGATCATTAAGGGTGTCGAAGGGGCGATCAGCTCTAAGCGCGTGACGTACGACTTTGAGCGACTGATGGACGGAGCGACTTTGCTGAAGTGCTCCGAGTTCGGAGATGAGATAATTAAGCAGATGTGATGGGCAGGCGTGCAGTGCATTGCCTCCGGCGGTGAGCCTCCGGCGGAGAGCCTCCGGCGCGGGGCCTCCGGCGTTAGCTCGTATGCCGGGCGGCGCCGCAGGCTCTCCGCCGCAGGC
>JBGTKC010000134.1:0-3240 GCA_041744755.1 Saprospiraceae bacterium
GCAACGCTCGCGCAGGCCGTGCCGTGCATCTCGTCGCGGTAGCGGTGGTCGGCGCGGGAGGCGTCGGTGCTGAGGAAGTCGCGCGACAGGGCGTGTTGGCCCTGAGACAAGAAGGCCGGGTGGGAGGCCTCGATGCCATCGTCGATGACGGCGATCCGGGTGCCCTGGCCCCGCGTGAGTCGGTGGGCCTCGTCGAGGCGCGTGCGGCGCGCGATCCAGGAGTTGCGGTCGGGGCGGTCCGCGCTCGCGGTCAGTGGTTCGGGGGCGCGATAGGTCGAGGTCGGGAGCGGGTCGCGGCGGCCGTCGGCGGTGAACGTGGCTTCCGCGTGCGGCTGGAAGGTCTTGCGCTTGACGACGAGTTCGGGCTCGGCAAGCGAGACGATCCCGGGGTATTCACGGGGGAGGGCCTCGGCGAGGTCGAAGGCGCGGGCGGCGTCGCCGTTGACCTTGAGGAAGTACGCCCCCCCGTGGAACCCGAGCTGCTCTACGCGCTCCTGTCTGAGTCGCAGGTCGTGGCAAGAACAGATCTCGTAGATGGCGCCGGCGTGCCGGGCGTGGAGGCACACAAAGAGGTTGCCGGTGTGGATTTGGTAGACACCTGTGGCGGCGAGCATCCGGACGCTCTCGGCGAATTGCAAGGTGTTCGGTGGCAGGGAGTTTAGCTCCTGCAGGACCCGTTGGCGAGTGGTTCCTGGTCTAGGGCCGAGGACGCGCCAGACGGTAACGTTGACCTCGGGGTAGGCATCGCACAGTGCGAGTTCGCGCGTGCAGGCGCCAGGCAAGGCGTTAAGGACGCGCCGGGCGTCCGCGCGGACGTCGTAATCCAGCTCTTCGGAGGGCGGGAGCCTGACGGACAGTAGGTCGGGGGTGTATACGAGGCGTGTGAACACTCTGGGAAGTGTTATGAAAAATCGCTTATCGGTGGGGCAGTTGGTGCTGTCACACAGGTGCACGACTTCCGGGGGAGCGCTAAAACTACGTCATCAGAACCGGTGATATATAAATAATTCTCAACAGACGTCGGTTGCCGATGACGTGCTCTAGACAGGCCTCGTCTTTAGGCCTTTAGATAGGCTTTCGAATGTGAGTGGGGTTATGGTTGCGCACTCGAGGCCCCAGGTCCAACGAAATAAGCTTCCACCGCAAAGGCGCGCGAGGTTACCCGCCGCAGGCCCCACGCCAGGGGCTATGTCCCTGGAGTAGCTTTTTCACCATGGCCGAGACCGAAGCCCCTGACTTCGTCACGCAAGCACCTCCTCCGGGCCGCCGCTTACGCCGGGCCGCCGGCCGGTATGTATTTGAGTTTGCGAGCGTTTTTCTGGCGGTGTTCTTGGCATTCGCGCTCAATAACTACGCCGCCGAGTAACGGGACCGCCGGGCGGAAGAACAAATCCTAGCCCACATCAAGCAGGGACTCAAGAAGAATTTTGTTGATCAGGAGGGCAACATGCTCGGCCACCGGCAGGGCCTGACCGCCATCCGTTTTTTTCAGAAACTACGCTCTCGCGAGGGACGTACTTGCAGATTCTTTTCAGTACCACTATTACTTGCTCACGCGGGACTTCATCAACGCACAAAATAAAGCCGAATACTAAAACCTGAAATCCCGCGGCCTCGAACTCGTACGGGATGACAGCATGAGGAATCGGATTGTACATCTATATGAGTAGGACTATTCCCTCATCCAAAAGTTGGAGGAGGAGTACGGCGAGCAGCAGTTCTTCGTCAACTACCACAGGACTGTCAATCGCTTGCTCATGGGTCGGTTGACCTTCGACGCCGACGGAGGCAACTTCGCTCTCGCCGGCCCAGGTCCACTTCCGCCGGCGCATCAGAAAGAGTTTTCACTCATCTTGCGCAGCATTCAGCAAAATCGTCAATTCATTCTGAATTACTACGGACAGTTGGAGACGCAGATCTGGGAGGTGATGGACATGCTATAGCCATGACTGAATACAGAGGCGCACAGCAAGACCACCCAAAGGGCGCAAGTCCTCTGGACGTAGTGCGGCGACCTCTCTGCGGTGGACAAGATTTGCGCCCTTTGCGTGCCTGCCTTGGCGCCTTTGCGTTGAGCGCCGCAGGCTGCCTGCCGAATACCCCACGCCGTAGGCAACTCACCCAGCGAATATTCGCCCGCCCTACCCTACCTTTCCCGGTCCAACCCACATCGTCACGCGTTTTGGCGAAAGCCCCCTCCAAAATTGCGCCCCGTCCCGACCTAGCCAAACCAAGACCGAGCCTTCCTCCGTTTTCTACCCCACTCAAGGTCATGGACAAAGACAAGCTTTACATCTTCGACACCACCCTGCGCGACGGCGAGCAGGTGCCCGGGTGTCAACTCAACACCATCGAGAAAGTCGAGGTCGCCAAGGCCCTCGAGGAGCTCGGCGTCGACGTCATCGAGGCCGGCTTCCCGGTGTCGAGCCCCGGGGACTTCAACTCCGTGGTCGAGATCTCGAAGGCCGTCACCTACCCGATCATCTGCGCGCTGACGCGCGCGGTGGAGGGCGACATCGACGCCGCCGCCGCGGCCCTCAAGCACGCCAAGCGCGGCCGGATCCACACCGGTATCGGGACCTCCGACCAGCACATCCTCCACAAATTTAAGTCGAACCGCGAGGACATCCTCGAGCGCGCGGTGGCCTGCGTGAAGTACGCCAAGCGCTTTGTGGAGGACGTCGAGTTTTACGCCGAGGACGCCGGGCGCACCGACAACGAGTACCTGGCCCGCGTCATCGAGGCGGTCGTAAAGGCGGGCGCTACGGTGCTGAATATCCCCGACACCACCGGCTACTGCTCACCGTGGGAGTACGGAGAGAAGATCCGTTTCCTGCGCGAGAACGTCACCGGTATCGACCGGGCCATCCTCTCGACGCACTGCCACAACGACCTCGGGATGGCGACCGCCAATACCCTGGCCGGCATCATGAACGGTGCGCGACAAGTCGAGGTGACGATCAACGGCATCGGCGAGCGCGCCGGCAATACCTCACTCGAGGAGATCGCGATGATCGTGCAGAGTCGCGGGGACATTCCCGTCTACACGGGCATTCGCTCGAAAAACATCCTCAAGACGAGTCGACTCGTCTCCTCCCTCATGCGCATGCCCGTGCAGCCCAATAAAGCGATCGTCGGGCGCAACGCCTTCGCGCACTCGTCGGGCATCCACCAGGACGGTCACCTCAAGAATCGCGAGAACTACGAGATCATCAACCCGAAGGACATCGGGCTCGACGA
>JBGTKC010000135.1:0-6289 GCA_041744755.1 Saprospiraceae bacterium
CCCGGCGCGGGTGGCCGCGGCCCCAGTGGCCCAGGAGCCCCCGGTGGACAGAGTCGCGGGCGTCGCACCGACGAGCCAAAGGAGGTCACCAAGAAAGAGATCGAGGACAAGATCAAGGCCACGATGGCGCGCCTGTCCGGCAAGGGCAAGAACCGCCGCTCGAAGCTGCGACGCGACACCCGCGACCGCCACCGCGACAGCCGCGAGCGAATCGCGGCCTCCGTAGATCACAGCACGCTCGAGCTTACCGAGTTCATCAGCGTGACCGAGTTCGCGAGCCTGCTCGACGTGCCCGTGACGGAGGTGATCCTCACGTGTATGAACATCGGGGTGATCGTGTCGATCAACCAACGTCTCGACAAGGAGGTCATCGAATTGGTGGCCAGCGAGTTCGAACGCGAGGTCGTCTTCATCAACGCCGACACCGGCATCGAGGAAGAGGAAGAGATCATCGTCGACGATCCCGACAAACTCCAGCACCGCTCGCCGATCGTGACCGTCATGGGTCACGTCGACCACGGGAAGACCAGTTTGCTCGACTTCATCCGCGAGGCCAAAGTGGCCGCCGGTGAGGCCGGTGGTATTACGCAGCACATCGGCGCCTACGAAGTCAACGTCGGCGACAAGAGTGACCGACGCAAGATTACTTTCCTCGACACCCCCGGTCACGAGGCCTTCACGGCCATGCGTGCCCGCGGTGCGAAGGTGACCGACATCGCGATTATCGTGATCGCGGCGGACGACTCGATTATGCCGCAGACCCGCGAGGCCATCAGCCACGCGCAGGCCGCCAACGTGCCCTTCGTGATCGCGATCAACAAGGTCGACAAGGCCGGCGCCAACCCGGAGAAAATCAAGGAGGCCCTCTCGCAAATGAATATCCTCGTTGACGACTGGGGCGGCAAGATCCAGAGTCAAGCCATCTCGGCCAAGACCGGGCAGGGCATCGACGAACTTCTGGAGAAGGTGGTCCTCGAGGCGGACATCCTCGAGCTGCAGGCCAACCCGAACCGCGACGCCGTCGGCGCCGTACTGGAGGCCTCGCTCGAGAAAGGTCGGGGCTACGTGGCGCGGACCCTCGTGATGACCGGTACCCTCAAGATCGGCGACGCCATCGTGGCCGGTGAGGCCTCCGGTAAGGTGAAGGCGATGTTCAACGACCGCGGCAAGCCCGTCAAGGAAGCCGGACCATCGACGCCCGTACTCGTGCTCGGCCTCAGTGGCGCCCCACAGGCCGGTGAGCGCTTCAAGGTCATGCCCAACGAGACCGAGGCCCGTACCGTGGCCTCGAAGCGCGCGCAGATCATGCGTGAGCAGACCAACCGGGCCACGAAGCGCATCTCGCTCGACGAGATCGGTCGCCGACTCGCGCTCGGCACCTTCAAAGAGCTCAACCTCATCGTCAAAGGCGACGTCGACGGCTCTGTCGAGGCCCTTTCGGATTCGCTCATCAAACTCTCCCACGAGACGGTGGCCGTCAACGTCATCCACAAGGCCGTCGGACCGATTGCCGAGTCGGACGTTTTGCTGGCAAGCGCCTCAGACGCCATCATCATTGGCTTCCAGGTGCGCCCGAGCCCACAGGCCCGCAAGCTCGCCGAACGCGAGGGCGTGCAGATCAAGAGCTACTCCATCATTTACGAGGTCATCGACGACATCAAGCTCGCCATCGAGGGCATGCTCGAGCCGACGAAGGAGGAGCGGATCGTCGGTACGACCATCGTCCGCGAGATCTTCAAGAACTCGAAGGTCGGTACGATCGCCGGTTGCTACGTCGACTCCGGTCGAATCGCGCGCAACGACAAACTCCGCGTCATCCGCAACGGCGTGGTGGTGTTCCCCCTCAAGGAGGGTGCCATCGGCGAGCTCGCCTCCCTCAAGCAGATCAAAGACGACGCCAAGGAGGTCGCTGCCGGTCGCGAGTGTGGCGTGGTGATCAAGAACTTCAACGACGTGAGAGTCGATGACGTGATCGAGACCTACGAGATCTACGAGGTGGCGGCGAAGCTGACGGATTAGGGAGGTGATGGATCGCTTCGCTGATGGGACGATGGATCAGCTGCGCGAGTTGGACGGTCTGTGGGTGAGGTGTTGCGGGCATTCGCCAAAACGAGCCCGCTGCGTGTCGGTAGACCATGTGCTTATAACACTAAGATCTGGCGCTCGAAGCGATTAAACAGTTGAGTCTGTGAGCGAAGAACTTTGCCGGTTCCCAAGTAAGATGATCCCGCCTCCGGTGTATGCGGGAGGACCTCTAGGCCACACCTGGTCCCCACGCGCTTTGCAGCGTGCAGAACCTACCGTCACCACTTTCTCAAACGCCGGCGAACTCCTCACCGACCAGGCCCGCGGGATTACCGCCGTCTACGATGGCTTCTCGATGCCACGCACGATCACCACGCCGCAGGGGCGCCTGGATCTCACTTACGATGCACCGCGAGGCAATGGGGAAGGGGCTCCGCTGCCGAGCAAGTGGCGCCAGCGGGCGTTCGGACCTTCCGGTGCGCTCCTGAGCCAGGAGTCCACCTACGGCGCGGTGCAGTACCGCGGGACCAAGCCCTACGCCATCAGTCACGCCCACGGACGTGCGCGCTTCGATGACCCAAACACGGGCTCCGCGTGGACCTAAGAGTTTGTGCTGCGAGATCACCTCGGCTCTGCGCGCGTGGTGCTGCGCGACCGTAAATTCGACGAGCGCGACGGCGCCTACCTCGCGGGTGGGACCACGGGCGACGCGCCAGTCTACGAAGCGGTAGTTCTCCAGGTCGATGACTATTACCCATTCGGACTGCGGATTGACGACCAGGCGAGGGCACGGGGCCAAGATTACGAGTTCACGTATACGGGCAAGGAGGAAGTAGCAGAGATTGGGTTAAATTGGCAGGATTATGGCGCGAGGTGGTTTGATGTGTCATTAGCGAGGTTTTGTACGGTGGATAGATACGCTCATAAGTTTACTTTCCAATCGCCGTATGCCTATGCCGGAAATAGTCCAATCTCTTTTTTAGATATTAATGGGGATAGTATATTAATACATACTCGGAAAAGCGAAGTGAGCTGGGAGAATGGCAAGTTATTTAACAAAGATGGATCAAGTTATGACGGAAAAGTAAGGGGATACCTAAGACAAGCAAATAACGCACTTAACGATATCAATGGAACAGAAGCTGGAGCGGACATGCTATTGGGTTTAGCATCTTCCACAAATAAATTCGTAATTCGGTCTGGTCTGAATAGCTTTCGGCCAGATGATCATGGTTCTCCTGGAATAAATCTTGTCACCAATAATACATATGCCCTACAAGTCTTCGATCAGGGAAAATTGGTCGCGTCGCATCTTCCCTTTGAAAAGTTCGGCGACGGTGGGGACGTCAACTGGAACTCCGGGGGAGTTGTCACCCTCGCACATGAAATAGCTCACGCCAGCGATGCAGACAAAGGGTTGCTCGATTCCCGCGTTGTTTCCGTGAATGGAGGCTCTGAAGAGATCAGAGAGATCCGGGCGGTCTATAAAGAGAATCTAGTCAGAGGACAATTAGGTTTACCACTTAGGATAAGCTATTCCGGGGGAGCAAGCCTTATTAATAACGGCAGGCCGACCAATTACGAAGTTTCGTTTTTGCTGAATATGATCCTAAAGTTATGAGGACCAGAATTTGTCGCTATATTGTGGTACTGATTGCGATCAACACTTTAGTCGTATGTAATAGCAGACAATCTACTCATCGAGCGTCTGGCGAAAAAATAACGATGAGCTTTGAGAAATGCATTGTGGCGTCGGATAGCTATACCAAAATTCAGGCGCTCGTACCGACAGCCAGCGACAGAACCCACGATGCCAGAGAGGGCATGTGTTACTATACATTTTCGTATAAATCCTCTGCGGTCTTCTATATAGGTAACAACGTATGGACTGGTTCTCTGGTTAATTTTGAAAACAGAATCCGTATCGGCCACGTTAGCTACAACAAGAATACGTTGTTAGACACCGTGCGAGTAGGTGGCGTTCTGCCTAATGGAGAGAGGTGGACGGAGCAACTCCTAGGAGATGTGTTGGTCGGCTACGCAAATGCTAGCCAATCGGAAGCTGTTATGTTTGATGTGGCCATAAAGTCTATTGAGCGAATAAAGTAGATTTAGAGCCGGTTGAAGTTTCTGCATCTGCCTGAGCGCGTGGGCCGCGTGGGCTCAGATCACGGTAGCCTTGGCGTGGCGGGTGCGGCGCGTCACCCGGTTGGGTCTATCCGGCACCATGTCGATCAGGCCCCAGTTGTGCATGCGCTCGATTCCCCTCCGCAATGGGCCGAGAGACTACTACTAAGACCCAAAAATGGAACGGTGGCCTAAAACAACAATAGCGACGAATATATTATATCTACCTCAGCATTGATTTACCTGGCTACTTGCGTAGACTTACAACGATTTAGTTTGGTAGCCTTCTCGGTTTTTCGGACAGGTATTAACTTCACTACCTTCCTGTCTAATGAAGAAGTCCCGATTCACTGAGACCCAGATCGTCGACGCACTCAAGCGCCACGAGAACGGTCGGTCCGTCACCGATCTCGCCCGCGAACTCGGCATCACTCCCGCGACCCTCTACACGTGGCGTAAGAAGTACGCGGGCATGGAGTCCTCGCACCTCAAGCGCCTCAAGCGCCTCAAGGAGCTCGAATCCGAGAACGCCAACCTCAAGCGGATGTACGCTGAACTCGCCATCGACAATGCCGCCCTCAAGGACGTCGTCGCAAAAAAGTGGTAACGCCTTCGGCGAAGCGCGCAGTGGTCAAGTTCCTGCTCGCCTCGCACTCCCTCAGCATCTCGAAGGCATGCGACATCGCGGGGTTGAGCGCCTCGACGTGGTACTACACCGCGACCAAGGACGACGACGAACTCGTGAGCGCCCTGGTCGCCTTACGGGACCGCTATCCGAGCCGCGGGATAGACGTGTTTTATAAGCGCCTCCGGGCTGCGGGCCACCCGTGGAGCCGCAGGGCGCGTTCACCGCGTGTACACCAAGCTCCGGATGCAGATCCGCAAACCACTCAAGAAGCGGCTTCCGGGCCGCCACCCGAAGCCCCTGGCCGCGCCCGCGAGCCCGATGGTCGCCTGGTCGATGGACTTCATGTCCGACGCCCTCGAGAACGGCCGCAAGGTCCGTGTCCTCAACGTCATCGACGACTTCAACCGGGAGTCGGTGTGGCAGGAGGTGCAGTTCAGCTACCCGTCGGCGATGGTGATCCGCGCCTTGGAGATCGTGAGCCTCGAGCGTGGGCTCCCGGAGCGCATCCGCGTCGACAACGGCCCGGAGTACATCAGCTCGGCCCTCGCGGCGTACTGCGAGACGCGCGGCGTCGAACTCGACTTCATCGAGCCGGGAAGCCCGCAGCAGAACGCCTACGTGGAGCGGTTCGACCGCACCTTCCGCGAGGATGTCCTGGACGCCAATGCGTTGCTGAGCCTCGCACACGCTCAGGAGCTAACGGACGCGTGGCGCAAGGACTACAACTCCTCACACCCACACACGGCGCTGGCGGACCTGAGCCCCCTAGCGTATCGCCAATCCCATCACGAAGCTAGTGGCGGGCCGAAATCGGTAGAGGCTGAAATGAACGCCTCCGCTGAAGCTCCGGCGGCCTTGACCGAATCCGCCCCGCCACTGATCGCTGTTTAGGAATTAACTCAACCCACCTATATTTCCGACCTGTCCAATAAAGGGGAAGCCTACCGTTTGTCCTGGTGCAGAGGTGTATTTAGAATAGCTCAAGCGCCTTAATCATTTTTATATACAGACGAAAGATTCCAAATTCATCCCTCTACGTCGTATGCTTTACCTACAGTGCCCCAATATTCTCCTAAACGGATCACTTGAACCGCTACACGGAGACTAAAGTATTTATGCGCCTGATCACCACCGCGCGGCCGTCTGCGTCAAGTTGATCGACGGTAATCCCGAACTCGCGGGCTAGGTCGACGACCCCGCGCCGGCGCACGTCCTGCGTCCTGGCCTCCATTTTGAACCAGGACTTGCGGTAGGGCCCGAAATCCGCGGCCTTCTGGTCTTCCGTGAGGCCGCGCATCTGGCGCAGGTGCGCGTAGACTTCGGCGATTCCCATGGCGATCGCGGGCATACGCCAAAAGTATCGATCCGGCACGCCAACGTGCGCTTACGACGGGTACGCCGAAGGCCAACGCCGCCTTCAGGTCATCGCCGAGCTCGCGCCACTTACACCCGCACCACACTCGTCACACTCTTTAGCCCCCCCAAGGCCCGAATCGCAATCTCCAACTG
>JBGTKC010000136.1:0-10761 GCA_041744755.1 Saprospiraceae bacterium
ATCTTCCTCAACGCCTCGGCCCTGAGCTCGACGCAGATCATGCTGAACTCCAAGTCGAGCCGCTTCGAGCGCGGCCTCGGCAACGACTCCGGGGAGCTCGGGCACAACCTCATGGACCACACCTACCGCGTCGGGGCGGTGGGCACGGTGGACGGATTTGATGATCGCTACTACAAGGGGCGGCGGCCCAACGGCATCTACATCCCGCGCTACGTGAATGTGGACGCGGCGAGTAAGTCCAACAAGTTCGTGCGCGGCTTCGGCTTCCAGGGCGGGGCCGGCCGGGGCGGTTCGCGTGAGGCGGCCAATCGAGCCGAGTTTGGAGGGGAGTACAAGGACGCGCTGTTTCGGCCAGGCCCGTGGGAGTTCTTCATCACGGGTTTTAGCGAAAGCTTACCCAATCACGCCAACCACGTGCGCCTCAACGCAGACGTACTCGACAAGTGGGGCCAGCCGACCCTCACGATGGACGCTGAGTGGGGTCCGAACGAACTGGCGCTCAATGACCAGGCCCAGGCCGACGCCACCGAGATGCTCGAGCGCGCGGGCCTGCAGAACATCGTGAGTTTCAACAACCACCACGAGATGGGCTACGGTATCCACGAGATGGGTACGGCGAGGATGGGGCGTGACCGCAAAACGTCCGTGCTCAACGGCCACAACCAGGTCTGGGGCGCGGAGAATGTCTTCGTGACCGACGGCGCGTGTATGACGAGCTCGGCGTGCGTCAATCCGTCGCTCACGTACATGGCCTTGACGGCGCGGGCCTGCGATCACGCGGTGGCCGAACTCAACAAACGCAACATCTGATGAACCGACGAGAACTCTTCCGCCAGGGCGCCTGGCTCACCGGTGGCACCTTGCTCGCTTCCACGGCCCTCGCCTTGTTGCAAGCCTGCGGACGCGAGGATCGCCGCGCGTGGACGCCGACCTACTTCACCGCCGAGGAGGCGGCCTTCGTCACGGCCTACGTCGACACGCTGCTGCCGCGCACTGAGACCCCCGGCGGCCTCGACGTCAACGTGGACGTGTTCATCGACCGCGTCCTGGCCGAAACTTCGACCCCGGGCGATGGTCCGTCGGCCTTGCAGAAGGGGATCGCCGAGTTCGAGGCTTCCGCCAAAACCAGCCACGGCCGCACTTTTAGCGAGCTCGATAGTGATCAGCGCGGGGGGCTCTTTGCCGACGCCGAGGAGCGCAGCCCGCGCTACAATCCCCAGGTTTGGGGCACGACCGTCGGCGAGCAGCCCCCGATCGACTTCTACCGCTCCTTCAAGTCGATGGTGCTGTGGGGCTATCTAAGTTCGGAGAAGATCGGGACGGAGGTACTGAACTACGACCCGGTGCCGGGGGGCTACGACGGCGACATCTCTTTGGAGAGCGTCGGGGGGCGGGCGTGGAGCTTAGGGTGAGCGGGCCCGATCGAACGATCGCGACGGATTCATCGAGTTGCGCGGGTATGCACTCCTCACTTCCCCCACCACTCCAGAAAGCCCTTCGCCCGTTGCCAGCTCACGACGTTCTCCGGGCCGTCTACCGTAGGTTTTAGCGTAAGCTTCAGGCGGTGGTTGAAGTAGGGCGCCGCCCGCTCGACGGCCTTGGCGTGGACACCTCCGGCATCTCGCTCGCGATGTCTCGATGCTCTGCCTCGGGATTGCGCTGTGGATTGCCTACGGCTGGCAGAGGGGCACGCCGCCGGTGTGGATCGACAACTTCGTCGCGGGGTGCTTCGCGAGCGTGGTGCTGGTGATCAAGCTGCTGGAGCCAGCCGGGACGAAGCAGGTAGCGGATAGCTAAGCCCCCGCTTGACACTGGGGATACTTAACGATTACGTGGTGGACGCGCAAGCAAAACACGTTGATAACGTGAGTCTTACAGCCGCATAATGTGGGTAGGTCACCTTCGGGCCACAACCAAACCTTCCCCATGAAGCAGTTCTTACCCCCTCTCTTCGTCGCCGTCTTGCTGACCGCCACGCAGGCACTCACACTCACCGCCCAGCGCGTCCCGACCTTCGTCCCCACCGCCACCTACCAGGCGGGTGGTTTCGACGAAAGCGCCGCCGAGATCGTCGCTTACGACAAGGCGACCAAGCGCGCGTACCTCACCAGCGCACAGGCCAACAGTGTCGTCGCACTCCAACTCACGCCGGCCGGCGGACTGGACTCCCTGTTCACGATCGACCTGACGCCCTACGGCGGTGGCGTCAACAGCGTGGCCGTCGCAAATGGCCGCGTCGCGATCGCCGTGCAGGCCGACGTGAGCACCGACCCCGGCGCCCTGGTCATGTTCGACACCGATGGCCAATATCAGACCCGGTACACCGTGGGTGCCCTACCCGATGCCGTAAAGTTCTCGCCCGACGGCAACACCATCGCCGTAGCCAACGAGGGCGAACCCAACGATGCCTACACCGTCGACCCGGAGGGCTCCATCAGCCTCGTCGACGTGCGCACCGGCACCGTACGCACGGCCGACTTCCAGGCCTACATCGGGCGCGAGGATGAGCTGCGGGCCCGGGGCATCCGGATCTTCGGCCCCAGCGCCAACGCCGCCCAGGATCTGGAGCCGGAGTACCTGGCCTTTAGCCCCGACGGGAAGACGGTCTACGTGACGCTCCAGGAAAACAACGCCTTCGCGATCGTCGACGTGGCCAGCGGTACGGTGCGCGACGTGACGCCCCTCGGCTACAAGGATTGGTCGGCGCCGGGCTACCTCGGCTCGCAGGGCTTCGACGCGTCCAACCGGACTGACGACATTCGGATCTGGAGCCACAAGGTGCTCGGGATGTACCAACCGGATGCCATCACGAGCTTCCTCGGGAGCGACGGGCAGACCTACCTCGTGACCGCCAACGAGGGCGACGCCCGCGACTATGACGGCTACTCCGAAGAGGTGCGCGTAGCCAGCCTCAGGCTCGACCGTGGCGCCTACCCTTCCGACTACACGAAGAGCAACGAGAGCCTCGGGCGCCTGCTGTCGACGACGGCCACCGGCGACACCGACGGCGACGGCGACGTGGACCAGATCTACAGTTTTGGCGCACGCTCGTTCAGCGTCTGGGACGCCGACGGGAAGCTGGTCTGGGACTCGGCCGACGACTTCGAGAAGACCCTGCGCGGTCTCGTGCCGGAGTACTTCAACTCCAACAACGATGACAACGACTCGCGCAAGAGCCGCTCGGATGACAAAGGTCCCGAGCCGGAGGCCATCGAGATCGGGCGCCTGAACGGCAAAACCGTCGCACTCATCGGCCTCGAGCGCCAGAGTGGCGTGATGGTGTACGACCTGTCGAACCCGCGCGCCCCGCAGTACCTCACCTACTTCTCGAATCGCCGCTTCGAGGAGGAAGCCGCGCTCGGCTCCGGGGGCGACCTCGGCCCCGAGGAGATCGTCTGGATCGACGGAGCGGACTCGCCCACCGGGGCACCCGTGGTGCTGATCAGTAACGAGGTCTCGGGCACGCTCACGGCCTACGAGGTCCTCGGCGAGGACGAGCGCTACACGCTGCAGATCCTCCACAACAACGACGGCGAGTCGGAACTGCTGCAGGACCCGAACGTTGACGTCGGCGGCATCGCGGCCTTCGCGCAGGTCGTAGACAGCCTGCGGTACACGGGCTACCTCGCGGGCGCCAACTCGATCTTGCTGAGTTCGGGCGACAATTTCCTGCCCGGTCCGGCCTTCTCGGCCGGGCTTGTCAACGCTGAGATCTACGACGCCATCGCACTGCAGCGACTACGCTACGACGCCCTCGCGATCGGCAATCACGACTTCGACTTCGGGCCAAGCGTCCTGGCGAGCTTCGTCCGCGAGGCGACTGTGGGCACGGAGACAAAATTCCTGAGCGCGAATCTCGATTTCGCCGCCGAGCCGGAACTACAGGCCCTCGTCGGCGCCGGTAAGATTGCCCCGAGCACCATCCTTTACCGCGGCACCGAGGGCATCGGTGTCATCGGCCTCACGACCCCGGACATCCGCTTTATCTCGAGCCCGGGCCGCGTCGCTATTAACACGATGCTCGCCGAGGCGGTCAACGCTGAGGTGGCCAAGCTGAAAACCCGCGGCATCAACAAGTTCGTGCTCATCTCGCACCTGCAGTCCATCGCCGAGGACACCGCGCTGATCCCACAGCTCAACGACATCGACATCGTGATCGCGGGGGGTGGAGATGAGCTGCTGAGCAACAACCCGAACGACACACTGCCGGGCACAAAGATTAATGGGCCCTACCCCCTCCGCGTGAGAGACGCGGCCGGGCGCACGGTGCACGTCGTCACCACACCGGGGAGCTACCGCTACGTCGGGCAACTCTTCGCGACCTTCGATAGGGCCGGCGAGATTGTCGAGATCGGTGAGGCCAGCGGCCCCGTCAAGGTCAAGACCGCCCTGCCGGAGCCCAACTTCGTAGCCGACGTCGAGCAGCCGGTGCGCGCCTACGTCGCCGGTCTCAACCAGCGCGTGATCGGACGCACGGAGGTGGCGCTCGACGGCGTTCGCGGCAACATCCGCACGCGGGAGACCAACCAGGGCAACCTCGTGGCCGACGCGCTCCTGTTCCAGGCCCGCGAACTGGCCACCAGTTTTGGCGTAAGCCGCCCCCAGATCGCCCTCCAGAACGGCGGGGGCATCCGCAACGACGCCACCATCGCGGCCGGTAGTCAACTCACCGAACTAACCACCTTTGACATCCTGCCCTTCGCCAACTTCGTGAGCGTTGCCGAGGACGTGACGGCCGCGCAACTCAAGGTGCTGCTCGAGAACGCCGTCTCACGTGTCGAGAGCGGCAACGGACGCTTCGCGCAGGTGGCGGGGCTCAAGTTCGAGTACGACGTGACAGGCACGGCGCAGGTGATTGGTGCGACTAACCAGGTCACGACCGCGGGCACCCGCGTGCGCAAAGTCACCCTCGACGATGGTACGGTGGTGGTCGATAATGGCGCGGTGGTGACGGCCGGCGCGACCTACAGTGTAGCGACGATCAACTTCCTGGCTGGCGGCGGCGACCAGTACCTGTTCGATGCCGACTTCACCAACCTCGGCGTGACGTACCAGCAGGCGCTGGCCAACTACATCCGCGGTCCGCTCAACGGCCTCGTGACGGCGGCGCAGTACCCGAGCGGCGGCGAGGGCCGCATCCGGCGCGTCGGCGGCGGGGACACGTTTACGGGGCTTACGCCAAAACCAGGCACAGCGTCACTCTTCCCGAACCCGAGCCGCGGCGCCGTCCAACTCGCTGGCGAGCAGGCGGAAGCCGGGCAGCGCACCGTCCGCGTCCTAAACGTGGCCGGCCACGAAGTGCAACGCTACACTACTGCCGCCACCGCCGGCGGCTACCGAATGGACCTCGACCTGCGCCTCGCCGCGGGCCTCTACTTACTGGAGGTCAACACCCCGGGGGCGACCGAGACCCACGCCCTGGTGATTGAGTAAACCCGAGTCTCCGGATTGAATATGGCCCCAGTGCTTGGAGTGAGTGCTGGGGCTTTTTTTCGCCATTGTCTACCTAGCTGCCACCAGCCCGTCCACCACCCCCTGCGTCTCATCGGGGTACGCCACCTCGACCCGACTCTCGCTGATTACCCAGCGCCGCAGCTCCTCGAGGCGCTTGAGGCTTAGCTT
Source organism: Saprospiraceae bacterium (assembly GCA_041744755.1). Lineage (GTDB taxonomy): Bacteria > Bacteroidota > Bacteroidia > Chitinophagales > Saprospiraceae > CALDTK01. Next base: position 5,623 of record JBGTKC010000136.1, read on the forward strand.
CTTGAGGATGGGCACGCCCATGAGGCGGAGTGCCTCCGCGTTGCAGGCCTGCTCGTACTGGCCTTTCATCGGCACGACCATCAGCTTTTTCCCGAGGTAGAGTGCCTCGGCGGGCGTCTCGAAACCGGCGCCGCACAGCACGCCCGTGCAGGTACGCAGGCTCTCTAGCCAAGTGTCTTGGCTGATGGGATGGATGGACACGTTCGCCTTTCGGCAAAACTGCCTGGCGTGTTTCGAGAAGACTTGCCACCGGACTTCGGCCACTTGGCTGAGGCGATCGACGAGCTTCGCGTCCTCGTAGGCCGGGAGGTAAACGGTGTAGTGGGCGCGCGTCTTCGGCACTAGCTGCCGCACGACCCGCCGGATGACGGGCGTCGATATCTCCGCGGCGTAGCGGTCGAAGTGAAAGCCGTAGTCCCGCTGCGTCGGGGCGTAGTGCGTGAGGATGGCACGCCCGACCGAGAAGGATTTTTCGGGCTTCGGGCTGGCGGGGTGCAGGACGGCGGCCTGGTGGCTGAGGCCTACGCAGGGCAAACCCGCACGGTGCGCCGCCCAGGCCGACACGGGTTCGAAGTCGCTGACCACCAAATCGTAATCGCGCACCGGCAGGTCGCGGATGTCGCGCTGGAGGCGCCGTAGGTCCGACTGCTCGTAGCTGCTCCACAGGTCGATCCCGCCGGACTTCCCGAACACGAAGCCGAGTCCCTTCGGGCGGTACTTGATCTCGCGGCCGAGCGTCACCTCGGAGGCGTAGCCCGACACGAGCAGGTCTACCCGGCCGTGCTGCTCCAGCGCGGGGATGATGTCGATGGCGCGGGCGAGGTGGCCGTTGCCCGTGCCCTGGATACCGTAAAGGATGCGCATGCTGGCAGGGGACGGGCTAGGCCGTGAGTTCGGCGAGGAGATTGTCGAACAGTTCCTTCTCCGTGAGGTCGACGAGCTCGATGCTGTCCGCTTCTTGGTCGTCGGTGTCGGCGGTCGCGTCGGCATCCTCGGGGCGTTGCTCGAGGTGGCGGTAGAGGCGCCACACGCCAGCGTCGTACTCGAGGGCGGTGAGGTTCTCGACCCAGTCGCCGGAGTTGAGGTAGCGGATCTGGCCGAGGTCCGGCACGTCGACGAGGTGATCGGCCGGCTGGTGGATGTGGCCGCAGACAATAGTGTCGTAGCCCTTGGTAAGGGCCAGGGTTGCGGCGGCGATCTCGAACTGATTGATGAAGCTAACCGCGGACTTGACGTTGTTCTTGATGCGTTTCGACAGACTCACCTTCCCGTAGCCGAAGGTGCCGCGCAGGTGGTTGATCGCCGCGTTGAGGACAATGAGCCCGTCGTAGCTCACCGCCCCGACCCTCGCGAGCCACTTCGAGTGTTTGATGACGGCGTCGAAGACATCCCCGTGGAAGAACCAGACGCAACGGCCCGCGAGTTTTAGCGAAAGCGTATTGCGGATGTGCAGATTACCGAGGCTCAGTCTCTCGAGCTTGCGGAGCTTCTCATCGTGATTGCCGGTGAGGTAGTAGACCTGCGTGTTCTTGGCGGCGAGGCCGAGCACCTGCTTGAGCACTTTGGTGTGGGCGTTGGGCCAGTAGCTTTTCGAAAACTGCCAGATGTCGATGATGTCGCCGTTGAGGATCAGCGTCTTCGGCTGGATGCGCCGGAGGTAGTCGTGCAGTTCGGCGGCGTGGCTACCGTAGGTCCCGAGGTGGACATCTGAGACGACCGCGATCTCGACGGGGCGGCGGGGCATACGCACGTGGTTTTTGGCGAATGCTACAAATCTCTACTGGGTGTGTAAGGTGGAGGTGAAGCGGGTGTGATCGTTCTTGGGGTACGTCACCGCCCCCACCACTCCAAAAATCCCTTTACCCGCTGCCGGCTCACGACGTTGTCCGGGCCGTCTACCGTAGGTTTTAGCGCAAGCTTCAGGCGGTGATTGAAATAGGGCGCGGCCCGCTCGACGGCCTCGGCGTGGACGATCTGCGAGCGACTGATCCGGTGCCATACGCTGGGGTCGAGCTGCTCGGCGAGCCGGTCCAAGGTTTCGGGGAGGAGGTGGCGCTGGCGCGCGCGCGTGAGGCCGAACGTGAGGCCGTCGGTGGAGTAGAAGTGGGCGAACTCGTCGGTGCGCACCGCGATCCACTCCTGGCGGTGCTGGAGGACGAAGCGCTGGCGGTAGGCCGGCTCACGCGTGGTGATGAGCTGGCTCAAGGCCTGGAGGTCGAGCGGGACGGCGGACGTGTTTTGCCGAAAGGCGTCAAACTTGTCAACCGCCTGCGCGAGGCGCTCCTCCTCGATGGGTTTGAGCAAGTAGTCGACGCTGTTGACCTCGAAGGCGCGGATGGCGTACTGGTCGTAGGCCGTCGTGAAGATGATCGGGCAGTGCGGCCCAGCTTGGCTCCAAATGTCGAAGCTGAGGCCGTCGGCGAGTTCGATGTCGCTGAAGATGAGATCCGGGTGCGTACGTTCGGCGAGGGCCGCGAGTGCACCGCTGATCGTGTCGGTGCTGAAGGTCACTTGCGCGTTTGGACGAAGGGACCGCAGGAGCTTCTCTAATCGCCGCTGCGCGGGCGGCTCGTCCTCGATGATCCAGCACTCAAGCCTCGACATAATTCTCGATTTGGGCCGGGAGCAGCGGGAGCTCGACGGCGTAGGCACTCGCGGTTTCGGTGATGTCGACGGCGTATGCGCCGAGCAAACGGTAGCGCTCGCGGATATTGGTGAGGCCGATCCCGGTCGAGTCCTCCTTGATGGCCCGGAGCTGGAGGATGTTGGTGACCCGCACGTAGGTCGGCTCGGCCTCTATGCTGATCTCGAGCGGGCGCTCGTGGCTCACGATGTTGTGTTTGATGGCGTTCTCGACCAGCATCTGGAGCGAGAGCGGCACCACGTGCAGGAGCCGCATTTCCGGATCGACCACGATGCTCACCCGGAGCTTGTCCTCGAAGCGCGTTCGCATCAGGAAGAGGTAGTCGTCGAGGGCGCGCAATTCGTCGGCGAGCGTGACGGTGGTAGTGCCGCCGTGTTCGAGTACGCGCCGGTAGACGGCCGAGAGGCGTTGCACAAATTTGGTCGCCGTCTCCGGGTCCTCCGGGATGATGCTCGCGAGGGTGTTGAGGGAGTTGAAGAGGAAGTGCGGATTGACCTGGTCGCGCAAGGACACGAGTTGCGACTGCATTTGGAGCTTGACGAGTTGCTCCTGGGCCACGAGTCCGTCGCGGTATTTGGCGAAGAAGTAGATGAACTCGTAGATGGCGATCATCATGACGCAGAGGATGGTGCTCAAGATAATGCTGAAAGTTACCGGCGCCTCGGTGGGCATCTCTACATCGGTGGGGTTGTGACCGAAGGTCGCGATGGCCGACTTGATGGCGAGCTGGACGATGAGTACTAGCAGGAAGGCCATGCCGAGGCTCAGGGCCAGTCGCCAGCCCACCCGCTCTCGGAGCCAACCGACGCGGCGCAGTTGGATAATCACGGCGCGGATGATGCTCCAGTAAAGTCCCGTGTACCCGAGTCCGATCACGAAGCAAACGCCGAGCGCCTCGAAGGACAGCGGATTGTCGTACTCGACCTGCGCAAACAGCAGGGCCGTGACTGCCGAGAGCAGTGGTATCCCGAGGGCGATGAGCCAGGTGTCGTCGAAGCCGAGGGCAGCGTGGCGTTGGGCGGAGGTCAAGGTGGGAAAGTTGAAAGATGGAGAGTGGGAAAGGGCCTTCAGGTACGCCTTTCGGCAAAACGTGTTATGGTGGAGGCGGGGCGGGGTGTGAAACTAACTTTGGACTCGTGAATATTAGAACCCGGTCACGGCAGCTTCGCTCCAATCAAACGCTTGCGGAATCGGCCTTCTGGGAACTCGTCCGCCGGAGGGCTTACCGCGGTCTGCATTTCGGGCGCCAGCACGTCATCCGTCATTTCGGAGAGCATACGGGTAATGATCACTACATCGTAGATTTTTACTGTGCGAGGTACAAGTTGTGCGTAGAAATCGACGGCGGTGTACATGACGAGCAAGTTGAGTATGATGAGGCAAGGACGAAGACGCTCGAAGAGTTAGGGTATTTTGTGGTGAGGTTTAGGAATGCGTTTGTGTTGAAGAGGGGGAAGGAAGCGGTGTATGAAGAGTTGGATCGGGTGATTTTGACGATAGAGACTTCGAGGGCTAAGTAGGCTTGTGGCTTTGCTGGCGTTTTGTAACCCCCCCGGCCCCCCTTATCCAAAGTTTTTGCGCAAAGTCGCTTTGCGCTTTTGCGAAAAAACTTTGGACAAGGGGGGAGGCGACCGTATAGCTCGCTTCGCTCAAAGGGCCTGCGGCGCCTCGCCCTCCGAGATCACAGCCGATAGCCGGGGGCGTTCGCCTCCCCCCTTGTTTTCTGCTTTCCGCGCAGGACGCGAAGCGTTCGGAGCGGAAAGCAGAAAATAAGGGGGGCCGGGGGGGTTATAAAACGTTAGAGCAAAAACGCTCAGAACCTCAGTCGTGCCATCCCCCCGATCGCCGTATTCGAAAAGCTAACCTCACCAACGTCGGTCACCTCCCCCTGCCGTGACACGAAATCGACCTCCAAGCCGAGTTCAATAGCGGCGCTCCGCTTCCCGACGGGGTAGGTGTAGCCAAGCCCAACGGTCGCCCCGCTGCCGATCGCGAACTGGTGGTCGTACACCTGGCGCGCCTCGTTGCGGTACTTCTGCGTGAACTGCGTCACGAAAACGTACTCCGGCTGGAGGTACACCCCGCGCCGGGCCTGCGCGTCGAAGGGATACCAGCGGGCCGCGAAGGACGTGAGCCAGTAGTTGAAAAACATCTCGTCCCCACCGTTGCCGCTCGTCGGGGATCCACCGGAGTTCTTGTAGCGCATTCCGAGCGCCGCGTTCGGCAGCCAGGCGAATTTGCGGAAGACCCCGATCGAAAACAGGCCCCCGCCCGGGGACCCGAAGCCGCCGGCGTCCGCGCGGGTCTCGAGGCCATCTCCGAATTGGACGACCCCGTAGCCAAGTCCAATCTCGACGAAGGTGTAGGCGGTATCCCCGCCGCCGATAGCCCGTGGCGAGCTAGTGCCCGGGCCTTGAGCGGCCAGCGAGAGTGCCAATGCGAGAAAGAGAAAGGTGAGTGTGGTTCGGTAATTCATGTCGGTTAAAATCTTTGTC
>JBGTKC010000137.1:0-51336 GCA_041744755.1 Saprospiraceae bacterium
GGCTTTCAGGTGGCTAGTGCCCGCGCCACGCTCCGTGAGCTTCAGACCAGCTTGCGACGTACCAACATCGTGGCCCCGATGGACGGTATCCTTAGCCAACTCAACGTTGAGGAGGGCGAGCGCGTGGTCGGTACCATCCAGATGGCTGGAACAGAACTCGCGCGCGTGGCCGACCTCAGTCAAATGGAGGTCCGCGTCGAGGTGTCCGAAAATGACATCCCGCGAGTGTCGCTCGGGGACCCAGCCGAAATCGAGGTCGACGCCTACCTCGATCGCAAGTTTTCCGGCAAGGTGGCCGAGATATCGAGTAGCGCCAACAACCTCACGAGTGCCACCGGCATCCAAACCTTGAACACCGACCAGGTGACCAACTTCACCGTCACCATACTCATCGACGCATCCAGCTACGCCGATCTCGTCGCGAAGGGACGCTCGTACCCCTTCCGCCCTGGAATGTCGGCCTCCGTGGAGATCCTCACGGAGACCGTGTCGGATGCGGTGTCCGTGCCGATAGCGGCGGTCACGGCCCGCGAGGCCGACGAGAATAGCGCCAAGGCGGGCGGCAAGAAAAACTCCGACCTCGCCAACAAAGCTCTGGCGAGTGCCGACCTCGTGGAGGTCGTTTGGGTGGCTAAGGCGGACGGCACAGTCGAGCGGCGCATCGTGAAGACGGGCGTCCAGAACCGCAAGGCGATCCAGGTGACCTCCGGGCTACAGGTCGGGGAGCGGATCGTGGTCGGGCCCTACGCCCAGGTGGCGCGTAAACTCAAGGACGGGAGCAAGGTTTACGAGAAGGATGATGAAGGGGATGAAGGTGACGACGCCGCCGCCGACGATGAAGATGACGATGACGCATGATGCGACGGTTCTCGGACTACCTGTGCGTGACGGTGTCGAGATCGCCATCCTCGCGAGACGCGCTGAGCTCGGGAAGGGTAAGACGCGACTTGCCGAGGGTATGGGTGCGGAGTCGGCGCTCGAGGTATACCACCGGCTCATCCGGCTGTGCGCCGCGAGCGTAAGGGGCAGTGGACTTCCGGCCACCGTCTTCTTCGATCCGGCTCCCGGCGATCTGTCGGTCTGGGCTCCTGCGGCTTTCGGATACGGAATCCAGAACCCGGACCCGGACCTCGGCGAACGCATGCGGACGGCTGCCCTCGCCGTCCTCGCGCACCGCCGGGGCGTCTTAATCATCGGAACCGACTGCCCGTACCTAACGCCCGCCCATTTAGAACTGGCGGCGACCAAGCTCGATGAGGTCGACGTGGTGATTGGCCCGAGCCTCGACGGCGGATACTACCTCCTCGGCCTCAAGGTGTGCCCGTCCGAACTCTTCGAGGGCATTGCCTGGAGCACCGATCGAGTGGCCGATCAGACGCGGCAAGTTTTGGCGAAAGCCGGACTCTCCAGCTACGAACTCCCGACCCTCGGCGACATCGACGTGGAGGCCGACTGGCTCACGTACCTGTCCACAGTGCACAATTCTTAGGGCGGAGACCTTATCCTGTTACCTTTCGGCAAAACCAACATCATGGGACGAATTCTTCTCATCGTACTGCTCGTCGTAGCGGTCGTGCTCGGCCTCATGGGCTGCGGCAAATACAATGGCTTCGTGACGGGCGAAGAGCAGGTCAACAACTCGTGGGCGGCCGTCGAGTCCGCCTACCAGCGGCGCTCGGACCTCATCCCAAATCTCGTCAAGACTATACAGGGCTCCGCCGATTTCGAACGCGGTACCCTGACCGAGGTCATCGAGGCCCGCGCTCGCGCAACCAGTATCACGCTCACTGCCGACGACCTCACAGAGGAGAACCTCGCGCAATTTCAGGCCGCACAGCAGCAGCTCGGCGGCTCGCTCGGTAGACTGCTCGCCACGGCCGAGGCCTATCCAGAGCTTAAGACCACCAGCCAATTCCTCGAATTGCAGAGCCAGCTCGAAGGCACGGAGAACCGGATCAAGGTAGAGCGCGACCGTTTTAATCAGACGGCAACCGCCTATAACACCGACATCCGGACCTTCCCTAACAATTTTTTCGCCTCCATCTTCGGCTTCAACCGCCGACCCCTCTTCAAGAGCGATCCCGGGTCGGACCGAGCGCCGACGGTTGATTTCTCAAACTAAGCGCAGCGTTCGCCCTCGACCCATATGTTCTACCCCCGTTTCGTATTCAATCCCGCCCAGGAGGCAGAGATCGTCGACGCGATCCGGCAGTTCGAGCTACGGACGAGCGGTGAGATCCGGGTGCACGTGGAGCACAAACTCCGCCGCCCGCCGGTGGACGAGGCGAAGCGTGTTTTCGAGGCCCTGGGGATGACGGAGACGGCGGCGCACAATGGCGTGCTGATCCTGATCGCACCGGGACAGAAGGCCTTCGCCGTCATCGGCGACAGCGGTATCGACGCCGTTACCGACGCGACTTTCTGGGACGAGACCGCCGCCGCGATTCGCCCACACTTTGCCGACGGCGATTACGTCACGGGCCTCACGCTCGGCATCCGGATCGCCGGCGAAGCCCTCGCTGAGCACTTCCCCCTCCGCGACGACGATCGGAACGAACTCCCCGACGACATCAGTTATGCTTGACCGATTGCTTAGCCGCGGCTCGCTGCGTCACCTGTCGCGGGCTATCTGGCTAGCGGTAGTCCTCGGGGGGGCGTCGGTTTTGGCGCAAGCCCAGGAGCCCGCGCTCCCCGCGAAGTCACAGCGGCTGGTCAACGACTACGCTGGGGTACTGGCGGCGGACAACCGCGCCGACCTCGAGCGCAAGCTTGTCGCTTACGACGACAGCACCTCCACGCAGATCGCGATCGTTATCGAGCGCTTCCTCGAGTCCGGGGATGCGTTCGACCGGAGTTTCCGGATCGCGGAGGCCTGGGGGATTGGCGGGGGGGCGAACGACAACGGCGTGTTGATATACGTCGCGGTCGACGACCGTAAGGTCTTCATTCAGAACGGCTATGGCGTGGAGGACCGCCTCACGGATGCCCTCTCGAAGCGGATCATCGAGCAGATCATCGTGCCGAACTTCCGAACGGGAGGCTACTACCAGGGCCTCGACCGCGCGACTTCAGTCATGATCGAGTTGCTGCAGGGACGATACAAGGCCGATCCTCGCCAAGTCGGCGGCGGGCTCAATCCGATGACGGTGATGATCCTACTTTTCCTCGTCATCCTCATCATCCGCTGGCTCGCGAGTCGTGGCGGGGGCGGGGACGACTCCGAGGACGGCGGCTACAACCGCAACGGGCGCTACGGTGGTCCGCGCGGGCGCCGTGGTGGTGGGATGGTCTTTTTACCGGGTGGAGGCTTCGGCGGCGGCGGAGGATTTGGCGGGGGCGGGGGATTTGGGGGCGGCGGTGGTTTCGGGGGCTTCGGCGGCGGTGGTTTCGGCGGGGGTGGCGCGGGCGGTAGTTGGTAGTTGAGTGCGGGCTTCTGACCTTGCGGCACCTATGATCACGAGTCTCGACATCCGCAACTACGCGCTCATCGACGAGCTTCACGTAGATTTCGCCCCTGGGCTCACGATCATCACCGGCGAGACGGGTGCCGGCAAGTCCATTATCCTCGGCGGGCTCGGGCTCATCATGGGCCAGCGCGCCGACACCAAGGCGCTATTTCATGCAGATCAAAAGTGTGTAGTCGAAGCGCATTTCAACGTCGGCGCTTACGGCTTAAGAGAATTTTTCGACCAAAACGAACTCGACTACGACGATGAGTTGGTCATCCGCAGGGAGATTCTGCCTTCCGGCAAAACCCGCACTTTCGTCAATGACACACCCGCGAAGCTTACGGTGCTGCAAGATCTCAGCCGGTCTTTGATCGACCTCCATCAGCAGTTCGACACCCTCGACATCCACAACGTCTCCTTCCAGCTGCGGATGCTCGACGCCCTGGCCGGCAACCAGGCTCTACTGCGGCAGTACGCCGCCGCCTACAATGTTTACCAGGCCGACCGCCGCGAGCTAGCTCGCCTGGCGGCCGAGCAGGCGCGCCTGCGCCAGGAGGCCGACTTCGTCAACTTCCAGCTCGCCGAGCTCGCGGAAGCCGACGTGCAGCCCGGCGAGATGGAAGCGCTGGAGTCCGAGCTCAAGACCCTCGAGCGCGCCGAGGACATCAAGAAGGTGCTCGGGGAGACGGGCTACAAGCTCGTCGAGGATGAGCGGGCCATCGTGTCACAACTCCGGGACTTGATGCCAGCCGTGGAGCAGCTCAGTGATATCAACACCGACCTCGATCGACAGATCCAGCGCCTCGCGGAGTTGCGATTCGAGCTCGACGACCTCGGGCAGACCTTTGCGGACTTGGCTGAGAACACGGAGTTCGACGCCGAGCGCATCTCCGAAGTCCAGGATCGCCTTTCGATCATCTTCAAGCTCATCAAGAAGCACCTCGTCGTTGACGACGCCGGCCTGCTTGAAGTGCAGCGCGACTACGAGACAAGGTCACAGAGCACCAAACGTGTCGACCGCGAGATAAAGCAGCTCGAGAAGTCGCTCGCCACGCAGCTGCGCGTACTCGAAGAGCGCGCGCTTGAGTTGCGCTCGCGCCGCAAGGCCCAGGTGGATGATTTCCTCGACAAGATTCACGCTCGGCTCGGCAAGCTGAGCATGGCGAGCGCACGCATCGCCATCGACTTTCAGGAACTGGAGCACCCGGGGCCGCTTGGAATGGATCAGGTCGAGTACCTCTTCAGCGCGAATAAAGGTTCGCGGTTGCAGCCCATCAAAGGACAGGCTAGTGGAGGTGAGTTGAGCCGCCTCACCCTGGTCACGAAGAGTCTCGTCGCCTCGGCTATACCCCTGCCGACGTTGATCTTCGACGAAATCGACAGCGGCGTAAGCGGGGATGTGGCCCTGCGTATGGGGGAGATTCTACACGGACTCAGCGGCGACCACCAGGTCGTGACTATCACGCACTCCCCCCAGGTCGCCAGCCAGGCCGACAAACACTACTTTGTCTTCAAGGAGGACCTCGGCGAGCGGACGGCCACGCGCGTGCGAGAACTCGACCAGGCGGCTCGCGTCCAGGCCATTGCCGTGATGCTGAGTAGTGATCCCCCGAGCAAACCCGCCCTCGCCAATGCGGCGGGTCTTCTGGCCTCCGCGAGGCGCTAACCCGACCCGTGGGCGCGCGTCCTGCGGGAGCGCGGCTCCCCAAACCTCACTCGCTTACTTTCGCGCGGACTAGCTTTTACACCTATGCCAACTACGTCTCTCCTCGCCGGCAAACGCGGCGTCATCTTCGGTGCCCTCGACGACAAGTCAATCGCCTGGCAAGTCGCCGAGGCCGCTGTTGCGCAGGGCGCGCAGATCGTGCTCACCAACGCCCCCGTTGCCATGCGGATGGGTACACTGCAACAGTTGGGCGACAGGCTCAACGCCCCAGTCATTGCGGCCGACGCCACGAGTAGCGACGAGATGCAGGCCATGTTTACGCAGGCCGCCGAGCATCTCGGTGGCAAATTCGACTTCGTACTTCATTCAATCGGGATGTCGATCAACGTCCGTAAGAAAAAAGAGTACACCGATAGCAATCACGACTGGATGCTGAAGACGCTCGACATCTCGGCAATCAGCTTTCACAAAATGATGCAGGTGCTCTACCGCGGCGAGATGATGGCAGAGTGGGGAAGCATCCTAGCACTGACCTACATCGCCGCACAGAGAAGTTTTCCACACTACGGCGAAATGGCCGACGCAAAAGCGTTGCTGGAGAGTTTCGCCCGCAGCTTCGGGTACCACTTCGGGGTGCGGGAGCACGTACGCGTTAATACGATCAGCCAGTCGCCGACTGTAACGACGGCCGGTTCGGGCGTCAAAGGTTTCTCGGACTTCTTCGATTACGCCCACAAAACCTCTCCCCTCGGGAATGCCTCTAGCCAGGCGTGTGCGGATTACTGCGTGTCGATGTTCAGCGATCTCACGAAGTACGTCACCATGCAAAACCTCTTCCACGACGGTGGTTTTAGCATGATGGGCATGAATCCGAGCCTCATGGCGAGCGTCGAATGAGGACGCTGCGTAAGTAGCTTGTGGGCAAAAAAGTGGGCCAAGCGTTACCGCCCAGCCCATCCAATGTCCCAGAAGTGAATCTTGAAGCGTTACAAAGTGCGACACAAATAAGACGAATGGCGTGATCCGTCGGTTGCGTTGCAAAGATGGATCAACATCATTCGTAACAGCGGTGACGTGCATCAAGTGGGGTCTTGAAGTTGGTCAGATTTAAAGTTGCTACAAGAAGTGTGGGTGAACGGTGCGGTCCGTACATTTGCCGCCGTTTTCAACAAAGGTTGATCAGCATGGAGGCTTCCGTCGGCTACGACATCCCACTCGAGACCTTGGCCGGTGGCGCACACCAGTTTGATTACGTCCTCGGGAACGACTTCTTCGAGGCATTCGAGACCGATCTGATCCGCAGTGGCGATTTCACCGCACAGGTCACCATCGAGAAGGTCCGCAACCAATTCAACCTCGCCATTGCTTTTGCCGGCAATGCGGGCGTGGTCTGCGATCGGTGTCTCGAACCTTTCCGGCTCCCGCTCGCGGGTGAGGGGGAGATTGTAATCAAATACGACGCCGAGCTCGTGAGCGAGGATGATGAAGTCATCTATGTCGCCTACGGGACCGAGCGTTACAACGTCGCGAAGCTTTTGTTCGAAAACATCGCTGTCGCCCTGCCGATGTCCGTTGTGCACGACCTTGCCGGACTCGACTGCGACCCGGCCATGCTGAAGTACTTAAACCAAGCTCCCGAAACGGACTCAATCCCCGCCGACGGAATTATCATACCCGCTGACTCCCCCTGGGCTGCCCTACAGGCGCTCAAGGGACCTAATCTTAACTAATGGCACATCCTAAAAGCCGCGTCTCCAAGCAGCGCAAGCGTAAGCGTCGTACCCACTATAAGGCCGATGCCCCGACCCTTAGCCGTGACGCCTCGACTGGCCTCACGCACCGTCGCCACGTCGCGCACAAAGACGCGGACGGCAATCTCTTCTACCGCGGCAAGATCCTCGTGCCAGCGGTAGAGGTCTAACCCTCGGGATTTACCATAATTGTTGACGCTCGTAGGCCGCTGCTCCCCCGAGCGTGGCCTACGGTCGTTGACGCACCCCACCTTTATGCGAAGTATCTACTCCCCCCACGCCCCTGAACCCGTCGGGCCCTATTCCCAAGCCGTCGAGCACAACGGTGTGCTATACTGCTCAGGCCAGGTAGCGCTCGACCCGGCGACCGGCAGACTCGTCGATAGTGACATCGAAGCGGAAACTGGCCAAGTCCTCCGCAACGTGGACGCCGTACTGGCGGCGGCCGGTACGTCGAAGCGCAATGTGATCAAGTGTTCGGTGTTCGTGATGGATATGGGGATGTTCGACCGAATCAACGCGGTCTACCAGGCGTACTTCGGCCTCGACGAAGCACCGGCGCGCGAACTCGTGCAAGTGGCGCGTTTGCCGAAAGGCGCCAACATCGAGATCACCGTCATCGCTGCCATCCCTGCGGCCTAGTCCCACTTTCGTGAAAACCATCCTCTCGCTCATCCAGCCGACCGGCGATCTACACTTCGGCAATTACTTCGGGGCGGTGCAGAACTGGGTGCGGCTCCAGGGCGAGTATACGTGCTACTTCGGCGTGGCCGACTACCACGCCATCACGATGCCGTACGACACCGGCAAGCTCCGGGAGAACGTGTGGGAGATCGCGTTCAACCTGCTGGCGGCCGGGGTGCGCCCCGGCAACCTCTTCATCCAGAGCCTCATCCCCGAACACGCCGAACTGGGGTGGATCCTGAATTGCTTCGCGAGCTACGGACAGGTGACGCGGATGACGCAGTTTAAGGACAAGTCACAGCAAACGGCCTCGCTCGGTGATGATTACGTAAGCGTCGGGCTTTTCGACTACCCTGTGTTACAGGCCGCCGATATTCTGATCTACCACGCGGAGCTCGTGCCTGTTGGCAAGGACCAGGAGCAGCACCTCGAGCTGACCCGCAACATTGCGACACGCTTCAATCAACAAGTCGGCAAGGCGTACTTCCGGGCACCGGAGGCGCTCTACACGGCCACCCCCAAGATTGCCTCCCCCGCAGATCCCACCAGGAAGATGGGCAAGAGTCTCGGCCCGAAGCACTACATCAATGTCTTCGCCGAGGAGGCGCAGATCCGCAAACAGATCCGCTCCGCCGTGACGGACGCCGGGGATACCCCCGCCGGGGAATTGAGTCCCGGAGTGACGAACCTGCTCGCGCTGCTTGACGCGAGCGGGGAGGGGGCGAAGGCTGTGGCTATGGCGCAGGACGCCCGGAATGGCACCCTGCGCTACGCCGACCTAAAGCAAGCCACGGCCGACGGTCTCGTAGCGGTGAGCGATCACATGCGTGAGCGAAAAGCGGCCATCCTCATGGACGGAGACGCGCTTAAAGACGAGCTCCGCGAGACGAGTGCCCAAATCCGGACGAGGGCCCAGGAGACGCTCCAAGAGGTGAAAGACCTGGCGGGACTCATCAATCCACGGCTGTGAAAGTAATCTGCATCGGGCGCAACTTCGCCGCTCACGCCGCCGAACTCGGCAACCCCCTGCCGGCCGAACCTGTGATCTTCCTAAAGCCGAGTACGGCGGTACTCACGGGCGGGAAGCCATTTTTTTACCCAGACTTCAGCACTGATATCCACTACGAGTGCGAATTAGTGCTCCGCGTGTGTCGCAACGGCAAGTCGATCGAGGAGCGCTTCGCCCACCGCTACTACGACCGGATCGGCCTCGGGATCGACTTTACGGCCCGCGACCTCCAGGACGGTCTCAAGGCCCAGGGTCTGCCGTGGGAGAAGTCAAAAGCGTTCGATCACTCCGCGGTGGTAGGTGAGTTCCTCGGCGTGGACGTTTTGCCGAAAGGCGCGCCGATCGAGTTCAGATTTCGCAAAAACGGTCAGGTCGTGCAGCAAGGGTCTACTGCGCTGATGCTCTTCGGCTTCGATCGCATCGTGGCGGAGGCGAGTCGATACTTTAGGCTCCTCGACGGTGACCTGATTTTTACCGGGACCCCGGCTGGGGTCGGCCCGGTGGCCGTCGGCGATCTACTCGAGGGAAGCATAGGTGAATACGACTTGCTGAGCTGTCGAATCAAATAGCTCGGTCTACATTTGCGGCCCTAACGAAACACAGTCAGTCGATGCCGTACCTGTTTACTTCGGAAAGCGTGAGCGAGGGTCACCCGGACAAAGTCTCCGACCAGATCAGTGACGCGATCCTCGACGCCTTTCTTTCGAAGGATCCCACCTCCAAGGTGGCGTGCGAGACCTTCTGTACCACCGGCCTGGTGGTGGTGGGGGGCGAGGTCACCACGAACAGTTACGTCGACATCCAAGAGACCGTACGCAAGACGATCGAGCGGATTGGGTACACGGACCCGAATCTCCAGTTTGACGCGCGCAGCTGCGGCGTCCTCAACGCCATCCACGAGCAGAGCAAGGATATCTACCAGGGCGTGGTCCGGGACACCCCCGAGGAACAAGGTGCCGGCGACCAGGGCATGATGTTCGGCTACGCCACCAACGAGACCCCAAACTACATGCCGCTGGCGCTCGACATCAGCCACCGCATCCTCGAGGAGCTCGCCGTCATCCGCCGCGAGGGCGCCGAGGGCCCGATGCCCTACCTCCGCCCCGATGCCAAGGCGCAGGTCACAATCGAGTACGCCGACGATCACTCGCCCCTGCGCATCGACACCATCGTGGTCTCAACCCAGCACGACGACTTCGGTCCGGATGACGCCACAATGCTCGCCCGCATCAAGTCCGACGTCCAGAAGGAGCTGATCCCCCGCGTTAAAGCGCGCTACGAAGCCCTCGCTGGGCTCTTCGGCGGCGACATCACCTACCACGTCAACCCGACCGGCAAGTTCGTCATCGGCGGTCCCCACGGCGACGCCGGCCTCACGGGCCGCAAGATCATCGTCGACACCTACGGCGGGAAAGGCGCCCACGGCGGTGGCGCCTTCAGTGGCAAGGATTCGAGCAAGGTCGACCGCTCCGCGGCCTACGCAACGCGCCACATCGCGAAGAACCTCGTGGCGGCCGGCCTCTGCGACCAGATCCTGGTGCAGGTCGCCTACGCCATCGGCGTCGCCAAGCCCGTCGGTCTGTTCGTAGACACCTACGGGACGGCCAAGGTCGACCTCAAGGACGGCGAGATCGCCGAGCGCATCGGGAAGCTTTTCGACATGCGCCCGGCAGCGATCGTGAGCCGTTTCGGACTTACCAATCCGATCTTTAGTTCCACGGCCGCCTACGGGCACTTCGGGCGCGAGGTGGGCACCGTGACCTACGAGGACAAAACCTACGACACGTTTACCTGGGAGCGCCTCGACCGCGTCGAAGACGTAAAGCAGGCCTTCTCGTTGTCGTAGGTTAGTAAGCTTTCGCTAAAACCCTCGCTTCCCTGCGGTAGGGATGCGGACTCATTTCGGCGTTCGCTAGTGCAGCTTGTCGAGTCCCTTCACAATGATCGTGATGACGCCGCACTCGCGGCTCGGAGCCTGGCGGTCGGCTGCGAATATGTAGTCGGCGGCCTTGGCGAGGGCGTCGCGGATAATGGACTTGTCCTCGATCGTGGACAACTCTTCGTTCCACTTGACCGCAACCACGTTGCCGTTCTGGTTGACGCACACATTCATCGCGATGCGGCCGTTGCTGCGGACGATGCTGTTGAGCTGTGGACGATAGATCACAGCGCGGCGGAGGACGCCCGTGCCCTCGAGCCCTTCGCCGACATCGCTGCGGCCCTGACCGACGTCACTCACCGTGGAGCCAGCGCCGGTCTCCGGGGCGCCGGTACTGCTGCCAGTGCCCGTTGTAGTCCCATGGCCCTCTTTGTTGCTAGCTACAGGACCATGCTTGGTAGCAGGCACGTCGACCACGACGGGTGCCGTGCTCGGGGTTGGCGTCGGGATGGGGTCGGGCTGGGGCACCGGTGGCGCCGGGACATCGGGTATGACCGGGACAGGGCTGGGCGCGGTGAGGATCGGGGGGGAGGGCGGCGGCGGGAGCGCGGGCGGGACAGGGTTGCGGGGGGCCGCCTCCCGCTCGGCCATAGGCTGCTTGACCTCGTTACGGATCTTCTCCTTTGCGTTGGCCGCCGAGGAACTCATCGGCGGCTCACGGAAGTCCAGCTCGACGATCATTTCGTAGGGCTGCGGCGAGGCGTCTTGGCCGACGAGGAACGGGTAGACGAAGACCCCCACCACCGCTCCGTGGAGCAAGAGCGCTAGGAGGATACTCTTGCGTTTGTTGCGGCGCTCGTGGGTGGATTCAGCGTGTGCTTGGCTCATGACTTGCGGTGATAACGTGAAGCGGCGAGAGTGTCGTACAAAGCTGTGACGCGGACGGCTCTCCGTTGGTGAGCGAAAGACAAAAGACAGGTTACCGCCGCGTTAAACCGACGGAGCAGGCGACGGTCTGTGGCGCCTCACCGCGCCAAATCGTCAAGCGTGGGTAGCGTTTGCGCCCTGTTTGCAACTAGTGCCGCGGTGGGTGAGTTGCGCACGTGGGCCGCGTCTACATTCGCGGTCCTCCTACGAAACCCGACATGGATAACGAGCTGCAAACCTTCCGTCGCCGCCACATGGGGCCCGACGTCTCCCAGGTCGAGTCGATGCTCACGACCCTCGGACTCGACAGCCTGGAGGACCTTATCGACCAAACGGTCCCGGAGGCGATCCGGAGGCGGCAGCCGCTACAAGTCCCTGCCGCCTTCACCGAGCACGAGTACCTCGCGCACCTCGCTGAAGTCGCCGCGAAAAACCGGCCGGAGGTCAAATCCCTCATCGGCCTCGGGTATTACGGCACGATCACGCCGTCGGTCATCGCTCGCAACATCTTCCACAATCCGGGCTGGTACACGCAGTACACGCCTTACCAGGCGGAGATCGCGCAGGGGCGTCTCGAGGCCTTGCTCAATTACCAGACGGTGGTGAGTGACCTAACCGGTCTGCCAATTGCCAACGCGAGCCTCCTCGATGAAGGCACCGCGGCCGCCGAGGCGATGGCCATGTTCTACAGCCAGAAAAACAGACGCGTCAAGTCCGGCGAGCCGGCCGCGAACGTTTTCCTGGTGAGTGAGCACGTGTTTCCGCAGACCCTGGGCGTGCTGCGGACCCGCGCCGAGCCTATCGGCATCGAGCTGCGGGTGGGGCCGGTAGGTGAGTTCGCCTTCGACGAGGGTGTGTTCGGGGTCCTACTTCAATACCCCGGGGGCGACGGCGCGGTGTCTGATCTCCAACCGCTCATTGCGGGCGCGAAGGAGGCCAGCGTATACGTCTGCGTCGCCACCGACCTTTTGGCCCTGTGTATCCTAGAGGCCCCGGGCAGCTGGGGCGTCGACTGTGCCGTGGGCAACAGCCAGCGCTTCGGGGTGCCCCTCGGGTACGGCGGTCCTCACGCGGCCTTCTTCGCGACCACCGACGAGTTCAAACGCGTGATCCCGGGACGGATCATCGGCGTCTCCGAGGACGCGCACGGCAGTCCCGCCATGCGGATGGCGCTCCAGACCCGCGAGCAGCACATCCGCCGCGAGAAAGCGACGAGCAACATTTGTACCGCGCAGGCGCTCCTCGCCATCATGGCCGGTATGTACGCCGTATACCATGGGCCGGAAGGCTTGCGGGACATCGCGCAGACGATCCACGCCAAGGCCGTCCGCCTCGCGGGTGCACTGACGGCGGCTGGCTACGTGTTGGCTTCAGATCAGTTTTTCGATACGCTCCGGGTACAGGTCTCGGGAGAGGAGCTCGGGGCTATAGAGGAGGCCTTAAGCGGCAGGTTCAACGCCTACGTCCAACGCGACGGCGAGCGCAGCTTCCTGCAGCTCTCCGTGGACGAGACGCTCTCCGACGGGGATTTGACGGCTCTGCTGACGGCTTTCGCCAAAACGGAGGGCGTGGCGATGTCAACGGAGCGATACGTTTTGGCGAAAGCCGTACAGCGCGCGACGCCCTACCTCACGAGTGCCGTGTTCGGCGCCCACCAGACGGAGACCAAGCTCATGCGCTACATCAAGCGCCTCGAGAACAAGGACCTCTCGCTCACGCACTCGATGATCCCGCTCGGGAGCTGCACCATGAAGCTCAACGCGGCTACCGAACTAATGCCCGTGAGCTGGCCGGCCTTCGCCGACATACACCCTTTCGCTCCCGTCGAACAGGCCGCTGGCTACTCGCAGATCTTCACTGAGCTGGAGGCCTACCTAGCGGATATCTGCGGTATGACGGCCACCTCCCTCCAACCGAACAGTGGCGCCCAGGGAGAATACGCAGGCCTCACCACTATCCGCGCCTACCACCTCGATCGCGGGGACGGGCACCGGAATGTGGCACTCATCCCGGAGTCCGCCCACGGGACCAATCCCGCGAGCGCGGTGATGGCCGGGATGGAGGTCGTGGTGGTAAAGAACGATGGCAACGGCGATGTGAATTTCGCTGACCTCAAGGCAAAGGCCGAGAAGTATGCCGACCGTCTCGCGGCCCTCATGGTCACCTACCCGAGCACCTATGGCGTGTTCGAGACCGAGATCATGGAGATGTGCGCACTTATCCACGATCACGGAGGCCTTGTCTATATGGATGGCGCGAATATGAATGCGCAAGTCGGGCTCACGAGCCCAGGCCAGATCGGCGCCGACGTCTGTCACCTTAATTTGCACAAGACCTTCGCCATCCCGCACGGCGGCGGAGGACCTGGCATGGGCCCGATCTGTGTCAACGACAAGCTCGCGCCCTTCCTGCCGGGTCACGCCCTCGTGAGCACCGGCGGCGCGAAGGCCACGACGGCGGTGTCGTCGACGCCCTACGGGTCGGCGAGTATCCTGCTCATCAGCTACGCCTACATCCGGATGCTTGGGCCGGAAGGTCTAAAGGACGCGAGTCGACTAGCCATTCTGAACGCCAATTACATTGCCCACAGGCTGCGCGGCCATTATGACGTGCTGTATAAGGGCGCCGGGGGATGGTCGGCCCACGAGCTGATTATCGACCTGCGTCCCTTCAAGTCGGTGGCGAGCGCCGAGGATGTCGCCAAGCGACTCATCGACTACGGCTTCCACGCGCCTACGCTGAGTTGGCCGGTGGCCGGCACCATGATGATCGAACCGACGGAATCCGAGAGCCAGGACGAGCTCGATCGATTCTGCGACGCGATGATCGGTATCCGCGAAGAAATGGACGCCGTAGCCCGGGGTGAAGCGAGCGCCGACGACAATTTACTCGTCAATGCGCCGCATACCCTCGCCGTGGTCACGGCCGACGAATGGAGCCGTCCCTACACCCGGAGTGCCGCCGCCTACCCGCTGGAGTACCTGCGTGAAGGACGTAAGTTCTGGCCGAGCGTAGGTCGCGTCAACCAAGCCTTGGGTGATCGAAACCTGGTGTGCACGTGTCCCCCGACTGAGAGCTACGCGTCCTGAGGATCGGCTGCGGCTGATCGACCATGGACTGCTACGCCGATGGACTACGGACTACGCATATAGCAGTCTATCAGCGGGGCGGTCCATTAGCTCTGGCGCTCGCCTAGTCCAACAAGCCCTTGCTACGCATCCAGTCGTCACTAAAAATTTTCTCGAAGTACTTATTGCCATGGTCGCTCATCAGCGCCACGACTATAGCTTCCGCGGGGAGGGTTTTGGCGACAGCCCGGATACCCGCCAGCACCGCGCCGCTGGAGTAGCCCACCAACACCCCTTCCGTGCGGGCGAGGTCGCGAGCCTCCAGCGCCGACTCCTTATCTCCCACTTGGACCATCTCATCGATGAGGTCGAAGTGGACGTTGTCGGGGATGATATTCTTCCCGACGCCCTCGATGAGGTAGGGCCTGATCTTGGTGAGGTCGAGCCTGCCGGTGCTGTGGTACTCCGTAAGTACTGAGCCGTCGGCGTCGACGCCGTATGCGCGGATGAGGGGGTTGCGCTCCTTGAGGAAGCGCGCCACGCCCGAGATCGACCCACCGGTTCCCACCGGCGCGAAGTAATGGGTGACGGTGCCGTCGGTCTGGGTCCAGATCTCCGGGGCGGTGGTTTCGTAGTGGGCCTGCGGATTGCCGGGGTGGTAGTACTGGTTGACGTAGACCGAGCCGGAGGTCTCGCGCTGTAGCGCTTTGGCGCGCTCGTAGTAGCTGCGTGGGTCCTGGCTGTCCACATCGCTCGGGCAGATCTCGACCTCGGCCCCGAGCGCCTTGAGGGCGTCCAGCTTCGCGATCGAAATCTTGTCGTTCGTCACCAAAATACAGCGGTATCCACGCACGGCGCAGATCATCGCGAGGGCGAAGCCGGTGTTGCCGCTGGTGGTCTCGATGACGGTCCCGCCGAGACACAGCTCGCCGGATGCCTCGAGGGCATCGATCATGAAGACGGCGATCCTGTCCTTGGCGCTCTGCCCGGGGTTGGCGCCCTCGAGTTTGGCCAGCACCGTGAAGCCGACGCTTTCGCTAAAACGGCGCAGCCGAATCATTGGGGTGTCCCCGATGCAGTCGAGAATACTCTCTTTCACATCCAAAATACTCCTAAGGGCTGTCCGCATATCCGGCGTGAAGGTAACCGGGAGAAATTTGCGTGTCGGCACGTCGCTATCAACACTCCATAGGGCCGATATTCGCCACTCTACAACCACGTCATCGACCCTTCGACCCTCGCCGGGCCAGTCGCGCTACTCGGAATCGCACGTATGTCAAAATCTAAACCCATTGTCCTCTTCAAGGCACGGCTCATCCTCTACGACCGGGGTCGGATCTTGCTGCTGCGCCAGACCCGCGGCAATGGCGGCAACTACACCCTCGTGGGCGGGACAATCGAGGCGGAGGAGTTTGCCCGCGATTCCCTCGTTCGCGAGACCCGCGAGGAGGCCGGGATAAGCGTGAGCCCCGCCCATCTGAGCCTCGTGCATGTACTCCACAAGCGCAGCAAAGGCGGTCACCGCGTCAATCTTTACTTCAAGGCGTCGCGCTACAAGGGCGTCGTCCAGAATCTCGAGGACCACAAATTCAAGGCCGCGCA
Source organism: Saprospiraceae bacterium (assembly GCA_041744755.1). GTDB lineage: Bacteria > Bacteroidota > Bacteroidia > Chitinophagales > Saprospiraceae > CALDTK01. The sequence goes on from JBGTKC010000137.1 coordinate 16,036, forward strand.
GTGGTTCCCGATCAATAAGCTACCCGACAACGTGACGGCCACCGTGAAGCAGGCCCTGGAGGCCTACCGTGCGGGTAGATTATACAGCGAAGAGCAGAAGTAGCGGTCGCGACTAAGTTCGGTGGCGATCCACACAGCGCTGCATATAGGTTGGCCTTTCGGCAAAACCGCGGGATTAGTCCCATCGTACAGCAAGCCCCGGTGTCAGAAGTACAACCAGCTCCAGCGTGCGCCTGATTCGTTGTTGAGCACTAGCGCCGGCGCAGGAATTTTGACGAAGTTCGCGAAGAACAGCACCGTTTTTAGGGTCTTGCTGCGCGTCGGAACGCGCGTGAGGTCGGCATCCAGACTCAGGACGAAGTCGTGGGTGCGGGGGTATTTCTCATCATAACTGTAGCGGAAGCCTTGCTCGCTCCAGCTGTTATAGAATGCGCCATAAATATTGTTCGGGCTGTACCCGACGGCCAGGTTGAGCCAGGACAGTCGCGCCTCCGAGGCACGACCCAGGAGCACCGCAGGATTGACTGATACCCACACCGTCTGGCCACCGTAATCCTTGATAAACTTCGTCCAGGCGGTCGCACCGTAGAGCTTGACGGCGCGGTCGTTCGGGGATCTGTCGGGTCCACCCTCGGGCTGACTCGGATCCGCAATCTTGGAGTGGTATTGCCTGGAGGCGCTAAACTTAAGCAGGACGCGCTGCTCACGAAAGATTGCCTCTTGTGAGACGAAGAGCGCCGTTCCGGCGAGGTTGGCGCCCATGTCGTACCAGGAGAAACCCCAGGCCGGACTGAAGCCGTCCATGACCTCGATTGTGCTCTGTAGCAGAAGCGCCGTGCCGGCTGTGAGCAACAGACGTCGCGTCCGCGGCACACCAGCCCACTCCAGACCTTGGTTGGCGATCCCGGAGTACATGTATGCCGTGAAGCCGTGGCCGACCTTGTCCATCCCCTCCCATTCACGAGAGTCGTCTATGGTCTGGAATCGGCCCGTTCCCTGACCCCTGTACCAGGCAGCGTACAAGCCGACGGAAGCTCCGGCGTAAAGCCCCGCCGCAATCCCGCCGCCGATGAAGAAGCGTTTGCGGTCGAAGGTGGTGGACGGGGTTAAGAACGCTTCGTACGCGCCAGTGGCGGTCTCTATCTCCGGGTCCTGCGCCGAGGCAACGCCTGCCGAGTGGTCCTGCGCGTCACCAGCAAGCGGCAACAGGCTCATGAGAGTAAAGAGTAAAAAACGGTGGCTCAATCCTGAGCGAACGTGGTAGCTGAGGGCTTCGTACATCTGTTGTTAATGGAGAAGACAAGCTTGTACGCAAAAAAAGCCCCGACGTGTCAACGTCGGAGCTTTTGTGTTGTGCTGTCGGCGGCGAATTTACTCTTGGCCGCCTCGAAGTTCGCTTTGGAGGGTCTGGAGCTCGTCCCACTGGCTATCGCGCGCCATGGCAGCCTGGCGGGCCCACGTGTCGGGCTGGTGGACGTTGTACTCCGCGCCGCCGTCGTCGAGCACGGACTGGAGTTCCTCCGTGGAGGTGTCGGCGAGTGCGGCAAAAGTGAGGATGTCGGCCTGGCCAAGGAGTTCTGCGATCCTTGGGCCGATCCCTTCGATGCGGGTGAGGTCGTCAACGGAGGTGATATCGGCCTCGGACACCGTATCGTTATCGGCGGATTGCTCGGCGGCCTCTTCCGTATGAAGGGCGGGAGCAGCAGGTGGATTTGGCGCCACAGATGCCTGGGAATTTCCGTCGGCCTGAGGGGTAGCTTGCGTGCCAGTTTTGGCGTAAGCCGTCGTCCTGACCGCGTTTACGACGGGAATCCCACTCGCCACTTCGCTCGTACCCAGCACCGGACGCGAGCTCGCTGCTATCTCCTGATCGTTGGCGCGAATGCTCACGTAAGTCCGGTCGTCGCGGCGGCGGCGGAACACTACCGTGCCGTCGACGCGGGCGTGAAGGGTGTAATCCTTGCCCATGTATACGTTATCTCCGGGGTGGAACTTCGTGCCGCGCTGGCGGACGAGGATATTGCCGGCAATAGCGGCCTGGCCGCCGAAGAGTTTGACCCCGAGGTATTTGGGATTACTGTCGCGACCGTTGTCGGTTGAGCCTGCACCTTTCTTGTGTGCCATGATCTGTAGGTTGAGTGGGTGGGGGAGGGAGGCCCTAGTGGGTAATGGAGTCGATGGTGATCCTGGAGAAGGACTGGCGGTGGCCGTTCTTACGGCGGTACCCCTTGCGGCGCTTCTTCTTGAACACGATGACCTTGTCGCCCTTGACGTGTGAGGTGACGGTGGCCTTGACGAGGGCCCCGGCCACGGCGGGGGCGCCGATAAGGGAGTCGCCGCTGTCCGGGGCGATGAGGTGAACCTGGTCGAACTCGACCGCGGCACCTGCTTCGGCATCGAGCTGGTGGACGAAGAGCGCCTGGCCCTCGGTCACTTTGAATTGCTGACCAGCGATGGTAACGATAGCAAACATGGGGAATGTGGTTTGGAAAACGGGCGCAAAGATAAGGCGCTCAAATCAGTTCGCGGAGGGTAAAAGTGCACCGTACGCTTCGGCCGTCGCGATCGAGGCTGAGCGTGATACGCCGACCCACCTTTGCTCGGAGTCTACGCTGGAGGTCCTCGGTAGTGAGGAGGCGCACGGGCCAACCGTTTACCTTGCGGATCAGGTCGCCGGCGAGGACCCCGGCTTCGCTCGCGGGCGTACCTGGGGATACGAACTGCACGCGGGCCGCCCCGAAGGAGGTAGCGTCGTCGACGACCTTCAGGCCTGAGCGATCGTAGCTCAGCGGTCGGCGTGCCTTGCGGCGAGGCGTTAAGTAGAGCGTGTGCGACGGGAAGTCGATCGCGACGTCGAAGCGGCTCAGTAGCCGATTGCCGATCACGCCGTTGCGGGTTGCGATCGAATCGCGCAATAGGCTATCGCCAGCCACCTGGAAGTGCGTAACCACCCCGGTGAGCGTCAGGCCGGAAAGGTGCATGGAGTCTGTTCGTCCGACGAACCCGATCAGGCTCCCGCCGAGGCCATGGCCGATGGACCCTGCGATTACTTGGGGCGGGTACAAGGTCGACTCCGTAGCCTTAGCGTAGATCATTGCCTCGAGGGCGGCGCCGGAGTCCACGAGGTAAAGAAGGGAGTCGCGGTACTCGGGATGGACCTGCGTGTCGAGGTAGACGTAAGGCTTATTGCTCTTCGTCACGAGCGGTACGGCGAGTGCCTTGCGGGTAGGTTTGAACTGTGCCGGTGGCGTGAGACTGATGAAGCGCCGGGCGTAGTTGATTTCTAGCACGTACGCGCCGAAAGCCCCGATGCCCATGATACCATATACATCTCGACCCACCATCTGCGTCAGGTCGAGAAACTCGCTCGCCACGGCAATGATCGGTTGGCCGGCGATGTCGAGGTCGCCGACGCGAAGGCGATTGCGACGCGATAGTACGCCCGTGACGGCGCTGGCCATGTCGGAGCCGACGAGGCGGACGGGCTCGACTTGATTTTGGTTGAGGAGCCCGAAAAGTGAGGGCTCGGTGATGAGCGTATACTCCGAGCCCGTATCGAAGAGCAGTTCGACGGGAAAGCCTTGGTTTACGGTTGCCCGCACGATGATGAAGTCGTTCTCGTACTCGAAGGGGATCAACAAAGGGGCTTGGGCGTGCGCCTTTCGGCAAAACCCTACACTGGCGAGCAGGGCGCAAAGGAGGTGCAGTCTCGGGTGAGAAAAAGCGTTAATGTGGCCTGTAAAGGATCGTGTAAAATTCACACATATGAATTTCAACATCACCTAATCGGAAGGAAGATGCAAACTAGCCGACGCACGGGCAACTTAATTTCGAAAACAGTGGAGAAGTATTTACAGAAAGTGATAGTGTAGCTTGCAGGGGTGCTCAGGATGCCGCATTTTTGGCCCCGCTGCCCTGGTCCAACGACTCGGGGCTTGAAGCAATCTCAGCATGCATTCAACAATTACACCCTATATGACCATCTCTTCTTCTGCGAATGCCCGCTGGCTGTGGGTTCTCGCGCTCTTTCTCACCAGTGCGACGGTGGCGGTTGCGCAGACGACGATCAATGGGACGATTACCGACCAGCAATCGGGTGAGAGTCTCATTGGCGCGAACGTCATTGTACCGGGGACCTCGGTCGGTACAGCCACGGATTTTGATGGGAATTTCGAGTTGACCGTACCCATAGGGACCACGGAGCTAGCCGTCTCTTACGCCGGCTACCAGACGCAGACCATCCCCCTCATACCTGGGAAAACTTCTTATACTTTTAGTCTAGCCGCCGGAGAACTCCTCGACGAAGTAGTAGTAGTGGGATACGGCACGCAATCCAGCAAAGAAGTCACCAGCGCGGTGACATCCGTCAAGGAGGATGACTTCAACCAGGGGGTGGTCAACAACCCGACGCAGCTCATCCAGGGCAAGGTAGCCGGTCTTCAGATCGCCAACCCCGGCGGTGACCCGAACCAATCCCCTACGATTCGTTTGCGCGGGCTCTCAACCCTCGGCTCCAATACAGAGCCACTCATTATTATAGACGGCGTCATTGGCGCCTCACTCAGTAGTGTCGACCCGAGTGATATTGCCTCGTTCGATGTCCTAAAGGACGGCTCGGCGGCAGCTATCTACGGTACGCGCGCTTCCTCCGGGGTGATCATTATCACGACTAAGAAAGGGAAAGCCGGAGAAGCGAGCATTACCTACAACGTGCAAGGAGGCGTCGAGACCCTCGCCAAAGGCGTCGAGGTCGCCGATGCCGATCGATTCGTAGAGCTGCGTGGATCCGCTGTCGACTTCGGCGAGCGTAATAACTTGTACGACGAGCTCACGCGCACCGCGCTTTCGCAGATCCATAACCTTAGCATCGGTGGGGGCGTAGGCGCCGGCAGCTACCGCGCCTCTGTCAACTACCGAGATGTAGAGGGCGTGGCAAGCTTTTCTGGTTTTAACCAACTCAACGGCCGTCTGTCTGTCAATCAATCCGCCCTCGACAACAAGGTGAAATTTGACTTTACGGCAACCACCACCACCCGGAAGGCCGACGTAGGATTCAACGATGCCTTCCGCTACGCGGTCATCTTCAACCCGACCATCCCGCTGCGGGGAACCACCGCACCCGCTGGTGCTTCGTACTCCTACGTTGGAGGGTACGCGCAGGTCGATCAGTTCGACTACTTCAACCCGGTAGCCATCAACGAGCAGAACAGCAACACGAGCGAGATTCGCGATCAGCTGCTCTCGGGTCGGATCACCGTGACGCCGATCACCAAACTCGACATCGCCGCCCTCTACTCTCGGAACTACGTCGACAGTCGCTTCGATCAGTACTACTCGAAGACCAGCAGGTTCGTCGGCGCCGGTAACAACGGCCTTGGACAGCGCACCACTCGCGAAAACCGCAACGACCTCTTCGAGGTGACTGCCAATTATGGTCTGGACCTTACTGACAACTCTTCAATTGCATTCCTCGCGGGTTACAGCTACCAGAAACTTGCTACCGACGAAAGTTTTATTCGTACAGGAACCTTCATTTCGGACTTGGCAGGTGTGAGCAACTTCAACTTTAGTAATGATTTTGCCACAGGCAATGCCAATGTTTCTTCGGGAGGTGACAGAAGCGAGCTCCAGTCTTACTTCGGCCGCGTCAACTTCGACTTCGACGATACCTACTTCTTGAGCGCTTCGGTGCGCCAGGATGGATCGACGCGGTTCGGAAAGAACAACAAGACCGGCATATTTCCAGCAGTCTCGGGTGGGGTCAACCTCGCCAAGTTCGTCACAAGTCCGTCGGTCAATACCCTCAAGCTTCGCGCTGGTTACGGTGTGACGGGCAATATTCCGGGCGGTAGCCAGCAGAGCATCCAGGTCTTCGACCGCGGTCCATCCTTCTTTTTCCAGGGAAATTACGTACCGTCCTACGGGATCTCGCGTAACGCCAACCCGAATCTTCGCTTCGAGAAGAAGGGTGAGCTTAACGTCGGTCTAGACATGGCTTTCCTCGACTATAAACTGACTGGGTCGATTGATTACTTCAATCGCCGTACGACAGACCTCATCTTCAACGTCCCGGTATCGATCGGTAGTGCCAACCCAGCCACGGGTGGGTCATACGTCGCCGGCAACATTTTCGCAAACCTCGAGGACGTCGCCTTCGTGAACAAGGGTGTCGAGCTCTCGCTGGGCTATCAAGTAGCTAGCTCGGAGACGTTCTCCTGGAGCCCACGCATCGTGATCTCGACCGTCAAGACTATTCTCGACTCGGTCGACAATGAAAACCCGTCTTTCCCATTCTTTACCGGGGGCGCGCGTGAGCAGTACCAGGCATCGACCTCCCCTGGTTCCCCAGGACAGAATAATGCACCGACGCAGGTGATACGGGCCGGGCAGGAGATCGGTCAGATCTACACTTACGTTTACTCCGGCATCGCCGATAATGGTGACTACATCTTCGAGGACCTCGACGAGAGCGGCGACATCACCATTAATAGTGAGTTATCCCCTGACAAAAGGGTTGTCGGCAATGGTCTTCCAGATTGGACCCTCGGTTTTCAAAATGAGTTCCGCATTGGAAATATCGACGCTCAGCTCTTCTTTCGAGGTGCGTTCGGCCACAGTTTAGCCAATATGCCCCGTAACTTTTACGAGAACGTAGCGCCGACGCGCGGTACGGACAACGTAGTCGTGACGAAGTACTTTGACCCGGCCCTCAATCCGTCTACCCTGCGGTTCAACTCCCTCTACGTGGAGAAGGCCGACTTCGTGGTACTCGATAATGCGTCGATCGGCTATACTTTCGACCTGCCTGCGGACTCCAAGCTCCGCCGCGCTCGCATTGGTTTGTCGGGGCAGCGACTGTTCTACATCACCAAGTACACAGGTGTAGATCCTGAGGTTCGTTATGCTGATAACGTTAACCCACTAAATCCAAACATCCTCGCGCCAGGTATCGATCGCCGGAACAACTATTTCCGGACGCGGTCCTTTAACCTAGCACTGAACGTTACCTTCTAATGCGCCCCAACATGCAATACAAAATACCCTTTTGGAAAACCGCAGTCTGCCTCTCGGCTGCACTCGCCATCGGTCTCCCCGGATGTACCGATCTCGAAGAGGAAGCGTTTGGTTCGTTGCCGTCCGATCAGTTCGGGCAAACGGATGAACAGTTTATTGCCGTTCTGGGCGCTGCCTACACGAGTCTGTACGGCTTGTTGGGCAATCACAACAGTTATTGGTCACTGCAGGAGGTTTCCACCGATGAAGCAGTCATCCCTACTCGGGGTGCGGACTGGGGCGACGGAGGCCAGTGGGTCCGTGTTCACACGCACGCCATGAAGCCCAACGAGGAGTCCATCAACAACGCCTGGAACTTTCTCTATACAGGCGTTTCCACGACTAACCGACTGATCGAGCAACTCGCCGAACTTGATTCCGTGCGAGCGGTACCTTTTGTAAATGAGCTGAGAGGGTTGCGGGCTCTCTACTACTATTGTCTCGTCGACATGTTTGGTAATGTTCCGTTGATAACCAAATTCGCCGGCTCCGAGTCAAATCCGACTACGACAAGCCGCAGGGACGTATACGATTATGTAGTTTCCGAGCTCGTTACCATTATTCCTACCTTGGACCCCGCGGTCAACCTCACTACTTATGGTAGGATGAATCAAAACGCAGCAAGGATGATCCTCGCTAAAATGTATCTCAATAGCGAGGTATACACGGGTACTGCCCGCTATACTGAAGCGCTCCAGGTACTTAACGAGCTCATCGATGCCGGTGATTACAGTCTAGAAGGTAACTACTTCGCGAACTTCAACGTAGCGAACGTCAAATCCCGTGAGGCGATCATGGCCATCCCGTATGACCAAGTTTTTGCTCAAGGCTTTAATCTTGGGCAAATGACCCTCCACTACCAGAGTCAGAACACGTTCGGATCGGTAGATCAGCCATGGAACGGCTACGCTACGCTACAGGAGTTTTATAATAGCTACGAAGACCGAGATGTCCGCAAAGGGATTCCTGGAGATCAACAGACGCGCAGCAACTTTCTCGCTGGTGCACAGTTCGCTGCCGACGGCCGCACTCGACTCGTCGACCCTGCTGCAGAAGCCAGCGATCCTGATGGCAAACCGCTCACCTTCACTCCCGAAATCAATCAGCTCCAGCCGGGAGCCTTTCGTCAGGCGGGAGCCCGGATTGCGAAATTCGAGTACGAATCTGGATTCAGGCCGAGCCTAAACAACGACTTCCCAATCTTCCGTTACGCCGATGCGCTGCTCATGCAAGCGGAGGCGCTGATGCGTATTAATGGAGAGAGCAACGCGGATGCACTCGTGCTCGTCAATGAAGTCCGAGCTAGATCCAAAGCCTCTAAGTTGACGGCTTTGACCTACGACGTGCTCCTCGCTGAGCGGGGACGTGAGATGTTCGCCGAGGGCTACCGCCGCTCTGACCTCATCCGCCTAGGCAAATGGACCGGCACATGGTGGGAGAAGCCTGCTTCCGCAGATTTCACCAAACTCATGCCAATCCCGACCAACCAGATTGCAGCTAACCCCAGCCTGGTACAGAATCCAGGCTACTAGCAGACGAGGCAGTAGCCACGTTAGAGTCCCAGTCTAGGTAATCTCCTAGGCTGGGACTTTTTTTGTCGATGTGTAGTGGCACTCCTGTATTAGGGGCGCCGCGCTGTGTCTGAATGACCTGTTATCAATCATATGCGATTTCGATTATTCAAGTTCCTGATTATTTTCGGGGCTTGTGCCTGCTCGGGACTGCTGTGGGTTGCTTGCTCATCGTCTAGCGATCTTACGACTCGTTTTGAATTAATGCCTTCCGCGGACACTGGCATCGGCTTTAAAAATTTGTTACCATACACAGATTCACTCAATCCGTATACATATAAAAGCTTCTTCAACGGTGGCGGCGTCGGAGTGGGTGACCTCAATGGGGACGATCTCCCGGAGCTAATTTTCACGGGCAATCTCGTCGACAACGCGGTCTACCTAAATCTGGGGAACTGGGAATTTCAAGACATCACCGAAAGCTCCGGGCTGGCAGGGGCGGGGGCGTGGAATTCGGGGGTAACTCTGGCCGATGTGGACGGCGATGGTCTGCTGGACGTATACCTATGTAAGTCGGGGCCTCCCGAAGGGCCGAATCGCCGCAATGAGCTACGGATCAACCAGGGCGACGGCACCTTCGTCGACGTGGCCGCGGCGGTTGGCCTCGACGAATTAGGCTTTTCTATTCAAGGGGTTTTCTTCGACTACGACCGGGATGGGGATCTTGATCTGTACCTGCTGAGCAATTCTATCCGACCGACCGGAGGCTTCGACCTGCGCGCAGGCCGGCGCGAGGTGAGGGATACCACTGGTGGGAACAAGCTATTCCGCAATCAACTCGCGGAAACGGGAGAACTCCGCTTCACGGATGTCTCGGCCGAGTCTGGGATCTACGGTTCGAGTATAGGATTCGGTCTGGGGGTAGCGGTAGGGGACATCAACGGTGACGACTGGCCAGATTTGTACGTGTCGAACGACTTCTTTGAGCGGGACTATCTCTACATCAATAAAGGCGGGACTACGGGTTTTGCCGAAAGGCTATCAGATCTCGTCCCCGAGATCAGTATGGGCGCTATGGGCGCTGACCTTGCCGACATCGACGGCGACGGATCTCCGGAGATCTTCGTGTCGGAGATGCTGCCCAGCGATCCGAAACGCTACCGCTCGAAGACTGTATTCGAATCGTACTTCACGCGGCACTCCGCGGAACGTGCGGGCTATCACCGACAATTCGGTCGTAATGTCTTACTTAAGAACGATGGGCGGGGACGCTTTGCGGATATAGGCCGTATGGCAGGTGTTGAGGCGACGGATTGGAGCTGGGGTGCGCTCTTTGCCGACTTGGACAACGATGGCTGGCGCGACCTCTACGTCGCGAATGGGACCTTCAAAGATCCCCTCGATCAAGATTATTTGCGAAGGGTAGCTAACGACCAGCAGATCCGGGAGTGGATACGCGAGGGCGGAGAGGTGGTCCGGAGGCTGATCGACTCGATGCCGAGCGAGCCGATCTCTAACGTCGCCTTCGCAAATCTCGGTGGACATGGTTTCGCGGACTCCACCGAGACCTGGGGACTTCAGCTCCCGAGCTTTTCGAATGGATCCGCGTACGGCGACCTCGATGGCGACGGCGACATCGACCTGGTCGTTAACGTCGCCAATGGCGCGCCGTTGGTCTACCGTAACCTCACCGCACAGAGCGCTGACCCTGCGCGCAGTCTCATCGTAACGCTCTCAGACACGGTTTCCGTGGCGAACCGGTACGCACTCGGGACAAGGGTAGAGGTTTTCGCCGGAGGTCAAACGCAGGTCGCCGAGGCCAGTTATACGAAAGGGTTCATGAGCACGGTACAGCCCGTGGTGCACTTCGGACTCGGCACCGCGTGGTCGGACAGTGTTACGGTACGGTGGTCGAGCGGCGGATCCCAGACGGTCGCCGTGCCACAGGGCGTACGAAAGCTTCACATCGAGCGCAACGTCACCGGCGTTCCCTCCCCGGCAACCGCCGTGGAGGGCGGCTCCGATGCCGGTTGGCAGGCCTCCAATTGGCGGCACCACGAGAGCCCAAGCGACGATACCGATCACTACCCATTCTTACCGGAAATGCACAGCGAGGAAGGCCCTGCGCTCGCAGTCTCGGCCGAAGACCGCGGCCAGCGACAGGTGTTCGTTGGCGGGGCCAAAGGGTTTGCTTCGGTTGTGATCCCACTCCGCCGCGACGGAGCTTGGGGAATACCAGATTCCAGCGCGTTCCTCGGGTCTACCCACGTTGAGCACCTGGAGGCAATCTGGGCTGACATCGACGGCGACGGCGACGAAGATCTGATCACGGGCGCGGGAGGTGATGATTATGGCGTAGACGACGCTCGCACCTCGCTCCAGGTGTTCCGCCGCGGTGGGGATGGCCTTCTAACCGAAGATCAAGCCGCGATCCAGTGGTCGGCAGGACCGCTCTCCTGCGGCGCGTTGGTCGCGGAGGATTTCGACGAAGACGGCGACATCGATCTCTTCTTCGGGACTCACTTCCGACTGGGCGCGTATGGTCAGGCCGCGCCGTCGGTATACCTCGTCAACGATGGCCGAGGCCACTTCACCGCACAACTATCGCCCGGGTTAGCGGCGCTGGACCGCGTAAAAGCAGCTATTAGTGTGGACCTTGACAGTGACGGCCGGCCCGAACTAGTGGTCGCTCAGGAATTTGGCCCCGTGTCGATATTCAGGTGGCATCAACGGGCATTCGACTTGGTCGCCGCCGGACCAAATGGTCTGTGGCAGTCTTTGGCGTCATTTCGATTACCGAGCGGCGAAACGGTTATTGTTGCCGGCAACCATGGCCTGAACAGTAGGCTCCGGGGCACGCCACAGTCGCCGCTCACGATGTGGATCGTTGACATCGACGGTAACGGAACCCCCGAACAGTTTCTGAGCGCCGGTCCCGAAGGGGAGGACATTCCCATGGTCCAACTCCAGGACCTAGTCGCGAAGGTGCCTTCGCTGCGCAAGCGCTACACGAGGTTTAAGGCTTTCGCCAAAACGACTACCGCGGACGTAATCGCGGGGGCCGTCCCGCTGCGTAAGCTCACCGCGACAGAACTCCGATCAGGGACATTGCGCTGGGACGGGAGGAGTGGCGCGCTCGAATTCGAGGCCCTACCCGAGATTGCACAGGTGACCACGGTCCGGGCGGTCGCCGTGGGGGACAGCGGATCGCCGACCCTTTACTGTGCTGGCAACTTTTCGTACGTCAAACCCGAGTTTGGGGGTCAATTCTCAGGCTTTGGGTCGGCATTCCGACCGGGTTCTGAGGGAAAGCTGAAACTCGTGCCGGGCGGGTTTCCGTACCTTCGCGGCGAGGTAAGGGGGCTGGTCTACCGAGACCAGCTCCTCATCGCCGCCCGTAACCAAGACACGCCCCTTTGCTACAATCTCGCTACCGTACAGTGATGGTGACGCGCAGTCTTGCTGCTGGGCTCCTTTTCTGCGCCACGTTCGCCAGCTGCGGCGCGCCAACGGCCGTCGGTACGATGGTAGACCTTTCCGACCCGGTCCTGGGTGAGCCGCTCCTCGGTGGACTCACCTTTTTGATGACATCCGACCAGTTTTTCGATTATTGTCTAGCGGCTAACAAGCGGGGGGAGATGTCTGCGGGGCGGGATAATTATGTGAGACTTATGCTGGCAGATTCGGTCATAGCTATGAATACGGTCGCCGAGTTCTACCCCGACTTCGACAGCGATAGACGACTCGTATCACTGCCGGGCCGCATCTATTCGCAGAGCTGGGCACCGTGGAATCCGGATCTCGCCGGGGCGGCGCTGCTTGTCCCCGCCGTCGCATATCTCCACGGTGAGCTGGGTGGCTCTCGATTTGAGTTACTCTCCGGGGCGCCGCTGCCGACCTACGTAAAGCACGACGGCCCGCGGCGGGTGTACGCTAGGCCCCATCCTTCGGTAGAGCAATTTGTGGACTTCTCAATTGATCTAGTCGGAGACTGTGCACCCTGCGAAGACGCCGATTTGCTTGCGTTGCCGCAGGTCAACCCTATTATGACGAAACAGCTCCAGGGTTACCGGTAGATGAAGTTAAGCGATCACGTGCGGCAGCGTCTCGAGATGACCTTATGGACCTCGGTGCTCGGGTGCTTCATCATGACCTTCGTCGCCGGTTGCGATACCCCTCGCGCAGACCAACCTTATAACGCGGAAGGTTTTTCGCGGCTCGACTCTGCCCGCACGGGAGTCACTTTCCGCAACGACTTAGTCTACACCCGCGATTTTAACATCTACACTTACCGAAACTTCTACAACGGCGGTGGGGTAGCTATTGGGGACATCAACGGCGACTCCCTGCCGGACATCTATTTTACCGCCAATTCAGGTGACAACCGACTGTATCTCAACAAAGGAGACTTTCGATTCGAGGACATTACCGAGGGCGCTGGCGTCGGAGGCGACAAAGGTTGGTCGACGGGTGTCACGATGGCCGACGTAAATGCCGACGGCTTCCTCGACATCTACGTCAGCAACTCAGGACTGATCGAGGGTGACGACCGCGCCAACGAGCTATTCCTCAACGATGGCACGGGGCACTTCCGGGAGGCGGGAGCCGAACTCGGACTCGCCGACCGCGGCTACGGTACACACGCGGCCTTCTTCGACTACGATCGGGATGGCGACTTAGATGTGTACGTCCTGAATAACTCCTTCCGGCCCATCACGAGCTTCAACCTCGAAGCGAGTTTACGGCCGGTCCGTGACTCGGTGGGCGGCGACAAGCTCTACCGCAACGAATTCGCACAGACCGGGCGCACCTTCTTCACCGACGTGAGCGAGGAGGCGGGCATCTTTGGATCGGTCATCGGCTTCGGGCTCGGGGTCACCGTCGGGGATATAGATCTCGACGGCTGGCCGGATATTTACATCAGCAACGACTTCTTCGAACGGGACTACCTCTACCTCAATAAGGAAGGGCGCTTCGAGGAGGCCCTCACGGAACGGATTCGCTCCACGAGCGCAGCATCCATGGGGGCCGATATGGCCGACCTCAACGGCGACGGCTATCCGGAGGTCTTCGTGACGGACATGCTGCCGTCGACCGACCGCCGGCTCAAGCTCAACACCACTTTCGAGAGCTACGACCGCTACAACGATAAGGTGCGGAACGGCTACCACCGCCAGGTGACGCGCAACACCCTCCAGGTCAATCGCGGCAACGGTAAATTTGCGGAGCAGGGGCGCCTGTTCGGCGTCGAGGCTTCGGACTGGAGCTGGGGGGCGCTCCTGGTTGACCTCGATACCGACGGGGACCGCGATCTATTTATCGCCAACGGGATCTTCCAAGACCTTACTAATCAGGACTACATACAGTTTCTCGCCTCCGATGAGACCAAGCGGCGCGTCACTGCCGGGGGGGAGGTCGACTTCAAAGCCCTTGTCGAACTGATACCGTCGGAGCCCGTCGCAAATGTCGCCTACCTCAATCCGGGCCCGGGTGGCGGCCCGTTCGTGGATGCCGGCAAGCGACTGGGGCTCGCCGACCTTGGCTTCAGTAACGGAGCCGCGTACGGCGACCTCGACATGGATGGCGATCTAGACCTCGTCGTTAACAACGTCAATGGACCGGCCTGGATATACGAGAACCAGCAGCCGCGCGACTCCCTGAGGCATAGCCTCAGCGTTGGCCTACGCGGACCCTCCGGCAACAGGTTTGGCGTCGGCGCCCGTGTCACGGCCTACTGCAACGAACAATTGATCACCGGGGAGCAGATACCGTCTCGGGGATTCCAGTCTAGCGTGGAGCCTCGTGTATTTCTCGGACTCGGCGCGTGCGGAAAGGTAGACTCGCTCACGGTGGACTGGCCGGACGGTACTCACCAGGTGCTCTTGGGGCAGAGCGCGGGCCGTATCGATATCGACCTCCGCAACAGTACGTCCCCATCGGCAGGTTTTGCCGAAAGGCCTCCGTCGCCGATTCCTAACTACTTACCGATTCCGGCCGCCACTATTGGGGTAAACTTCGTCCACGTGGAAAGTGAGTACGTCGACTTCAATGCCGAGCGGCTCCTTTACCAAGGCTTGAGTACCGCCGGGCCAGCGCTCGCCGTCGGGGACTTCGATGGGGATGGGCGCGACGATTTCTTCATCGGCGCCGCGGCTGGCTATGCGGGATCGCTCTACGTGCAGGTCGCGGGCGGGAGATTTCGTAAGTCGCCCCAACCGTCCCTCGACGAAGGCGCTCGCTACGAGGACCTTGGCGCCCAATGGTTTGATGCAGATGGCGACGGCGATCTCGACCTCCTTGTGGCTTCCGGCAGCTCAGAGGCGCGCGCGGAGAAGCTTCAGCTCGGCGATCGGCTTTACGTGAATGAAGGAGGACGCCAGCTCGTACGCGCGCCGGCGGATCGGCTCCCGGTGGACCGGACGCCTACGGGAGCGCTCGCGGTTGGGGATTTCGATGGCGACGGCGACCTGGACGTGTTCCGAGGGGCCCGCATGCAGCCCGGATTCTACGGCGTGCCGGCGCGCGCGGAGCTTCTCCTTAATGATGGTGGAGGGAGGTTCTCCCGCTTAGAGTCTCCCCTACTGGACAGTATCGGGATGACTACTTCGGCCGTGGTGGGCGACTTCGTCGGTGACGGGACGACCCAGGTGGCGGTGGCCGTCGACTGGGGAGTGCCGATTCTGCTTAGCTTGCACCAGAAATTAGTCCGACGCGTGCCTATCACCACAGGCGACGTATCTGGCTGGTGGAACGCCCTCACTGCCGTGGATCTCGACGGCGACGGCGACCTCGATCTGGTGGCCGGTAACCACGGGCTCAATTCACGCTTCAAGGCGAGCGCCACCCAACCCGTGAGCATGGTCGTCAACGATTTCGACGGTAACGGCTATCCGGAGCAAATCATCAGCCGCTATCTGGACGGAAAAAGCCTCCCCCTAACGCTGCGTCACGATCTCGTCGCTCAGATGCCATCGTTAAAGAAGCGTTTCCTGAAGTACGACAGTTACTATGGACTATCCGTGGACGAGATCTTCCCTGCCGAGCAGTTGGCGCAGGGCTTCAACTACTCGGCGACTGAGCTTCGCTCGGGCTGGTTCCGCAACGACGGCGAAGGGCAGTTCACCTTCGCCGCGTTCGCTTACGAGGCGCAGGTTGCGCCCGTGCACGCGAGTGCCGCATTCGTAGGGCCTTCCGGACGGCAGATGGTGATCTTGGGTGGCAACCTCGATATGGTAAAGCCGGAGGCCGGCGCTTATGACGCCAGCGACGGCGGCGTTGTGTACTTTCGTAAAAACGAGCTACGGTTCGAGCCGTCGCGTACCTTGGGGATCGAGCTCCAGGGCGAGATACGCGCCCTTCGGCAAATCCAGATCGGCGGGGAGCCGTGGCTGATCGTAGCTAGGAACAGTGCTGCTCCAATGTTTTATCGCCCCAACACAGTCATCCGCTAACCTGATGTCAATGCGCTACGTGGCGAGGTCGATAGGGTTGATTAGCACTACTACCGCGCGCGGCAGCTATCTCTCGATGCTAATCGCCGTATCGCTAGCGCTCGGATCTTGTGAGAAGTCTGAAGCTCCCATAACTGAGCGTCTCGTCGGCGTCGAAGGTGCCGACGGCGGAGCGCTGATGCGCTTCAACTACGAGAGCTGTAATCTTACCAGTATCGACTACGTCCGACCTCTGTCCGTCAATACAGCCCCGACGCAGTACCCCGATCCGCTGCGGGACAATAGCAACGATCGCAAGGCCATCCGCTGCAAGTACGATGCCGGGCGAATGACGGAGCTGCAGATCGTCGACTTGCTTCGCGGCGGGGAGACGCGCACGAGAACGTACACAGCGACTTATGTCGCCAACAAACTCACTCAGCTTCTACTCACCGATGAGTCGCCCCGGCGCGCGGGCGTTACACCGAATCGGGATTTAGGCTTCTTTTACGACGCCCGCGACCGGGTGGATTCGATCGTCTACGGACTGTACTACAGCGCAGCATTCACCTACGACGACAACGACAACATAACCTTCGCTGAATACCGCGATCCGGACCTAGGAAAGAGCACCAAGGAGTTCTACGGATACGCCGGCGCGAGGGGTCCGAACCCCTTTCTCAACACGCCTCTACGATTCGTTCAACCCTATGCGAGCTACTGGTCGGCACAGCCGGTGGTCCGCGCGACTTTCGGATTACGTGAGTACGCCCACACTACTGAAGGTGGCCTCGTCGTGGAGTCGGCAGATCTCACGTTAGGCGACTCCCTCGCGATCCAGCGCTACATATACGAAGAGTCTCCGTGCCAGTAGTCAGGCGGCGCACGACTATACGCCGTAGCTACTTGTCGGGCGTAATCTCAATACTCTTGATCGCTGCAGCCGGGTGTCGTCCGAACAACGGGCAGAAGCAGGCCGGCGGGCGAACGCTGTTCGCGAAAGTTGACTCCGCCCAGAGCGGCATCACCTTCGCCAACACCCTCCACCCCACCGAGGACCTCAACATCATCACCTACCTCTACTATTACAATGGAGGCGGCATCTCCGCGGGCGATTTAGACGGCGACGGCTTGGTGGACCTGTTCTTCACCAGCAACCAAGGCGATAACGCCCTCTACCTCAACCGCGGAAATCTCAAGTTCGAGGAGGTCACCGACCGGGCCGGGGTCAGGCGGGCCTCCGGCTGGTCGACGGGCTCCAGTTTTACGGATTTCGACGGTGACGGCGACCTCGACCTGTACGTCTGTAAAGTGAGTGGCGTAGCGGGCCTGTCGGGTCGCAACGAACTGTACGTCAACGATGGCGATGGCCAGTTCGAGGAGAGAGCTGCGGAGTTTGGACTCGACTTCTCCGGGTTGAGTACGCAGGCGGCGTTTTTTGATGCGGATGGCGATGGCGACATGGATGTCTACCTGCTCAATCACTCTACCCACAGCACGGCGCAACAGCGGGACACGAGTGCCCGGAGTATACGAAGTGCTTATGCGGGCGACAGATTGTACCTCCAGAATGAGCGAGGTACGTTCACCGACGCCACCGAGGGAAGTGGTTTGCTGTCGAGTCGACTCGGTTACGGTCTCGGTCTGGCCGTGGCCGATTTCGGGAGCGACGGTCGCACTGGCGTCGGCGTTGTCCCTGATCCCAACGCCGCCCTGCCGGACATCTTCGTCAGTAACGACTTCAGCGAAGAGGATTACCTATATCAGAACCTCGGTGGGGGGCGTTTCCGCAAAACCGACTGGCTGCCTTCCTCCTCGATGTTCTCGATGGGGAGTGCCGCGGCCGACCTCGACGCGGACGGTACCCTCGACCTACTCACGCTCGACATGCGTCCCTACAGCGACAGCATCCGCAAGTCGAGTGCCGGCGGAGACGACCTGCCCGGGATGAAGGGTAAGCTCCGGGGCGGGTTCGGGCTGCAATTCGCCAAAAATGCTGCACTCCTTAATCGCGGCGGCCAATTCCTAGACGCGGCCGTGCAGCTCGGGATACACTCCACGGACTGGAGCTGGGCCCCGGCCGTGCTCGACGCCGACCTCGACGGGCAACCAGATATCGTCATCGGCAACGGCATCATCGGACGTCCGAACGACCTCGACTACCTCAAGTACAGCAGCGGCGACGCCGTTCAGCGCAAGGCGAGTAACCTCGAACTCGCAGGCCTCATGCCCTCCGGCCTCATGCCCAACCGCGCCTTCCGTGGCGTGCGCGACGCTCCCTTCGAGGAGGTTTCGCAGGCCTGGGGCCTTGCCGAGGTCGGTAGTACCACCGCTCTGATTGCCGTCGACCTCGACAACGATGGGGACGAGGACATCGTGACCAACAATCTCAACGCGAGCGCCGCGATCTACGAGAACAGAAGCGTAGGCGAGGGAGGTTTCGATCGGCATCCAGGAGTGGCCATCGCGGTTCGGGATCCAAATGGCGCACTTGTGATCGGTACGATCGTAAGTGTGCGACAAGGCGAGTGGCGCAGGGCTTTCGCCGTTCAGCCGGTCACTGGCTTTCAGTCTTCGGTGATCGCACCCGTGGTCGTGGGTTTACCCCAACCCACGGATACGTTTAGTCTGGAGCTGCACTACCCTGATGGACGTAGCGAGTCGCGATCCGGGCTACTCGGTAGTCAAGTGGTTTTGGCGAAAGCCGATCCCGATTCAGCATGGCAGGCGACTACCGCCCCTCGCTTAGCAAGTTACCCTAAGTCTCGTGCTGAGTTGTACGAAGCTTTCGACGCAGATCCCCTTACTCCCATTTATCCATTCCCTCGGCCGCTCGACCTGGACGTCGGGAGTATCAACGAGAAGCTCGGATTAAGCCGCCTCCAGGAGATTGAGTTGTGGTCCAAGATGGATTCCTCTCTTATAAATTCCTTCCAAATACTTTCGGACGGGACCGCATTATTGGCCGGACTCTGGTCACCGGTTATTCGAGTAAGTGTACCGGCGGATAAATCCAGAAAAATGGTTATTGACACCGTGGCCCCCGCCGGGCTTTGGTTGAAAGTGTATGAGGTAAGTGGGCGATCGGGTAAGTACGTTTTAGCGAACGTCGGTCTCAATACTTTACTTTCGGAAAGTAGACATCAGAGCATTGAACTGCACGTCGCGGATTTCGATCGCAACGGTGAAGTCGACCCGATCTTGGTGCGGGTCGACTCCTCCGGGCGGAGCACCTTATTGGGACTGGACGCGCTGGCTGGCCAAATGCCGAGCATGCGGCGTTTCTTCAGCAGCTACCTGCCCTTCAGCGCATCGCGTTTCGACAGGCTCTTCCCGCCCGCAGAGCAAATCGGCGGCCACGTCTACCGTGCGGCGGAACTCCGCAGCTACGTATACGACGCGAAACTCGGCAAAGCCGTCCCTATGAGTTTCGCACTGCAGATCGGAACCCCTGGAACCGTCCGGTACCTGGCATCGGAAGACTCCTACGATGTCGAATTTATCACCCCGCCAATGCGGCCTGAGTTAATGTCGAACAACCTCGGAAGGCTACGCGTGCAATCTTTGCGTTGACGCCACAACTCTGGCCGCCATGTTGGCGCACTTAGCGCCGTCGCCCGTCCGCGCTCAGGCGAGCGTACGCGACCGCGGAGGAGCCAATGGCGAAAGCGGCGAGCACGATGTAGAGAATGACCATAATAGCGACTACTGTGGCGCGAAGGTAAGGTAGGCCCTGCCCGCAATACGCGCTACATCTGTGGATAGTGACGATGATTTACATTAAGTTCTCCACTAAGATTCGACAGTCGACTTCCGGATGACGAACTCCTGCTTATTGATACTCTCCTGGTGGATGGCCTTGAGGAAGTCGGCGACAAACTCCGGCGATAGGTCTCGCTTCGCACCCCGCGCCTGGGCGTCGGCCAACATTGACTGCCAGCGCTCCGGCTGCAGGATGGCAATGTTGTTGATTCGTTTGTAATCCCCGATGGCCTTCGCGAGCTTCATGCGCTCGCCGAGTAGGGTCATCATCTCCTCGTCGAGCTCGTCGATCTGTTGGCGCAGGGTCGAGAGGTTATTGAGGAAGCTCGGGTCGTTCGAACTGGCCTCCGGAATGCTTAGTGCGCGGATCAGATCGCCGTACACGTCGGGCGTGATCTGCTGTTTGGCATCGCTCCAGGCCTTATCGGGGTCGGGGTGCACCTCGAGCATGAGCCCGTCGTAATTGAGGTCGAGCGCCTGCTGCGCCACGTCGGCGAGGATATCGCGCCGCCCGCAGATGTGGCTCGGGTCGACGAACATCGGGATCTCCGGCATCATTTGCTTAAATTCGATAGCCATCTGCCACCTCGGTGGATTGCGAAAATTGCTGTCGCCAAAACTGCTAAACCCGCGGTGCAAGGCCGCAATCTGCGTGATGCCAGCCTTCTGCAGGCGCTCGATAGCCCCGGCCCAGAGCGCGACATCGGGGTTGATGGGATTCTTGACGATCACCGGGATATCCGATCCCTCGAGGGCGTCGGCGATCTCCTGCACGCTGAATGGGTTGACCGTCGTCCGCGCGCCAATCCAGAGCACGTCGATGCCGTACTTGAGCGCCTCGTAGACGTGAAGCTTGTTTGCCACCTCGGTGGTTACGGGCAGACCGGTCTCCTGCTTGACCTTGCGCAGCCACCCCAGTCCGGGCGTGCCGACGCCCTCGAAGCTATTCGGACGCGTACGCGGCTTCCAGATGCCGGCGCGGAAGAGGTGCGTCAACCCTTGCTCGGCCAGGGCACGGGCGGTTGAGAGGACCTGCTCCTCGGTTTCGGCGCTACAGGGACCCGCGATCACGAAGGGGCGGTGGGAGGTAAATTCGATGCTCATAGACTTAGGTTTTTGGGGAGTACGGCCGCGATGTGGTTTGCGGCGCTGATCAATTCGTAAAGGTCGGCCTGTTTGCCGTCACGTAGGGCGTTGCGGAAGGCGTCCAAGACGTCGATGTACTCGTCGAGTACTTCGACGATGTGTTCACTGTTCTGCGCCAGGATCGGCGCCCAGGTCTGGGGGTTGCTTTTCGCCAGTCGCACCGTGCTCGCGAAGCCACCGGCGGCCAAATTAAAGATTTGTGCCTCGTCGCGTTCTTTACGGAGTACCGTCAAGGATAACGCAAAGCTAGAGATGTGCGAAATGTGGCTTACGTAGGCGACGTGGAGATCGTGCGGCGCGGACAGCATCTCCACCGGTCGCATCCCGAGCTCCGCGAACACTCGCTCCGCGCGAGCAAAGTGCTCGAGGCCGGAGTCCTCGCGGTCGCAGAGGACCACGGTCCGCGTAAAGTACAAGCCCTCCACCGCGGCCCCGGGGCCGGAGAACTCCGTTCCTGCCATCGGGTGAGACAACACGAGCCGCAGGCGCTCTGGATGTTGGGAGAAGGCTTTCGCCAAAACCGCCTTCGTGCTCCCGAGCTCGAGGATCGTAGCGGCACCCGGTAGTTCGAGTAGCGTGCGGCACACGTCTACCGCGACATCGACCGGTACGGCCACGGCAACCAAGTCGCACCGCGCAGCCAAATCCTCCGTGCGGACGCACTCCTCGACGAGTCCCCGGTCGAGGGCCTCGCGCTCGTGGTCGCCCGATTGGTCTGCACCGAGCACCACATGTCCGCCTGCCCGCAGCGCAAGCGCCAGCGAACCACCGATGAGTCCAAGTCCGACGACGCCGATAGTCATGCCGCAAAAGATTGTGCGATTGCGATGCGGTCGATCGCGGCCCGCAAGACTTCCTCGCTCGCGCAAAGCGATAACCGGATGAAGCCTTCTCCGCCCGGTCCGAATACCGTGCCGGGCGGGAGGAACACCCCCGTGCGGTCGAGGACTTCGTCTGCGAAGGCCTCCGCGGAGCTCGTGCCCTCCGGCAGCTGCGCCCAGACGAAGATGCCGGACTGCCCCGCGACCGGTTCGCAGCCGAGGGAGCGCAGCAGTGCCTCCCCGACTGTGCGACGTCGCACGAGCGTCGCGTTGCGCTCGGCGTGCCACTCGTCGGGAGTCGCGAGCGCCTCCGCGGCGCCGACTTGGAGCGGGAGGTATTGCCCGCTGTCGAGATTGCTTTTCACCTGGAGCGCTGCCTGTACGACGTCCGGCCGGCCGGCCAGCACTCCCAGCCGCCAGCCTGGCATGTGGTGGCTTTTACTGAGGGTGTTAAGCTCCACGGCGCAGTCCATTGCCCCCGCAAAGCTGAGCAGGCTCCGCGGGCCTATGTCCGCGTAGTAGTTATACGCATTGTCCGAAACGAGAATGATGTCCCGCGACTTGGCGAAAGCCACCAGGGCGGCTCCCTGGTCGTCGGTCAGCGATTGTCCCGTAGGCATATGCGGCGAGTTGACGAAAAGCAGCGCGACGGGCTCGTCTCCGATTTGATCGGCGATCCGCGCGACCCAGGTCTCACCGGCCTCCGCGTCGGAGTAGGGGAGTGGATAGGCTAGAGCGCTGCCCCCAGCCAGCTTGGCGGCGGCGGCGTAGGCGGGGTAGCCGGGGTCCGGGTGCATGAGTGCGCGGCCCGGTTCGACGTAGGCGAGGGCGAGGTGTACGATCCCCTCCTTGCTACCGGCGAGTGGTAGGAGCCCCGCCTCCTCGAGCGCGACACCGTAGATGTCGCGGTACCAGTCTTTGAGGGCCGCGCGCCACTCGGCGATCCCGCGGTAGCTCTGGTAGCCGTTGGCGCCGGGTAGCTTGGCGGCGGCGTCCAGGGCCTCGATGACGCCGGGCGGAGGGGGGAGGTCGGGATTGCCGATACCGAGGTTGAGGATCTCCTCCCCGGCCGCGCGTCGCGTGGCAATCTCGGTGAGCTTGCGGGAGAAGTAATACTCCTCAACGCCGTGGAGGCGCTTGGCGGTAGTAGTGGCGACGTAACTCATGCGGGGTCGACGTGTTGGCCCTCGGCGTAGTCGCCGAGGTGGTGGAGGTCCTCGGTCACGGTGCGCAAGCCGTCGTTGACCGCGGTGGAGGTTTTGCCGAAAGGCGCCAAATAATCGGCGAAGAAGCGATACTTCCATGGCTCCCCGATGGCTGGGAGACTCTGGATCTTCGTGAGCGAGCACCCGGAGTCCGCCAGTAGGCGCAGCGCCCTCGCGAGGCTCCCGCTCTCGTGCGCCACGGAGAAGGAGATGCTGACCTTCGTCGGCTCGTGCGCGCACGAGGCAAGCAGGGGACGGGCGTGTCTGACCAGGACGAAGCGCGTCCAGTTGTGGGGGTTGTCCTCGACGGCTTTCGCCAAAACCTGGAGGCCCATGGGCTCGGCGCACCACGCGGGCGCGAGCGCGGCGAGCGCCATCTCGCGAACCTTGGCGACACGCAGTGCGCTGCCGGCGGTGTCGTAGGCTTCGACGGGGGCGAGGTGGGCGTGGGCGGCGAAGAAGGCGCGGCACTGCGCGAGGGCCATAGGGTGGCTCTCCACGCGCTCGATGTCCGCGAGCGAGGCGTGGGGTAAGGCCAGCAGACTGTGGGAGACGCGGAGGTAGACCTCGCCGACGATCTGGAGCCCGTGCTGCTCGAGCAGGAGGTAATTGGTGAGCAAGGCTCCTGCTACGCTGTTCTCGATAGCCATGAGGCCTACCTGCCGCGGCTGCGCCTCCAGGCGGGCGGCCAGGGCCGGGAAGCTGCCGACCGGTACGCTGTCTACGGCGGGCAGGAGCGCCTCGGCGGCGCGGTGGTGGAAGGAGAGCCGCTCCCCTTGGATCAGGACCCCGCGCCCCAGGTCGGAGTGAGGCGCCAGGCGGGCGGCGATGTCGGTCGGCATGCGAGCAGCGTGTGGGGCGGTTGGGGCTCGGCTGGGGCAAAAAAAAAGTCCCAGCGACGTGCACCGGGACTTTAAGTGGACCATCGCGTACGGTCTACCCCAGTGCCTGTCGGCATCCGAAGTAAAAATACGCGATGAAGTGGTTTCTCATTTCCTGCCAAACGTACACGCAGTATGCCGCTTATCCAAGCCTCGGGCGAAAGTTCCCATTTATGGCTCGGGTCGACCATCTTGGCACCGTGGGAGAGATCGACGCGATTCAGATCAGTTTTAGTCCTGGCGCCCTCAAGATCCTCAACGGCGTGCTGGCGCTGCTGATGTTCAGCATCGCCCTCGACATCCGGATCACCGACTTCAAAGAACTCGTCCGCCAGCCCAGGCCGGCGATCGTCGGACTCACGAGCGAATACCTCTTCTTGCCCTTACTCACGATGGCGCTCATCTACGGCTTCGTCACGGAGCCGAGCATCGCGCTGGGCATGGTCTTGCTGGGGGTCTGCCCCGGGGGGTCCGTGAGCAACTACGCTACCTACCTCGCGAAGGCGAACACGGCGCTGTCGGTGATGCTCACGGCCGTCACTACCCTAGGCGCGGCCGTCGTCACGCCACTCGCCTTCGCCTTCTGGCAGGGGTGGCTCCCGGAGGCGCTCCAAAAGCAGCTCAGTCTCGAGCTCGACTTCTGGGACATGGCCACGACCGTTTTCTTCCTCGTGCTCGTGCCCGTGGTGATAGGCGTCGGGCTAAATGAGTTCAGACCCAGCTGGGCCAACAGACTCCGCAAGCCCTTCAAAATCCTGAGCGCCGTGATCTTTATTGCCTTCGTCTTGATCGCCATCTACGGCAACCTCTCGCAAATCGGTGCTTACGTCAAGGTCGTGTTCTGGATGACGGCTGCGCACAATGGTTTGGCGCTGCTCGGGGGCTACTGGATCGCGCGCGCCTGCGGGCTCGGACAGATGAACTCCCGCACGGTGTCCCTGGAGACTGGCCTCCAGAACTCAGGCCTCGGTATGACGCTAGTCTTCACGTTCTTCCCGCAGTACGGCGGCATGGCCCTCGTCCTGGCCTGGTGGGGCATCTGGCACCTCGTCAGCGGCTTCGCCCTCGCTTACTACTGGGGCCTGCGTCCGCCACGGGAGTGGGTCAAGCGCGGACCCCGCGAACGCGTCCGCTTCGACGACTCCGACCGAACCTAGGCCGCGGCACTGTCGTTCGAGCTGGCACTACAACGCCTCCTTACCCAATTGAAATGAGCGACCCGACTACGATCTCCGACACCCTCAAGAAACTCAACTACGGCATCTACATCGTCACGAGCCGTAAGCCCGCAGACGAGCTCGTAACCCGGAATCACGACTGGGTCAGCGCGAGCACCGTAAGCTGGGCGATGCAGGTAAGCATGGAGCCGGAGCTCGTCGCCATTGCCGTCCAGCACGATTCCAATTTGCGCGAAACCATTGAGAAGAGCCACAATTTCGCCATCCACATCCTCGGCGAGGGTGACAGGGGTCTCGTCAAGGAGTTCGTGGGGGCCGTCGATTTTACCGATGATCAGGTCAACGGTCATCATTTCGACAAGGGTGATTCGGGCGCGCCAATACTCACCGAGGGTCTCGGGGTGATCGAGTTCTCGCTCGAGGAAACGATCATGCCGGCGGGCGACCACGTCATTTTCATCGGCAAGCCAGTGGCCGCGCAATTGCGCAAGCCCAATGAGCAGTCGATCGCGATCGAGGAGACGGGGGTTGAGTATGGGGGGTGAAATGTGAAAATTTTAGATTGAAAATTTTCAATATCGTCCCGCGGAGCACCGTCTGGCAGCTTTAACACGGTCTTCCCGCTTATTCGAAAAGAGGATACCGGCCTGAGCCTCGTGCAGGCTAGTCTTGCTTCACGATCGCTTGCCTTCTTCCTCCGCCAGCAGGAATCGCTCGTCGGAGAACAGCATCCAATTGCTCGAAACATCAAGCATGGCCGCATTCTCGAAAACGGTCTTCCAGACGTCTCGGTAGTACACTTCCGCAATCGACTTATCGGCCGCGCGGAACGTAAGGCGGTTGCTGATGACGCAGCCTCCGGGCACGAGCAGGGTTTTTAGCCTTTCGGCAAAACCGGCGGTATTGAAGACCTCAGGAATTTTGTCGTCGACGAAAATGTCGACCAAAACGAGGTCGAACCGTTCGCGCGTCTGCGCGACGTAGACGGCTGCGTCCGCGATGACAGTTGTGATGTTGGAGTGGAGGCGATACAGCAAGTAGTCTTCGGCCAGAGCCACGACAGCTTCATCGTACTCGACTGCGGTGTAGTCTAGCCGTTTACCGAACAGTTCCTCGGTCATCTGCGGCACGCTACCCAGCCCGAGCCCGAGCAGCTGTACACGGTCTCCCGGGAGCGCCTCCCAGTCCAGTCGTTCGAAGGCGCGGCGGAAGTTGTAGTAGTTGTCTTCCCAACTGTAAATGGCGCCGTTAGACTGTAGCAACAGCTTGCCTTTGCGAAGGAGGACCGCCAATTCATCACCGTGGTCGCCCTCGCCGAACTCCAAGGTTTGGTCCATTAAATAGCTTAGCCATTTACGCCAGCGGGGGTAGGGGAGATAGGCCATCTACAGGGGTCCATCTTTTGTCACTTTGCGTAGCCTAGGTTCGCCGCGGCGATGTTTTGCCGTAAGGGCGAAACAAGCTTTCAGGATCGTACGCTCGCGCTCCGAGACCGCCAACCCTCTCCGCGCGTAGACCCGCTCGACGGTCTCTATCATTTTGACTAACTCGAATGTGGTCTGACCGGCCGCGCCACCCCAAGAAAAATCTGGGATAAATGTCCGAGGGAAACCATCGCCGAAGACGTTCGCGCCAACACCTACGACCGTGGCCGTGTTGAACATAGTATTGATGCCGCACTTCGCGTGATCACCCATGATGAGTCCACAGAACTGTAGCCCGCTGGGCTCGAATCGCTCGGTCTCGTAGTGCCACACCCGCGCCTCGGCGTAGTTATTCTTGAGGTTCGAGGCGTTGGTATCCGCCCCGAGATTACACCACTGCCCGATGACGGCGTTGCCCAGGTAGCCGTCGTGGCCTTTGTTGCAACTCCCCTGGAAGACCACGTTGTTGACCTCGCCACCGACCTTGCAGTGCGGTCCGACGGTCGTGCCGCCGTAGATCTTCGCGCCCATCTTCAACACGGCAGATTCGCCGACGATGATCGGTCCGCGGAGCAAGCAGCCCTCCATGACCTGGGCGTCCCGAGCGATGTACACCGAGCCTTGGGTCGTGTTGATGACGGCGGCCTCGCAGCTCGCGCCGACCTCGATGAAGACGATCCCCTCCCCGATCACGGTATTGGTAGGACTGAGGTCCGCCGACGCACGCCCCTCGGTCAAAAGTTCGATGTCCTCGGCGATCACGCGTGCATTGTGTAGGAAAAGATCGTAAGGCCGACGGAGGAAGGTGACCTCGCCTTCGTACTCGTAGCCGGGCAGCGTGTCGAGTTCGCCGTCTACTCCGCTGAGGCTCACGATGGCGTCGCGGCCGAGTCTCGCGGCCAGCAGTTCGTCGCCCTTCGTGAGGGCCTCGCCCGCGCCAAGTTCTGTGATCTCACGCACGAGATCGGCCGTCGGCAGGAGGCTGGCATTGATGAAGTAGTTGTCGAGTGCGACGTGGAGCGGGAACCCGTCGGCGAGGTAGTCTTGCGTGAGCGGGGTCGCCAGCCCGTTGAGGCGTCGCTCCCAGCGCTCCCGCAGCGTCATGGCGCCCACGCGCAACTCGCATACGGGCCTTAGCCACGTGAGAGGAAGCAGGCCTGCCCACGCCTGGTCGTCGAAGAGGATCAGCGTGCGTTTGGCCATGGACGAGATTTCGGGAGCCCTCCAGCGCGCGATCGAGTGCTCGCGCACACGGGTACGGGAGAGCGCTAGATAGTCGCACCTAGCTTGCCCACGTGCCTCAGACGCGACGAAGGTGAGGGTAGTACAAAATTAAAAATTCCAGCCGGAGTAAGCTCCGACTGGAATCTCTAGAGCAGAAGGTGGACACTTTCGTGAAAACCTGCTCCACTGCGGCTCGCGCCTACGACTCCGCGCGCTCCTTGTTGGCAAAACGCGAGGTCTGGAATTTTTTGTTGAACTTGTCGATACGACCGGCCGTGTCGACGAACTTCATCTTGCCGGTGAAGAAGGGGTGCGACTCGGCACTGATCTCGAGCTTGATGACGGGGTACTCCTTGCCGTCTTCCCAGGTCTCCTTCTCGTTAGAGCGCGCGCAAGAGCGCCCGAGCCATGACTTGTCGACGCTGAAGTCCTTGAAGACGACGGTACGGTAGCTGCTAGGGTGGATTTCCTTTTTCATCGGTCGGTAAATGAGGGCGCAAAAGTACGCCATTTCCCGCAAATGAGAAATAGGTTTGCCGACTGTGACAAGCTCCGCTGCCGAGACCATCGTCGCGATCGCCACTGCGCCCGGGGCCGGCGGCATCGCCGTAGTGAGGATCTCGGGTCCGGAGGCGCATGCGATCGCGCGCGGCGCTTTCGTGAGGACTGGCGGAGTGGCGGCCCCGGAGGGCCGATGCTTCGGAAGTACGACCGTTGAAGAGTTGCGGGCTATGGTCGGGCGGACCACCTACGGATTGTGGCTCGCGAGACCAGAGGTGGGCCGCGTGCCAGGAGGGGACGCGTGTCCTTCCGCGGTGATCGACGACGTCGTGCTAAGTGTCTACGCCGCCCCGCACTCCTACACCGGTGAGGACGTGGTGGAGGTCAGTTGCCACGGCTCGCGCTACCTCCAGCGCCGAATTTTGGAAGAGTGCGAGGGCGCCGGCGCTCGTCTGGCCAGGCCCGGCGAGTTCACGGAGCGAGCCTTCCTCCACGGCCGGCTGGATCTCACGCAGGCGGAGGCGGTCGGAGATTTGATCGCCGCTGAGAGTGCCGCGGCCCACCGACTGGCGCGCACGCAACTCAACGGCGCGCTGCGCCAGGAGATGAGCGCGCTTAGGAAAGTTCTCATCGACTTCGCCGCCCTCATCGAACTCGAGAATGACTTCGGGGAGGAGGACGTGAGTTTTGCCGACAGGCCTCAACTCCTGGCCACGCTGCAGGCCGCGGACCGGCGGATCGCGCGACTCGTCGACTCCTTCGAGACCGGACGTGCGATCCGCGAGGGCGTCGCTGTGGTGCTGGCCGGAAGACCGAACGCGGGCAAGAGCACTTTGCTGAACGCCTTGCTCGCGGAGGACCGCGCCATCGTAAGCCCGATTGCGGGGACGACACGCGACACAATCGATGCCGTGCTCGACATCGACGGCGTGCGCTTCCGCATCAGTGATACCGCCGGCATCCGAGAGGCGACAGACGACATCGAGGCGCTGGGTGTCGGGCGCACGATGGCGGCTGTGGCACAGTCTGCAGTCTTGGTCTACGTCTGGGACGTAGTGATGACGAGCCCGGCGGAAGTAGCCGCGGACCTCGCGACACTCGGTCGCGAAGACCTTAGCGTGATTGGGGTAGCCAACAAGATGGACCTCAATCCATACGCCAAGCTCGAGCACTATACGCACACCGACCTCACGCGAGACACCTTCGTGCCGATGGTCGCGGCCGAGGGCATGAACTTGGGACTACTTCGCGAGTGCTTGTTTGCGGTAGGGGTCGGACAGCATGCAGCGACCGGCGATGTGATTCTGTCGAACGTCCGGCACCGGACAGCTTTGCTGGCCGCCAACGCGGCACTGGCGAGGGTAGCGCACGGAGTGGAGACAGGGTTGAGCGGTGACCTCGTTGCACTAGACCTACGCCAAGCTCTGCACTTCATCGGCGAAGTGACGGGGGAGATCAGCGTGGAAGACTTGCTGGAGAGCATCTTCTCAAATTTTTGCATTGGGAAGTAGACCCGCGCGGGGATACATTGTTTTGCGAAAGCGATCACCCACAAATGCCCCGCCAGCGCGTTAAGGTCTTCATGAAGGCAACCTTTCTACTACTTTGCTTGATGGCGGGCGCGATTGGCCCGGAGCTTAGTTTTGGCCAGATGGAGACACTTCCAGTTCCCCCAGCCCTCGTGACGGTGACGGGCGAGTACAAGGCCCGGTTCATGCCCGACCAACTCACGTTCTCGATCGGGGTCCACAGCGAGGGGGAGGATTTGCTCAAGGCAAAACAGGAGAACGCCGCGAGCGTGCGCGACATCGTCGACTACCTCAAGCAGCGCGGGGTCGAGGCCAAGGACATCCAGACACAGTACCTCAGCATTGGCGTACGGTACCAGGACCCGCAGCAGCTGCAGGTCCGCTACGTGGCCGACCAGCAGATCCAGGTGATGCTGCGGAAGGTCGATGGGTTCGACGAGATCAACACGGGGCTACTGCAGCGTGGCGTGACCGCGATCAACGGACCGAACTTCGGGTACTCCAACGCGGAGAGCGTCAAGACCGAAGCACGCGCCAAGGCTGTCGTGGACGCCCGCACGAAGGCGCAGGCGCTGGCCGGGGCGTTGGGCCAGCCGATCGGCCCGGCGTACTCCATCACCGACATCGACGCTCCCGACTACGGGCCGGTTGCCTACCGGATGTCGGCATCCTCGATGGAAAGCGGCCCCGGGATTGCCACCGGCGAAATCGAGATTGTACACCGGGTCAACGTGGCCTTTTACCTGTTCGCAAAATGACCAAGCTCATCTTCTGCGTCGCCATCTTTTCTGCTGTACTGTCGGAGCGTTCGCCGGACGTGCCCAACGCGGTGGTGATCGGGGCTCACGCGCAGAACGCACAACAGCCTACCGACCAGGTGACGTTCTACCTGCGCAACGACAAGGGGCGGTTCCGCAACGTTAACTTCGTGATTTACCGCCCGGGTGAGGCCGATCCGCAGGTGGAGTCTAGCATGCTGCTCCCGTGGCAGCGCTTCAAGTTCACCCTACCGATCGGGAGTAAGGTCTACGTGGCCAGCAAGGCACACCTCCAACAGGTGAACGCCGGGCACGATCTCCGCGCCGGGGCGCCGCCCGACCTCACGGTCCGCCGCGACGACGAGGAGCAGGTGTATGCGATTAAGAAGTAGAACGACCATTGTGGCGCACGCCGGTGTGCAAAGCTTTTCGTCAGGAATGGGTCAGTCGACCTAGCTTTCGGCCCGAAAGCTATACCCAACTGCATGTTCGCCGACCTCGCTACCGTTGACCTCGTCATCTTTTTTGCCTACATCATCGGGATGATCTCTTTTGGGATCTGGATCACCCTCAAGGACAAAAACGAATCGGCGCAGGACTACTTCCTCGCCTCTCGTGCGCTGCCCTGGTGGGCGGTCGGCGGATCACTGATTGCGAGTAATATTTCGACCGAGCAGGTTCTGGCCATGAATGGTTCGGGCTTCGAGCTCGGGATGGCTATCGCGAGCTACGAGATGATGGCGGCGATTACCCTTATCTTGGTCGCAAAGTTTTTGCTGCCCATATTCTTAAAGGAAGGGATCTACACGATGCCCCAGTTCCTCGAGCGACGCTTTGATGGGCGCTCGCGCTCGTTGATGTCGGTGTTTTGGATTGCGCTATTCGTATTCGTCAACATCTCAACCGTGCTCTACCTCGGCGGGCTCGCCATTCAGAGCTTCTTCGGGGTGCCCCTGATCTACGGCATCATCGCCCTCGTACTCTACTCGGCGAGCTTTTCGATCTTCGGAGGGCTGAAGGCCGTCGTGTGGACCGACGTGGCACAGGTGGTGGTCCTCGTGATCGGCGGCTTCCTGGCGTCCTACTTCGTGGTCAACGCCGTGAGCGGGGGAGAGGGGTTCTTTACAGGACTCGGGATGATCTACGACGCCGTACCCGGTCACTTCGAGATGCTTTTCGAACGAACCGACACCTATCAGCAGGTCACGGACGCCGACGGGAACGGCACCCTTTCCGAGAATCCGTACGCGCTCTTGCCTGGGATCGGTGTGCTGTTCGGCGGAATGTGGATTACCAACTTGTACTACTGGGGCACCAACCAGTACATCATCCAGCGGGCACTGGCGGCCCAGACCTTGGGCGAGGCCCAGAAGGGGGTCGCGTTCGCGGCGGTGATCAAACTCATGCTCCCGATCATCGTCGTGGTCCCGGGGATCGCGGCCCTCGTGCTCGGCGCTGATATCCCTAAAGCCGACTCGGCGTTCGCGTGGGTCTTGACCAACCACGTGCCCGTCGGCATCAAGGGCATCGTCTTCGCCGGGCTCGTGGCCGCGGTCGGCTCCTCGATCTCGTCGATGGTCAACTCGGCCTCTACGATCTTCACGATCGACATCTACAAGGACCTCATCGACAAGACGGCCAGCGAATCGAAGCTCGTCAACGTGGGCCGCATTAGCGGGACCGTGGCCCTGCTGGTTGGCGCGATCCTGGCGCCCAGACTCGATTCGCTCGGACAGGTGTTCCAGTACATCCAGGAGTACACGGGTTTCGTGTCGCCGGGGGTGTTCGCCGTCTTCCTCTTCGGGATGTTTTGGAAGCGGACCACCGCCGACGCGGCGTTCTACACGATCCTCATCGCGATCCCGCTCTCGCTCGGGATCCGCTGGCTCATGCCGGAGCTGCCCTTCCTCGACCGCATGGGGGTGGCCTTCTTGCTGTGCTGTATTTCGCTGGTCTTGATCTCCGGCCTCGAATCCAAGAACGGCAATGCGAACGCCACGCGTCCGATCTACCGCTACATTCTGATTGGCGTCCTGACGATGGTCGCCGTCGCTACTGGAGCGAAGATGGCCTTCACCGGCCCGCTGGCCGCCGAGTCGACGCTGGGCTGGGTAACGTTGCTGTCGTCGTTGTCGCTCATCGCCGTACTCTGGACCGAGCGCGGGCAGAATGACCACAAGGCTATAGAGCTCGAGACGGGGCTGTTCGAGACCACGGGACTCTTCAATGCAGTGGCCTTTGGGGTAGTGCTGTTCCTCACGGGCTTCTACATCTATTTCGCCGACACGATCGCGGGGTAGCCAACGTGATTTCTCGATCGTCTTATGTGGAGCGTAGTGCTTACTTTCGCGGCCGCTAATCCAGATCCACTGCGATCGTTTTTGGTCACCTGTCGGTGGCTCCGGCACTCCGGGGCGCCTTGCGGCAAAACTTAACCCCGCTGCATAGCCGACGCTAGCTTCTGCCCTTATGCCTATCTACCTACCGCGAGAGAAACAAGACGAGATCTTCACCAAGTACGCCGGCTCCGCCGAGAACACGGGTGACACCAAGGGGCAGATAGCCCTCTGGACGTTCCGGATCAACGCCCTGGCCGATCACCTTCGCGCCAACAAGAATGACCACTCGAGTCGCCGCGCGCTCCTGACCATGGTCGGTAAGCGCCGCGGGATGCTCGACTACCTCCAGCGGAAGAACCTCGAAGGCTACCGCGAGCTGATCGCCGACCTCGGCATCCGCCGCTAAGCGATTCGACACGAACAGAAGGTGTCGCCAACCCAGTTTGGCGACACCTTTTGTTTTTGTGTCCCAGCCGGTCTGAACGCAGCGCTGGTACGTTTTGGCGAAAGCCGCCCCCTAAATCGTAAATAGTAAAACCACCATATCATGGGCATGAAAACCCCTATCACCGCCAGTTTCAACCTTCCGGACGGCCGGGAGGTGACGATCGAGACCGGCAAGTTGGCCTCGCTGGCCGACGGCTCCGCAGTGGTGCGCGTGGGCAAGACGATGCTCTTCTGTAGTGTCGTCTCCGACAAGCACGAGCGCGATGGCGTGAGCTTCTTCCCGCTGTCTGTTGACTACCAGGAGAAGTTCGCCTCGGCGGGCCGCATCCCCGGTAACTTCTTCCGCCGGGAGTCCAAACTGAGCGATTACGAGATTCTCGTGAGCCGCCTCGTCGACCGCGCCATCCGCCCGCTCTTCCCGGACGGCTACCGCAACGACACCCAGGTGGTCATCAACCTCATGTCTGCCGACGAGGACGAACTACCGGACGCCTACGCGGCGCTCGCTTGCTCGGCTGCGCTCGCGGTGAGCGACATCGTGTTCGACGGACCAATCTCCGAGTGTCGCGTCGCGCGCATCGACGGGGAGTACGTCATAAACCCAGGCCGCAAGGCCCTCGAAAATGCCGACCTCGAACTCATCGTCGCCGCCACCGCGGAGAACGTCATGATGGTCGAAGGCGAAGGCAAGGAAGTCGAGGAGTCCGCTCTGATCGAAGCTATCAAGGCAGCCCACGACGCCATCAAGGTCCAGATCGCTGCCCAGAAGGAACTTGCCGAGAAGGTCGGTGCGAAAGCGCTGAACAAGCGGGTTTTGGCGGAAGCCCCAACCAATCCGGAAATTGAAGCTTTAGTGGCCAAGCGCGCCAGCGAAGGGATTAATAAGATTGCCGCCGGCGGTCACAACAAGCAGGACCGCAAGGACGCCTTCACGAACCTTAAGGATGAACTCGTCGCCGCCTACAAGGAGGAGCTCGGCGAGGATACGGAAGCCAAAGAGAAGATCGGGCACTTCAAGAACTACTACGGTAAGCTCCAGAAGAAATTGATCCGCCAGATGGTGGTGGACACGGGCAAGCGCCTCGACGGCCGCGACACGACCACCGTGCGCGACATCTGGACCGAGATCGACTACCTACCGTCGACTCACGGTTCGGCGATCTTCACGCGTGGCGAGACGCAATCGCTCACGAGCGTGACCCTCGGAACCAAGACCGACTCGCAGATGGTGGACGTGGCGCACAGCCTCACGTTCTCGAAGTTTATCCTCCACTACAACTTCCCGCCCTACTCCGTGGGGGAGGTGAAGCCGATGCGCGGCCCAGGCCGGCGCGAGGTAGGTCACGCCAACCTGGCCGCCCGCTCCATCAAGCAAGTGATGCCGGCGGATTGGGCGTACACGACGCGGATCGTGTCGGATATCCTCGAGTCGAACGGCTCGAGTTCGATGGCGACGGTGTGTGCCGGTTCGATGGCGCTCATGGATGCCGGTGTGCCGCTGATCCGTCCGGTCGCAGGCATTGCGATGGGTATGATTGCGCAGGACGGTAAGATTGCCATCCTCTCCGACATCCTCGGTGACGAGGACGCGCTCGGCGATATGGACTTCAAGGTGACCGGTACGGAGAAGGGCATCACCGCCTGCCAGATGGACATCAAGATCGACGGACTGCCGTACGAGCAGCTCGAGAAGGCGCTTTACCAGGCGAAGGAAGGTCGGATCCATATCCTCGGCAAGATGGCCGAGTCTATCAGCGAAGGCCGCCAGGAGATGAAGGCGCACGTGCCGCGCCTCGAGCAGGTCGTCATCGACAAGAGCTACATCGGTGCCGTGATCGGACCGGGTGGTAAGATCATCCAGGACATCCAGGAGCAGTCCGGTGCCACGATCAACATCGAGGAGATCGACGGGAAGGGCTACGTCACGGTCTCGAGCCCGAACAAGGCGTCTATCGACAAGGCGATGGCGCGCATCCGTGACATCACGTTCTCACCAGAGGTCGGCGATACCTTCGAGGGCGTCGTCGCGACGGTGATGCCGTACGGGGTCTTCGTCGACTTCAAGGGCAAGTCGGGCCTACTCCACGTCTCG